>CAZBWK010000129.1:0-8925 GCA_964495655.1 uncultured Prolixibacteraceae bacterium | reverse complement strand
TGCCTGAAAAAGAACCTACGCAAGTGCCATACTTCGGAGAAGTAATGGTTACAAAAGGCGTCATTTCATTGAGGAATGACCTGGATACAAAATACGGTACATATATCGCTGTTCAAAACGAACTGGTTGGTGCCATTAATGAATTGAGGGATGAATTATCCCAACAGCAATTTGGAAAATCCTATAATGACCTTGACAGAGATCAACAAAATGCTGTTCGCGAGATTTTTCCGTCAAGAATTTCAGAAGCTGAACCCAAAAAGGTAGGAGGAAATTAATATGCATAAATTCAGAAAAAAAGGGGGAAAGGAACTTCCTCCCATCTCAACAGCTTCTTTACCTGATATCGTATTCATGTTGCTTTTCTTCTTTATGGTCAGTACGACCATGAGGGAAGTTACTTATATGGTGCATATCAGACTTCCTGAGGCAACTGAGTTGAGTAAGCTGGAAAAGAAATCACTTGTTAGCTATATTTATGTTGGTGAACCACTTCTTCAATACCAGAAGACTTTTGGTATCGCACCACGAATCCAATTGAATGACCAATTTGCTAACGTTGGTGATATACAGGATTATATCATTGCCGAAAGAGAATCCCGGGATGAGGCTGAAAGACCTCTTATGATCACTTCTCTTAAAGTGGATGAAAATACTAAAATGGGTATTGTTACTGATATTAAGCAGGAGTTGAGAAAATCTGCTGCACTTCATATCAATTATTCATCAAGGAAGAGAACTCCGCATTAAGCTATTTTATTTTAGAATATAAAAACATAACCCCGGGTTGTCACACCCGGGGTTATGTTTTTATCTCTATCAGGGTGTTCTTACTGTTTGTCTGGTATCTGAATTTTCAAATTCAGTTCATTTAGTTGCTCCTCCGAGATTACAGAAGGAGAATCTATCATCACGTCTCTGCCTGCATTATTCTTTGGAAATGCAATAACATCTCTTATTGAATCCAGTCCGGCAAGCAACGATACCAGCCGGTCAAATCCAAATGCAATCCCTGCATGAGGAGGAGCGCCATATTTGAAGGCGTTCATAAGGAATCCAAATTGCATTATAGCCTTTTCCCTTGTCAGACCAAGTACGGTAAACATTTTTGACTGCAATTCAGAATCGTAAATCCTCACAGAACCACCGCCGATCTCTACTCCATTGATTACCAGATCGTATGCATTCGCCCGCACTCTCCCCGGATCGGTCTCCAGCATTTCAATGTCTTCATTTTTAGGAGAGGTAAAAGGATGGTGCATTGCAAAGAACCTTTGTGACTTGTCATCCCATTCCAGTAATGGGAAATCGACAACCCATAATGGGTTAAAGATATTTTTATTGCGCAGGCCTTCTCTTTTGCCAATCTCTAACCGTAATTCCCCAAGTGCATTCAAAGTCTCATTTTTATTGCCGGAAAGCATGAGTATCATATCACCGCAGTCAGCCCTGACAATTTCAATCAACTTTTTTAATTCCCCCGGATCAAAAAATTTATCAACTGAAGATTTTACAGTCTGGTCGTTGTTATATTTAATATATACCATTCCTCCGGCGCCAATCTGCGGCCGTTTTACCCAATTTGTAAGTTCATCAATATTCTTTCGCGAATAAGCAGCGCCACCGGGTACAGATATTGCACCTGTATATTCTGTATTGTCAAATACCGAAAATCCTTTACCTTTCACTGATCCGGTCAGATCACATATAGTCATATCAAACCTGATGTCAGGTTTATCAGTCCCATACTTTTCCAATGCTTCAGAATATGAAATTCTCGGAAAATCTGCAACTTCAATATTTTTAACTTCTTTGAATACAGATTTTATCAACCCTTCAAATGAAGATAATACATCTTCCTGTTCCACAAAGGACATTTCACAGTCAATTTGAGTAAACTCCGGTTGCCGGTCAGCTCTAAGGTCTTCATCCCTGAAACATTTGACAATCTGGTAGTATTTATCAAATCCGGCAACCATCAAAAGCTGTTTAAACACCTGAGGGGATTGGGGCAGGGCATAAAATTCCCCCGGATTCATTCTTGAGGGTACAACAAAATCGCGGGCGCCCTCGGGTGTTGATTTTATTAATACAGGTGTTTCGGTTTCAATAAATCCTTCGTTATTCAGATAAGTTCTGACAGTGTGGGCAACAGATGCCCTTAACTCAAGATTTTTACGGATTACAGTTCGCCTGAGGTCCAGGTACCTGTATTTCATTCTTAATTCATCCCCTCCATCGGTATCTTCTTCAATGGTGAAAGGAGGTATTTCGGAAGGACTTAAAATTTTCAGTCCGGTTAACTCAATTTCAATTTCACCGGTAGGGATTTTATTGTTTTTACTCGAACGCTCCCTGACAATCCCTGAGGCTTGTATTACATATTCCCTGCCGATATTTTCGAGCGTTTTATAAACAGATTCAGGTGTGTTCTCATCTGCTACCAGCTGGGTGATCCCGTATCTGTCACGTAAATCTGTAAATCTCATTGCTCCCAGATCTCTGACTCTCTGAACCCATCCGGCCAGAATTATTTGTTGACCGACATTTTCAGATCTCAACTCTCCGCAAGTATGTGTTCTGTACATGATGTTTTTTTATGATTTGGTTGCGAAAATAAGAAGATTTTAGCAAATTCATCTGATGAAAATTTTATAATTTTTTATGAATAAACAATTTAAAAATGTTGAGGTCATTTAGCACACCTCATTTTTATTAACTTTTTTAAACGTTTATATTTGTGCTTTTTTGTTTGGATAGTTCATGTTCGTTTCATTCTTATAAGTTAAATGCTATAATAAAATGATCACACCCTTTAATGATGAATATTTTATGAAGGCAGCATTTGCCGAAGCCCTGAAAGCTTTTAATGAAGGTGAGGTGCCTGTTGGCGGGGTTGTAGTTGCCGGAGGAAAGATTATTGCCAGGGTACATAATCTTACAGAAACTCTTAATGATGTCACAGCTCATGCGGAGATGCAGGCAATCACGGCTGCGGCAAATATGCTGGGAGGGAAATATCTGGATGATTGCACCCTGTATATTACATTAGAACCATGTGTGATGTGTGCGGCAGCTTTATCACTTGCACATATAGGAAGGGTGGTTTTCGGAGCAACTGATGAAAAAAGAGGGTATAGCCTGGTAAGTAATGATATTATGCATCCTAAAACCAGGATTACCAGAGGAATAATGGAGGATGAATCCTCTGAACTGATACGGGATTTTTTCAGACACAAGAGATAAGCTGAAGTTTATTTATCCCTGACAGTTATTTCAAAACCTGCTTCTTTAAGATCACTCCAAAATGAAGGATATGATTTTCTTACCACGAGGGGATCTTCAATTGTCATGTTTAATCCGGCAGTTGCCATCGGTGCAAAAGACATTGCCATTCTGTGATCATTATAGGTTTTAACAGCAGGGGTGCCGGCGGCCGGCGAGCGGGTGATCCCGCCTGACCACTTTAATTCTCCCGGTAAGGGTTCTGACAGTAAGGCACCAAACCTTGCAAGCTCATTTTTTAAAGCAGCAATCCTGTCTGTCTCTTTTATTTTAAGGGTTTTTAAGCCTGAAAAGTAAAAAGGAATTTTTTTTGCAACGCAAAGGCATGCCATTGTCTGTGCCATATCCGGGTTCTCAATAAAATTGAGAATAAGTTTTTCAGGATTGTGATCCTCTTTTTTAGTTATCAGTACACCATTATCTTTTTGAACAGAAGAGATTCCGAAATGATTAAACCAGTGTGCAATTTGTGCATCTCCCTGCATACTGTCAAGGCTTAAGTTAGTAAAAAAGACTCTGCCATTGTCTGAGAGAGCCAGTGTTTCATACCAGTAAGATGCTGCTGACCAGTCTGATTCAACAGTAAAATTTATTGATTCATAATTTTGCCCTGGAATTGTAATAGTATCTTCTGTCCAGTCATATTTAATTCCGAACCTGGCCATAAGCATAAGGGTCATTTTAATGTATGCTCTTGATGTTATTTCTCCCCTTAATTTCAAAGTAAGTCCGTTGGTAATTACCGGAGCGATCATTAATAATGCAGATATATACTGGCTGGAGACAGAACCATCCATCTCGAGGGTTTTACCAGTCAGGTGCGATCCGTAAATTTTGAGCGGGGGAAACCCTGCTTTTTCAAGATATTGAATATTCCCTCCCAACCGGTTAAGGGCATTTACCAAAATGCCTACAGGCCTTTGCTGCATTCTTGATGAACCGGTTATTTCCCATTCTCCGGCAATACGTGACAGGTACGCAGTAAGAAACCGCATGGCAGTCCCTGCATGTCCGATATCAAATTTAGCAGTATCATTAGAATATAGAGCCTCTTTTAATACCCTGGTATCATCGCTGTCGGACAAGTTGTTGATTGGAATGGGATTGTCAGTCAAAGCGTTAATGATAAGTGCGCGGTTACTTATACTTTTTGAGGCAGGCAGGTCGATATTCAGATTGATAGTTGTATTTTTATTTGATACTAAATATATCATGGTCAATTTATATTTTTTTCCGGATAATCCGGAAATAGTCTAAACCCTCAAAAATTAATTTTTTATCGCAGGTCCTGTTAATTTCAAAACAGCCGATATCTGAGATAAGCGTGAAATTTATTTGATCACCTTCATTTTTTTTGTCGTGAGCCATAAGTCCAAACAAGGCTTCATAGTCAGAATGGTCTATCTCGAATGTTCCGTATATATTTATTAACCAGTCAGTTAATTCCTGAATTACCATCTCATTCAGTCCACATTTTTTCATTGAAAGATACAACTCAACAATCATTCCCCAGGCTACTGCACAACCATGTAAAACCGGTCTTTTTTGTTTCATGGCAAGGCTCTCAATTGCATGGCCTGTTGTATGGCCGAAATTCAAAGCTTTTCTGATATTTTTTTCAGTGGGATCGTTAAGGACAAAATACTTTTTTATTTCAACAGAATTTGAGATAATGGCCTGCAGTAATACATAATCAATTTTTTCAAAGTTAAATTTTTTTAATTCACTAAGATGTTCAGGGCTCTGTATCAAACCGTGTTTGATCATCTCTGCAAATCCTGAAATAAAGTTATTACGGTCTATAGTTTTTAAAAAATTGGTATTTATTATAACTGCAACCGGCTCTTTGAAGGTTCCTATTTCATTTTTCAGTCCGGCGAAATTAATTCCTGTTTTACCACCTATTGATGCGTCAACCTGCGATAGCAATGTTGTTGGGATATTTAAAAAACCGATTCCTCTTTTAAAAGTTGATGCGGCAAAACCTGCCAGATCAGTGAGCATTCCTCCGCCTATATTTATTAATAATGATTTCCTGCCGGCTTTGTTGTCTGAAAGGAACTTCCAAATTTGAACAACTGAATCCAGGTTTTTATTTTCTTCACCTGCAGCGACAATAACTTTCCTGATCCGGTGTGAGTTAAAATATTCATTAAAATTACTTACCCATAATTTATCAACATTATTTTCAGTTGCTACAAAAACTTTACTCTTGTCATACTTCTCAATCCACTCACCCAGAGTTGTTTGTATGTTTTGATCAAATATTATTTTTGATTTTAGCGTCATTATTGTTTAATTTTTTGTAAAGTTACAATAAATTTGTTATCAGGTTCCTAAATGTTCATTGACCATGACTTTACAGAAATAACCTTTAATGTAAATTTTAAAATGACAATATCAAATAAAGAGAGGACTATAAAAATTAGGAGATTATTTTTTCTGGTAAGTGTAATTATAGCAATAGGTGCACTGGTTCTATTCCTGACGGACTATACAATTTACGGACTGGCACTTGCAGGCTTTTTCGCACTTTGGTTTTTGTTTTTTCAGATTGCAGACTATCAATTTATTGAGTTTAGTAACGATAATAATAAGGTGCTGCTTCGTTATTATAAAATTATTCGATTTGGAAAAACTGAATTCAATTCAATTGAATTTCCCCAAAAACTATTGTATAATGCATTTTTTGAAAATTCTGTATTTGGCAAATTGACTGACCTGACAATAGTAGTAAAAACGCAACGTGGAATTGCTGAATATCCGCAGGTTAGCTTGACTGCTCTTTCTCCGGAGGAGCGTAAAAAGATAAGGGCGGTTCTGTTTAATATAGTTGGTATGTAGCCTGATTTCCGAATTTCCCAATAACACAAAAAATTATGCCCCAAACAGATAAAGAATTATTTTATAAGATTGCCCTTTCGCTAGTACCCGGTATTGGCAATGTTTTAGCCAGAAACCTTCTGTCTAAGCTGGGCCGTATTGACCAGGTTTTTGCTGAGCCGTTTAAATCATTGAAGAAAATTCGGGGTATCGGAGAGATCAATGCGGCCAGGATCAAAGATAAGAGTGTTTATTTACAGGCGGAAAAGGAACTGAAGTTTATCAATAAATATAATATTGATGTCTCTTTTTATACTGATAAGAGCTACCCGAGGCGACTCAGATCGTGCATTGATGCACCTTTGATCATATACTGCAGGGGAAATATGGAACTGAACTGTCAGAAGGCGATCTCTATTGTTGGAACCAGAAATGCAACACAATACGGAAAGGAGATTTGCGGTCAGCTTATTAAGGATATTTCAGAAAGAGGTTATGAAGTTATTATTATCAGTGGTCTGGCTTATGGTATTGATATTCACGTTCATAAAATGTCACTTAAGTATGGTATTCCCACTGTTGGCATCCTTGGCCACGGTCTGGACAGATTATATCCTTCATTACATTCTGATACCGCTAAAAAGATGCTGAAGTCGGGAGGACTTGTAACCGAATTTCATAGTTGTACCAGGATAGATCCGTCTAATTTTATCAGGCGTAACAGGATAATTGCCGGTTTGTCGGACGCAACAGTGGTTGTTGAATCGGCAGAGAAGGGAGGAGCTCTTGTTACCGCTGACATTGCCTCTTCGTATAACAGGGATGTTTTTGCCTTCCCCGGCAGAGTGAACGATACCTTTTCCAGAGGATGCAACAGGCTGATCAGGTACAATGAGGCAAACCTTATACAGGGAATAGAAGATATGGAATATTTTATGGGATGGGATCCAGCCCATAACAACAGGTGTTTTCAGACAGAAATGTTTGTTGACCTTAACCCTGAAGAGAAGAAGATTGTCGAATTGTTAAAGAGATCAGACAGGTTATTTATTGATCAGATATCATCAGCATTAGAAATGCCCGGAAGTAAAGTTTCAGCTCTGCTGCTTGGACTGGAGTGTAAAAATATTATCTCAGCTTTACCTGGCAACATATATTCTGTTAAATGACTGGTCAGGATCCCCGGCCTGGTTTACAGTTATATTATTTATTGTCACATATTTCCTATTTTTGTGGCATGAAAACATTTGAAGATCTGAATATTGCAAAATCAATTTTAAAGTCACTTGGTGACATGGGGATATCTGATCCGACCCCTATTCAGCAAAAGGCGATTCCACGGATCACTGCGGGGGGCAATGTGCTGGGAATTGCACAAACAGGAACAGGAAAGACAGCAGCATACCTGCTGCCGCTGCTTACCAAACTGAGAAAACCGGAAGGGAAAGACCCCCGGGCTCTTGTCCTGGTTCCTACACGGGAGCTGTCAATACAGGTCGGCAATGATTTGGCCGGTTTTACTGCCTGGTCTGAATTACGACATGCAGCTGTTTTCGGAGGGGTTGGCTGGACAAAGCATGCAGAATTGATTGAGCCGGGAATTGATATACTTGTCGCAACACCTGGACGGCTTACAGATCTTTATAAAACAGGTGTTCTGTCACTTAAGAAAATTAAATACCTGGTTATCGATGAAGCTGACAGAATGTTGGATATGGGATTTCTCCCGCAGTTAAGGAAACTTTTTGAAATTCTTCCTTCAAAAAGGCAAAACCTGCTTTTCTCAGCAACATTTTCTGATAGTGTGGAAGCGATGGTTGAGGAATTTCTTGATTTTTATGAGAAGATTGAGGCCGCTCCTTCAGCAACTCCTGTTCCGGGTGTGAGCCAGTTTGCATACAGGGCACCCAATTACCGGACTAAACTCAACATTGTCAGGTTTTTGCTTACCGATGAGAATATCTATTCAAGAGTTATAATATTTGTAAAAACAAAGGAACACGCCGACGGGGTTTTCAATGTAATAAAACGAAAAGCTGAAGGAGAGAAAAGGATTTTACATTCCAATAAGGGACAGAATATGCGCATCAATGCTATAAAGGATTTTAAAGAAGGATTAGTCAGGATACTGATAACTACCGATGTCTCGGCCAGAGGTATTGATGCAAGTAATGTCAGTCATGTTATAAATTTTGATGTTCCGCCAAATTATGAAGATTATATCCACCGGATTGGGCGTACTGCACGTGCCGGCAAGAGAGGAGATGCAATTACCCTTGTTGATCCGTCTGAAGAGTGGCACTGGAGAAAGATCGAAGAATTAATCAGGATGGATATAGCTTTTCAGGAAATTCCTCCGGGAGTTGAGGTTGTTGAAACCGGTTTTGAGGAGAAGCAGAGACAACTGCGTGAAATTGACAGACAAAGGAAAATCGATGACCCGGCGTTCAAGGGAGCGTTTCACAGTAAAAAGAAGAGAAGCAATCGCAAATTCACTGCAAGGGCAACTGGCCAAAGGGCGAGGCAGAAACGTAAAAAAATCAGACGTTACTGAACTGATAATGTTTATCTGTTTGCAATAATAAGTGAATCAAGTTTTTGGAAAAGGTTATTTCTCAGATCTGTAATATATTTGTATTTCCCGGCTGAAAAAGCTTTAAGCCATAACACTTTAAACCTTCCTGCAGTTTTGCGGTAAAATAAATACCACAAAAATGCCAGTTTCCCTGCAAAAGGCATAGCGAGAAGGAATGCTATTTTTGCCCATAGGCCGGGTATAAGCCATGATATGGCTAAGAATTCAATCAGATAAAACAG
>CAZBWK010000128.1:0-9192 GCA_964495655.1 uncultured Prolixibacteraceae bacterium | reverse complement strand
AATGGCAGTCAAAAACAGAAGGGAAGGCACTTTCGTTAATCGCGTAAATGAAATTATTGAATCCAACTTCAAGGATGAAAGATTTGGAGTCTCTGCACTCGCCGGCAAGATGAATATGAGCCGCACAACCTTGCACCGTAAGATCAGGTCAGCAACAGGCACATCAGTCAGCCGGTTTTTAAGAAATACAAGGTTGAATAAGGCACTTGAATTTCTTGTGGAAAACTCAATTACAGTTGCGGAAGCAGCTTATATGAGCGGATTCGGAAGTGCCGATTATTTTAGCAAATGTTTCCGGAATTACTTTGGTTACCCTCCTGTTGAGGCTAAAAAGAGGATATTTGATGCAAGCGATCCTGAAAACCAAAAAAAGAGTGGTGTCAGCAAAGAGAGCAGGAACCTGCTGAAAAATTTCCCCGGACAGACCACTTCATTCATTGGACGTGATAAAGAAATAGGTACCATTATTAGTCTGATCGAAAAACACCGGATCGTCACACTTACAGGTACAGGGGGATGCGGTAAAACAAGGCTGGCCTGTGAGGTGGCTGCACAATTGGTTAAATTTTTCCCGGATGACATTTGGTTTGTAGATTTAGCACCCATTGAGGTGGAAGAGCTTGTGATAAAACAATTGATGACCACGCTTGGACTTTCAGAAGCACCTGGCAGAGATATGATGGATATTGTTGTGGAAGGTATAAAGGACAGGAAACTTTTAATCCTGCTTGATAATTGTGAACACCTGATCAGAACCTGCGCTGCAATATCACATAAATTAATCGGGTCTGTACCAGGTTTGTCGCTGCTTGTTACCAGCAGGGAAGCACTTCATATCAATGGCGAAAAGATATGGTTTGTTCCCTCTCTTACGCTGCCTGACCCTGAAGCTGACATTGATATTAATGTAGCCGGAAAGTCTGAAGCAGTTTGTCTGTTTACCGATCGTGCCCGATTGAATAATTCAGAATTTGAGCTTGTTGAAAAGAATGCTTCCACTGTTTCAACCATATGTCACCGGGTTGATGGTATTCCACTTGCGATTGAACTGGTAGCCTGCCGCACCAGGTATATGGATACCTTTACCATACTTAACAGGTTATCAGAAAGATTTGACACTTTACCTTCTCTGGATCAAAGTTCTGTTGACCGGCATAAAACCATCCAGGCTGCCATTGCATGGAGTTATAATTTACTCACTGATAAGGGAAAAGCCCTGTTCAGACAACTGAGTGTGTTTTCAGGAGGATTTGATCTTGATGCTGCAGAAGAGGTTTGTGCAAACGAAATCCTGCCAAAAGAAATAATCCCGGATCTGTTGTCTCAATTGGTTGATAAATCAATGATACAGACAGTTTACCTGCCGGGACAAACAATGAGGTATAAATTATTGGAAACGCTGCAAAGGTTTGCATCGAATTTACTTGTTGAAACGGAAGAAGCAGTGTGGGCCCGAAAAAGACATCTGGAGTATTTTACCGGGATTGCAGAACAGGCATATCAGGAACAATTTGAATCACAGTTCGTTTGGCTGACTAAATTGAAGCAGGAGAATTACAATCTGAATAGTGCATTGAACTGGGCCGACCAAAATTGTCCTGAGGAGTTCAGTATTCTTACCGGATATCTCTCCTGGTTCTGGGTACTTGTTCCCAATTTCTTGTCCGGTAAGCAATATTTGGAAAAGGCATTGTCAAATGGACCAAAGGGAACTGAGGCATATGCCCGAAATCTGTGCGGACTGGGATATTTAGCTTTCTATTTCAGGGATCGGGATTACGTTTTTGATTTACTTAACAAAAGCCTTTCATTATGGAATCGGTTGAAGAATCGATTTGAAGAAGCAATTGTATTGAATCACCTTAGTGCAAGCCATCAGTCCATTTCCAAAGACATGGAGGAGGCGATCAAACACAGCGAAAGATGCCTTGAACTGGCCAGAAAGTTGGACAAACCGGGGCTTTTAAATAATGCTTTGGGTTATTTATGTATATCGTTGGTTCACTCCAAACAATTTGATAATGCTTTACCTTATTTGGACGAGCTGTTAACTTCTTCAATAAGTTTAAATCAACCATTTTGGATTTCCGGAGCAAGGCATTTAAGAAGTGATTGTGCCCTTGGAGTCAAAGATTTTCGGGAAGCTGAAAAACGGTACGGGCTTGGAGTTAATGCTGCGTTGAAATACGGGATCTTATTTAATGCTTATGCTGATTTACAGGGGATTGCTTTCGCTCTTTCCGGACAAACCCGATGGGCTAAATCTATTCGGTTAAATGCAGTTGCCATTGAAATGTTTAAATCCATTGGAGTGGAAATTTATGGCATCTGGCCATTATGGGATGAGTTTAAGGATACCTACATTGATGGAGCCAGGAAAGCAGTTGGTGAAGAACTGGCAAAACAATACGGGGAAGAAGGTATTGCCATGGGGTTTGAAAGGGCGGTAAAGTATGCACTGGATTTTAATAAGGACTAATATAATCAGAAACTGTAACAGGCCATATAACTTCCTGTATTTTGAATATCCCTCGTAACTATTGCAACATAAGCACACGATTTTGGAACAAAAATTCATGAAATTGAATCATAACCACCTGGTCTGTTAATATGGATTGCCTTAATTTTATATAAAGACTATTTATCAATTAAAAAAATGGAAAAATGAAAAAGATACTATTAACTTTTGCCTGTGCTTTTTTCCCGATTTTATCCTATAGTCAAACTCTCGAAAAAGGTAACGTGATAGGCTTTCATGTGGGAACTGTTAAACTTAATCCGGATGTAACTTACAATCAATGGAAAAGCTTTTTTACAGAGGAATGGCTTCCCGCTATTAACAAAGAATTTGAAGGAGAAATGAAATACTATTTCCTCGAGGGAGAAAGAGGTGACCTAAAAGAAAATTTCAGTATTATTACCGTAAATTCTTCCATACAGGTGCGTGATAAGTATTGGCCGGAGTTTAAAAAATCATCTGAGGCATTTAATATTAAGTTAAATAATGTGATTACGGTTTATAATAAACTAAATGCACTGGGGGAAGTCAAATTCGAATCATCAACAGATTGGTTGGTTCAATAAAACCAAAGTATCTCCAAAGGAGAGAATTACAAAGGCAGGTTATTAATAACTTAAAATTTGGAGTCATTAAAACGAAATTAATGTCACATTTGCCGGATTCCGGCAAATTCAGAATGGGAAAATAGTTGAATGGTTTAGCGAATGATGCTTTAGGAATGATGCGGTAACTTGGTATGGAGCTTCAAATGAAGCAAGAATAATATAAGTGCTGCAGAATAAAGATATTAGTCAGAAGAATTCCTAATAGAAAGGTGGTAATTCACACCAAACTTTCACAAATCAGGTTGCAACTTTCGGTTGTCAGAGGGTCACACAAGACAAGAGGTCATTTTAATCTCATTCAATCGTATATTTAAATGGTATTCGATTGAATTTGCGAGCAAATTTCGACCTCTTTTTTTGTTTATATACTATGAAACACTTATAGAATTTGAGATTAACGATTACCTACCTGTCAAATAATAAGTTACAACTTCTTCATAGAATTTAAATTGATTATATAATTGATGTAAATTCTCAAGAGATTAACATCTGACATTCAGTCGGTTAATAAGGTTAAAGTCTCATTAGGTCGAAATGACTATTTTCTGGTTATACATTTTTGAAAAGATAAATAGTTAGAAAAAGAAACGCAATTTTCAGGCAATTAATAATGATATCTGCATTGTGCAATGTAAATTACATCATTCTCAGCTTTGTAAACCAAGCGGTGTTCACCTGTAATTCTTCTACTCCAATAACCTGAAAGATTTTGTCTGAGGGGTTCAGGTTTACCCGTTCCTTCAAAGGGGGTGCGCTGACATTCTTTTATCAGGGAATTTATTTTACGCAATATTTTCTTGTCATGATCCTGCCAATATAAATAATCTTCCCAAGCGGTTTTGTCCCAGAATATATCCATTACTCAGAAAGATTGTGTTTTATTAAGTTTGTTTTTGAGTTAATATTTTCAATAGCACTTTCAAGCCTTTGACGATTTGCTTTACTTTTATTCAGATGCGAGGTTTCCTGCATGGCGTTATATTCCGCTAACGACATCATTACAATACTTTTCCCTTTTGGTCGGTGAACCACCAAAAATTCTTCATTATCAGTAACAGCATCAAGATTTTTCTTTAAGTTTTGTCTCAACTCTGAATAATTAACAGCTTTCATTTCTTAAAATTTATACGTACAAAATTAAGTACTTTTTTGTAATTATCAAATTCTTAAGATATATTTTGTGTGTTTTTAATCAGAGCCTGAATTAATTTAAAACGGTGCGGACTTAGACCATACTCTCACATATCAGGTTGCAACTTTCAACTGTCTGGGGAGCCGGACAGGACAAGAGGTCATGATCGACCTCTTTATTTATTTTATAACCATTTGTAACCAATAATACTTCTTAGTTAAATAAGTAAAGAGATCCTATTTTTTAAAGAAACATTTCCGGCAGAACAAAGCCGTAAAATAATGTTTGAGATGCTAAAAAATGCTGGAATTATTTCGCATTTCGAAAAAGAACTAAGTTTTAATCGGTTATTTCCAAATCAGGATAATTTCAGCAGGAAATAACGGGAATTGAATTTAAGTAATTGATTTTTTTCATATCTTTAATAATAATCAATGACTTATTGCAATTTTTATGGCAAACCGGAATTGTATTAATAAAAAATTTACCCGCAAGCTTAATGAAATAATCGATTCCAATATTCAAAATGAACGGTTTGGTGTGTCGGAATTGGCCTATGAATTAAATATGAGCCGTTCAAACCTTCACAGGAAGATTAAAAGTGTTACCGGTGACTCAGTGAGCCAGTATTTGCGGAAAGTCAGGCTGAGCAAAGCCATGGAATTGTTGAAGGAACAAGATTATACCGTGTCTGAAGTAGCTTTTGCCGTGGGATTTGGAAGTGTAAATTATTTTAGTAAATGTTTCAAAGATCACTTTGGTTTCCCTCCGAATGAGGTTGAAAGTTTGGAGGAAGTTGTGGAAGAGTCTCAGGCTTTTCAGAATCAAAATAATCTTTTAAAAAACTTTCCTTTTCAGACAACTTCATTCATTGGACGCGAAACTGAGATAAATACCATTTAAAGTTTATTAAAAGAAAACGGTATTGTTTCACTGATTGGCACCTGGGAATTGGTAAAACCAGGCTGGCATGTGAGGCGGTTTCGAAATTGGGAAACGAATACAAAGATGGTATCTGGTTTGTGAACCTGGCTCCTTTGGAACAGGAAGAGTTTGTTGTAAAACAATTCATGAGCTCCCTTGAAATTGCTGAGGTACCGGGCAGAGATATGATGGAGGTAATTATTGAGAGGATCAGAGAAAAGAATCTGTTAATCCTGCTCGATAATTGTGAACACCTGTTATCTGCCTGCTCTGAATTGTCAGCAAAACTGATTCAGTCTGTCCCTGGATTATCAATCGTAGCTACCAGTCGCAAGGCATTAAATATCAAAGGGGAAAAAGTGTGGTACATTTCCCCGCTAAGCCTGGTTGACCCTGCTTCTGTATTTGATGTGGAGTTCGCCAACAGATCAGAGGCTGTCAGGTTATTTGCCGACCGGGCACTGTTAAATAATCCCGGCTTTAAGCTTGCCAACGAAAATATAACAGAGGTAGCCACCATCTGCCAAAAGGTTGATGGTATTCCGCTTGCAGTTGAACTGGTGGCGGGCAGGACAAAGTATATGGACGCTCATACGATAATCGACCGGTTTGGAGGAAGGCTGGCTGAAATTCCATCAATGGTTCCGGGAACAATTGAACGTCATAAAACACTTCAGGCAACTATTGATTGGAGTTATAACCTCCTGACGGAAGAGGAGAAAAACTTGTTTCGAAGACTGAGTATTTTTAGCGGCGGATTTGCCCTGACCGCTGCAGAAGAGGTTTGCGCAAATGAATTCCTGTTAAAAGAAAGAATTATTGATATACTTCCCTGCCTGATCGACACATGTCTGGTTCAAACGGGTTATACGGAGAATAGTATGATGAGGTATAATCAATTGGAAACGCTTCGCCAATACGGTTTGAAAATTCTTTCAGATAAAAAAGAGAATGAGGAGGTAAGCAGAAAACACCTGGAATATTTTAGCCGTAAAGCTGAACAGGCATACGATGAAAGAATGTCTGCGCAGTCTTACTGGATGGATAAAATCCAACTTGAGCATAACAATTTTTTGGCAGCACTCCGTTGGGCAGAAAAGAATAAAACCGAAAAATTCCAAAGGCTTGCAGCTAATCTTTCCTGGTTCTGGGGAAGAAGCAATCATTATTCAATGGCAATAGAAATCCTCGAAAGAGTTATCGCTTCAAAAATCGGGGATAAGGAAACACATGCCAGGCTGAATACAGGATATGGATCACTGCTATTAACAACTTCTGATTTTCAGAAAGCTTCGGTTCTTTTAAAACATGGTTTATCTATTTGGCGTGAATTAAAAAACAAAAAAGAAGAAGCATTAACACTTGCTAATTTGGGAGATTTAACTCATGGGATGGGAGATGATGAAACCGGCATGAAATATTCTAAGGATGGATATGATCTGGCCATCGAACTCAACGATCCGGGAGTTGAACTTCACTGTATGATAGTGGTTGTGTATGGCCTGGTAGCCTCCAAAAAAACACGGGAGGCGCGTTCTTTGATTAAAAAAGCATTAAAATTGGCCGAAGAATTGGATAACCTGTATTTAGTGGAGATTTCGCATCACATGTTGGGAGATTGTGGATTGATGGAGGGCAATTACGGTGAAGCGGAACAGGAATACGGATTAAGCCTGGAAGCAACGCTTAAATATGGCGATAAAAATTATACTTGCATGGAAATGGCGGGACTTGCCATGTCGGTATCGGGGCAGGGACGATTCGTTAAGGCACTAAGGCTGAATGCAACTGTAAATAAGACTGCGTCATCGTTTGGGTATTGGATACCGGAAGAGGTTCCACAGGTATTCTGGCAACAATTGATCCAGCAACACATTGTGGGAGCCAGGAAAAAACTTGGAGTGGAATTAACCAACAAAACCGAGACTGAAGGTAGTGCCATGAGTTTGGACGAAGCAGTAGAATATGCTCTAAACTTTGAAATGGACTGATTTTAACTGGTAGTCTGCAGCTTGCTCCTTGCTTTTTACTCTTTGTCCGTTAATCAACCATCCCGGGTATTCGGGATACCTCCTTTAAAAAAGGGATTTTATTGAACCTCAATTCTTTTTCTCCTGTCAATTTCTGCAACAATCGTCCATATTACTGGACAAAATTATAAATCATTGCAACATACCCGGTTGGTCTTGCAACACAGGAATTCGGAATTTTACAATTAAGTTTTTATTCATTAACCAAAATCAAAAAATTATGGAACGAATTACGACCTTATTAATTGCAGCTTTTTTAATCGCAGGACTAACTGCTAACAGCCAAAAAGTTACATCCGGTGCTGTCGTTGGTACTACTCAGGTTAAACCAGCATCTGACGTGTCAAATGAACAATTCGAAACATTTTATCTCGAAGAATTTTTTCCGGTTTTTAACAAATCATTTTCTTCCATTCCGATCAGTTTGATGAAAATGATAAAAGGAAAAAGAATGGGAGAGTATGCTGAATTTTATGTTTTTGAATCACTGAAAGAAAGAAATCGATTGTTTCCAAAACCGGGGGTATCCAGCGAAGAAGCAAAAAAAGGCTTTGAAAACATGGGAGAAACCTGGAGTAAATGGAGAGAATTAGTATCCAGCCTGGAATATACCGATTATGTTGTGGTTCCGTTTTCAGGTACCATAGATGTTAAACCAGGTAATGTAGTGGCTGTTTTTGAATGTGATTTCATCTTGGAAGAGGGAATGACATTCGAAGATCTGGAGCAACTCTACCAAAAGGAATACGGACCGTCCATTATGAAAAACTTTCAGGGAACGCAATTTTGTGTTTTAAAAGGCGAAAGAGGCGACAGAACAAGCAAGTACACTGAAATGATTGTTTTCAAATCGCTGGAAGAATATAACAAATGGTTCATGGAGGATGGAAAGCTTAGTGAAAAAGCAAAGCAGGCTTTCGATAATATGCGTGAAATCCAGGACAGAATGGAAAAAATGTATTCCTATAATACCGCCACTTATTATATCGTGCTTTAGTATTTAACAAGAAATCAATAAAATTAACAGCAATGAGCAAAATAGAGTTTGATTTTTCAAATCCTGAAAATGCCATAAAATTGTCATTCTTTCTGGGAAACGGTCAGGTAGTATTAATTACTTCCTGTGATGCACGAAAAAAGGTGCAAGGCATATTAACCGCAAGCTGGATGACTCCAACCTCACACTTTCCATTGCTGCTGACCATTTCGGTGGGTAATGGCAGGGAAGGCTCTGAAGATGATAATTACTGTTCATCATATGCCCTCATTGAAGAAACGCTGGAATTTGGTTTAAACCTGCCATCAAAACAACTGATTGAGGTTGTCGGTAAAATTGGCACTCTGCACAGCAATCAGACAGATAAGTATGCTGATACCGGGTTGACTGCCATGGACTCAAAGATCATCAAAGCAAATCTAATAAAAGAATGTTATCTGAATATGGAGTGCAAAGTTACCGATGAGTATGTAACAGGAGATCACACGGTGTTTGTAGCTGAACCGGTTCTTATCCGCCTGGATGAAGATGTATTTGTGGATGGAAAATTTTCAGAAAAATACCGTTCAAAACAAAACCAGGTTCATTTTGGGGATATTGTTGATATGTGGAATATGTGGTAATTCACACCAAACTCCCGCAAATCAGGTTGCAACTTCTCCCGATTCATCGTGATCAGGGGAGCACCGATATAAAAGTATGAGCGTTATATGAGAAATTCATGTAAAGTTTTTTTATGAATACCGATATTGGATTTTTAAAATTCAGGAAACTTCAATTCCGTTTTTTATGATTTCTTCAAGAAATCCGGCATCATCAAAATCCCTTTCAATAAGAACCGGCTCGATGCGGTCATCAATCTGCCTTCGTAATTTCCAGAGCAAAGGATGTATGGAAAAAAAATCTCCATCCATCTTTTTAACCACAATTGCTACGTCAATATCACTGTCATCCCGGTATGTATCTTTTGCATATGACCCAAA
>CAZBWK010000127.1:0-9601 GCA_964495655.1 uncultured Prolixibacteraceae bacterium | reverse complement strand
TTCACTCCCTTTAACCATTAAAATTCTGGTCTCCTTCATCTCTTTTACTGCCCTGATGAGTTTAATTTTATAAACAAGGTCATTAAACATAGATCCTGACACCTCAGGATCGCACAGATTTCTCCGGTCAAGCTGTGCATTGAGAATTTTAACCTCTTTATAGTTCGTGCCCCCCTGCAGGATATTCATCTCATCACCTTTAACCTTTCCTGTAGCATAGATATGGTAATGGTGGCCGCTCTGAAATTCAAAAAGGTTATATACAATTATGGTGGGAAGTCCGGTAAATGCCAAACGGTAATCCCTGTCCAACCGTCCTATAATAAGTACCCCGTCAAAATTATCTTTGTTACTTTGCACTTCATTCCAGGCTTCAGTAACATTTCCCTCAAACAAAATGAATTCAATTCCATCACACTCATTTACAAGGTCAGCAAGAATGCTCTCATTAGTCGAAAAAGTCTCGGGAGGTCCGCCGGAACCGGTACATCCGCAGCCGGAGGATGTAAAGATTGTAAATACTTTAGTGTTTCTGTTCCGGGAGGATAGAGGACTGACAAATAGCACCAGGGAGAGAATCAGCAGAATAAATTGTTTCATTAGTTTCATCTTAATTTAATTTCGTTAAAAATCTAAATTTCTGTTATCTTTTGAAAATACTGTTTCTCATTTTTAAAAGTATGACAAAATCATCGCTGAAAAAAATTGCAATAAGTCATTAAAGGTCTGAATATTTATAGCCTGTATCACACAGAATAGTTACGATATTTTTAACAGATCTGTTTTTTTCAGCAAACTTAAGAGAGGCTGCAATGTTTGCACCTGTTGAATAGCCGGCAAAAAGTCCCTGCTCCCTGCTGAGTCGCCTGGTCATAGTCATGACCTCATCATCAGAAACAGTAATGATATCGTCAGCAATTGCACCGTCCCAGTGAGGGGGAACAAGTCCGTAGCCGGTACCCTGGATTATATGCTTCGGATCAGTAACATATCCATTTTTAAGGATTGCAGCATTTTCAGGTTCCACTGCAACGCATTTAATATTACTGTTCTTTTCTTTTAAATACCCTGAAATACCCATAAAGGTTCCCCCTGTACCGACAGAGGTGACAAATGCATCTATTGCGGGCAGATCTCTCCATATCTCAGGACCGGTATTTTGATAGTGAGCTTTTATCCCGGAAATATTATTAAACTGATCGACATAAAAACCATTGTTCATCTCAGCTAAATTACGGGCAACCTTCGATGCATAGCTGATATCCTTACCTGTGACCATACCCTGACGGCCATCTACCTGATCAGTCAGGACAACCTCAGCCCCAAGGGCTTTTAGGAGCCTGGCCCTCTCCTGACTGTTACCGGAAGGCATAACAGCAGTGAACGGATTACCAAACTGACTGCATACAACTGCCAGTCCAGAGCCCATATTCCCGCTGGTCATCTCCACTACCATTTGTCCCTTTACAAGTCGTCCCGACTCATATGCATCTATGATTATCTGAAGGGCGGCCCTGTCTTTGCCACTGCCTCCCGGGTTAACATATTCAAGTTTCCCAAATAGGTTTATATTCCGGCCAGACAACTTGTCAAGTCTGACTAAAGGAGTATTTCCTATCAGTGCGGGAATTGAATCTATAATCATTTTTACTTAAAGTTTAAACTGGGGGATCTTCATCCACTCCCCGTCTCTTAATGCTGACTGATGAGCAACAATACCCCCGACAGTCATATTCAATGCTGCTGCAATATCTACCAATGGCTTTCTGTCCTCGATTATTGCCCTGACAAATTCATCTGTCAGGTAACCATGTGATCCTCCATGTCCGCCGGGATTCATACCCGGGGGAAGAGGTGGCCTCGACAGGTCAGGAAGGTCTTTCTCCAAACCTTCATACTTGTCATAATACGATCCCTTTAGTCCCCTCACTCTGCCGGTCTCCGAACCATAGCCATGTCCTATGGTGTCACTGCTTCTGCTCATACGTGCCATTCCGCCATCACTGGTTTTATAAAATGAGATCTCGGTGCCAAATGGATTGTTATAGCGGTTATTTCCCTTCTGGTATCGCTCCATACTACTGGGCACTCCAAGACACGACACTTCAGTGAAACTGTTGTCTGTAACTCCCACATAATAGGCATCCGAATGGGTCGGGTACCATTGTGGAGGCATTCCGTGCCGCCAGTTATTAAATGAATCAATACCTTTTTCAGAGTAGTGCCAGTACTCCCCCTCCGCATATATTATTTTTCCAAAACCTCCTGCTTTATATATCCTGCGCATAGCATACAGGTTCTCTCTGAAATATGAAGTCTCGAACATCATATATTTAAGTCCGCTCTGCCTCACCACCTCAAAAAGCTCTTCAGCCTCCCCGAGCGATCCAAATACAGCAGGTACGGCCGAGGCAACATGTTTACCGTGTTTCAATACTTCTATACAGTGTTTCTTATGGCCTGGTGCATCAGTAGCTACAAAAACGGCTTCAATTGAATCATCTTTGACAAGTTCTTCGAGGGAAGGATATGTTTTATTGCACCTGCATGCTTTTGCCAGTTCTGCACATCTGTCGGGGAAAAGGTCACTCACCGCCACAACATCAACATTCGGATGGTCCTGAAATCCGAATGCCGCCCCGAATTTACATACCCCGTAACCTACAATGCCGACACGGATCTTCCTGTCAGAAAAAGGAACCCAGCCTTTTGATATATCCTCTCCTGCCGGAGAAGTTTCAAAACCCTGGATAACAGGCTGAACAACCTTTTTCTCTCCGGTACAATTAATATTATTCAAAGCGAGGATCCCGGACCCCAATCCTATTCCCGTGACTTTAATAAAGTTTCGACGGTTAAACAGGTTATTATCATTTTTTCGTTTCATAGATCTGTTTAAAATTGTCTGTTTTTATCGGTTATGAATATTTAACCGGTATTCTCACTTCATCTCCTTCACAGCTTCAATTATATTATCAGCCATATATTCAACCTGTTCATCTGTCAGCGGATACAACGGAAGGTGGGTGAACTTGTGCAAAAAGGCCTCCTCTGCATTTGGACAACTCTTCAGCATTGCAGCCGTGTCATAGCCCAGCTGTTTCAAAAAGGAAAACCTGTACAACGGTGCAAAATGGGGTATCTGAACTATGCCTCTTGCGGCCATCTTCTTCTTGAAATCCTGTATGTCACCCTTCAGCTTCTTGTGGTCAAGCTGCAAAAGATATAAATGATAAGTGCTCTGTATATCCTCATTATCAAGCGGACATGCAAGTATCTCTTCCAATTCACTGAACCGGCTGTTAAGATACTCTGCATTCTTTTTCCTTGTCTCAATTATCCCCGGAAGCCTCTTTAGCTGGTTCAAAAGTGCAACCGCCTGTATCTCCGTTGAAGAGTGATTGCCTCCCACCGTATAACGGCCTCCCCTGCATTCAAGTGCTACAACATCATACAGCCACTTATCAATCGGGTTGGCTATGTCAAATCCGCCAAAACGGCTCTTGGCAAAATCTTCCCCGTAAGAACTGTTGGTAACTACTATGCCCCCTTCGCCACATGAGGTGATATTTTTTACTTCATGAAAACTGAAGGAACCAAAATCACCAATTGCACCCAGAGCCTTCCCTTTATAATAACCCCCAAAACCGTGGGCTGCATCCTCAACTACCATCAGATCATGCTCCCTGGCTATCTCCGTAATAGAATCCATATCGCACGGATAACCCCCTATGTGAACCGGTATGATAGCTTTGGTGCGCGGTGTGATCTTACGTCTTATATCCTCAGGACTGATATTGAGCGTGACCGGATCAACATCGGCAAGAACCACCTTGGCCCCTATAAGCAACGGATAGTTGATCGTTGAGAGAAAAGTGATGGCCGGTGCAATTACCTCATCTCCGGGGCCAATACCTGCAAATTTGAGCCCTATCTCAAAACCTGCCGTAGCATTGGTGATGAAACAGGCATATTTTACACTCAAAAACTCCTGAATGGCTTCTTCAAGTTTCTTTACATAAGAACCCAGCGACAGCTTGGAGGCATAATTACCTCTTTTGCGAAGCTCTTCAAGGGCAAGGGTTACCTGCTGTATCTGTCCCGAATAGGATGGATCATTTTCATCCCCCGGGATCAAAAATCTGATCATAGCTGCAATATCATCAATATTCATACTCTCGCCAACTGCTGCCCACGGGACACGCGCCGTTCCCGTATCGTACCGGAAATCCGACTTCTTAGCTTCTTTTTGTGTACTCATAATTTATTATATTATTAAATTAATCTTCAATAGAAATATCTGCCTGACAAATTATTCCGGAGCTCCAAGAAATCCTTCATGCATAAAGACAGGTTTATAGCCATGTTCAGTAACCCAGCGGAAAGCTTTGTCAAGCCTTTCGAAATGTTCAGGGATGTAAACTGCATAAAATGGCCAGAAATACTGTTCATGCGTCATCAGGTCCATTATCTCAGCCCTGTTGTCGTCTTCGTAAATTGATTCAAGTGAGGGTTCTATCTGATCCAGCGCAGTATTGTTAATAACCATGTCTACCTTGCCAAATACGATACCGCTTCCAAAATCTTTAAGCGCATCATGCCGCGAAAGATATTCCGATCGTATATCATCCAGATTATGGTTAACGTCATAACCTCCTGAAGCAGTTTTAGAGAAGTACCCCCTCAGCACTTTCACTCCTTTATCTGCCAATGGCTTATAGGCAGAAGGCTGAACCATCCCCCAATGGATTATTGACGGCGGGATATAGGTTTCATCACCAGCGAACCGTCGTATCTCGGACGATACCTTATCCATATCACTTATTAGTTTTTCAGATGATGCATATTGGTAAGGCCTGTCAGGTTTGTTTGCATAAGCATGAAATGTAAGCCTCAGCCAGTCGGAGTTATCCAGCCACTCTTGTTTATAACGGTCAGATAACTGCTGAGTGGTAAACTCGGGCTCATCGGTATATTCAAGTCCGTCAGAGAAGTATGTATTAAGCACCATTTTGGTTCCGTACTTACGATTGAGGTCTCTGAGGCCTTTGAGGTAGAAGCAATCAAAAATCGATTTGTACTTCTTACGTGCCAGGTCTCTTAAAAAGAACACATTATCATCAATTTCAAAACAATACCTGGGAAAAGAGTTTTTATCCCATACAACTTTCACGCTATGGCTGTTTTCTCCGAACCAGCCGTCAGATTCAGCGGTAACAAGAGTCTCCCTCTCTTTTAGCAGAACATCAGAAATAAATTTGGTCCCCGAACGCCGGGCTATCTTTCCATTCACTTTAACCGTAATATCAAGTGGCGCCTCTCCCTGAACCTCTATTTTTAATCCGCCGTCAACCTCGACACCATGCCTGCTGTTTAAAACAGCACCATGAAAAGGTTCTTCAATTTTAATAAGGCTCGTGATACCTCCGGATGCAAAACCGGAGCTTATCCTTGCCCCACCCAGAAGCAGTCCGCCAGACAAAGCAGTGGCTGATTGAATGAATTCTCTTCTTTTTGTCTTCATAATGGATATAGATATTTATATTATTGGTTTTTCACATAAATAACAGCGCTTATTAAGAACTTTATCTGTTGAGAATTTTTTCCGGCATAAGATTAATACTCTTTCTCTTTTACCAGTTTTCGGCATGGTTGGGGATAGTTCAATCCCGACAGATAGCTTTTCCACTGTCCGGCATCATAACTGAAGTTCCTGCCGGTAAGTTTACTCAGTTCAGTTGCTGCAAAATATTTAAAATTATAATGAACATCTTCCATATATTCGAGCAACAGGTCAAATCCTGTTTTTGATCCGCACCTTGCCAGGGCAGAAGCAATGTTCATTTCAAGATTACCTCCATATACCTTCCACCTTGTAAGGTTGTAATCACTCGTTACATATCCGCTTATATTCTTATCTTTCAGTAATTTCTCAAATCCATTCACAAACGAAACATGCGGATTTCGTTCGGCATAAAAGCATAAATTAAATATCCTGTTATAGAACGGTACAATTCTTAAGTCAATCCTGCTGTTAAAATAATCTGCTCTTTTCCCTGTCCATTCAATCATTTTTCCTCCTGAATATGTGTTGCCGAGGATATGACTCACAATTTTTATGCTTTCATCATCAGGTGCCAAAGCCAGCAATGCAATATCCTGGTTTATCCTCCAGAACAGTCCCTCCAGAATGTTCTTCTCTCTCCCTCTTATAAAATCATAATTTTCCACATACCCGCCGGGGTAACCTGTAAGTTGTTCCTGTTCAAAGAGTTCCTTCAGTTCTCCGGCAATCATTTTGCTGCCTTCAGTATCTCCAAACCATGCCAGTGCTTTGGCAATTAACAGCTTTCCATTTGTATCAGAAGTTTTTTTGAAAGACTCTTTTAATACCGGGAGCGCTTTCTCTTTGGGAAGCCTGCAGCAATCGTAAAGATACTCAGCTTTGCCCTCTGACAGGCTTTCTATGCGATGTCTGATTTCAGCCGGGTCATGCAGCTTATTACCGGCTTTTTTCCCTGAAAATTCTCCGGGAATATTCCCTGCGGCAAACCACCCCTTTTGTAATTCGGAAACATCATATTTATCAACACTGATATTTTTAGAGGATATGTCAGCAGCTATTTGTCCGGTATGGTAACCAAGTATAGAGAGGTCTCCCGACATTCTGGTAAACTGCATTGCATTATGCGTCTGACTGAAAGCTTTCCCTGTCACCAGCAATCCGTCAAAGCCATCCGGCACCACTGATCTGTAAGGAATTTCCACCCTTACCACATTGGAATGCGGAAGAAGAAACCCACATCTTGTAAATTCAGAGTTGCCGACATAATGAGGATCATAATCACTGCTTGCTGCTGAGATTATATCATCAAAATGGGTGCCCTCAACGGCATCAATCAGGTTTAGTTCATACAGACCTTTTATCCTCCTCGATTCCCTTACAGTCAGGTAAGGATAAAAATTATAAAAGTGTGCTTCATAATGCGACAAAAACAGCCCCCTCTGAAATTCGGATATACGCGATGTATCGATCAGGTCATAATCAGAGCTGGGATAAGAGGGAGGCTTGCTGCCTCCTACTATATTCCACTGGCTGTAATTCTGCGTTATACCTGCCCGCTTCTCGCCATGGTAGCAGGTAACTCCTGTAAAATAAGCTATATCAGCATCTCCTGTAGCATCAATGGTAACATTTCCTGTTATTCTGAAAAGTCTGCCATGCTTACAGCATAAAATACCTTCAACTTTATTATTTCCTGCCAGCGAACCGCAAATAATTGTATCAGACATAAACTTACTTCCTGTATCTTCCAACCGCTGCGCCAGGTATATCTTTCTGCCGGCTCTTTTTGTGAAACCAATTTGTTCTGTCAACCTGGCTGACTTATCCTCAAGTTCGTCTATAAACGGGTTATCTTTAATACCGTGATAATACCCCATCACACCTCCCAGTGTCTTTGTCCCTCCGGGATCATTGAAGTACTCCACAACAACAGTGCCGGCCCCCTTTTCTGAGGCACCAAAGGCAGCAGTAATCCCTGCCGTTCCGCCTCCGGCCACAACAACCTCATAACTTTCATTATCTTTAACATACTTTTCAAAAGAAAAGAAACATCTCTTAAGCGGAATTGACAACCCCGGCTCTTCGGGATCTTCGAATTTCACCTGGTCATAAGGAATGACAGACCCGGGTATTAAAAGTTCCCGGGGCTGGCCGGCTGACGGATCGGAACTCAGCTTACCCAAAATATCAACCGATTTTCTTTGCAGCTCTGATATAGTGCTGCAGGTAAGATAATTCTGATCTCGCTTGATTATATGATACCCGCTTAATGCCGGATCAGGAGTATTTTCATCCAAAAGCCATACTGTGCATTCAGGGGCATAATCGTGAACCCTTGCTTTTCTGAAAGATTCATGTGTACTGGTCAGATACCTCCCAATGCCGGCAGCTGTTTTCCTGGCATGTGCTTCTATCTCTTCATACGGGATATTAACTGTTCTGAATTCAAATTCAAGAAAAATCTGATTGCCTGCATTTTTCCCGGGATGTATTACAATTTTATCGTTTATGACTCCTGTTTCTGAAGGAACTTCAAGAAATTTCTTATGCGGATCAGGAACATTAAGCATCTCCATTACAAAACCTGCCTTTGCTGCCCTGTAATTATGCCCGGAAAGTTTTCGGCTGAAAAGTGCATTATCTGAAGCGTCGATAAAATTTTTACACTTGACGGAATATAATCCATGCTTTGAAGCCAGGAGCACTCCCCTTACCCTGCCATTAGCAGTAAAGAGTCCACATACACCGGTCATTAAAAGGATATGTACTCCGCTGACGAGCAAATTTCTGAGCATCCCCTTTTTTACGGTACCTGACAACAGCAGCAACTCATCTCCAAAAAGGCTGCCATTAGGCCCTTCACCTCCTTCCCTTCCTGTCTCGGCTTTCTCCTGTGCAGGAAAAAAAAGGCCCGTCAGGTCATCATCCCATTTATCCAGACCCTCCTCCCCAATCCATAAACGGTGTTTTGCGGCAATTTCATAACCTGGACTGGTCCTCTGGTCTGTTATGAGTACCCTTAACCCTTTTTTAGCCGCATTTATCGCGGTAAAATAGCCCTGAAGTCCTGCCCCGTTAATAACGAGGTCATACTCTTCAAACCCGGGCAACTCTGAAAACTGCCGGTTTATCTCGGCCTGTGCCTGAGCATTAAACACTCCCGGGGTTAATATTATTGCACCTGTTGCCGGAAGAGTCAGTTGTAAAAAATCTCTTCTCTTCATTTCTCTAATTAAAAAAGGTGAATATAAGAAATGTATTTGTTTTACTCCCGGCCAGGCTCAAAAAAAGGTCATTGAAGAATGAATTTTTGAGCACGTTTCCCCGTGCTAACTTCAGCTGTATAAATATTTCCTCTGGAATCGACGGTAAGATTATGAAGCCAGATAAATTGTCCTGCATATCTTCCAATACCGCCAAAGTGGCTTTTTGTTTCAAGAGTTTCCCTCTCCAGTATCCAGACTAACTGATTAGTTCCGTCAGCCATATAGATATATTTTTGACCGGCGTCGGGTGAAAAGTCAATATCCCATGCACAGCCTGCCCCTCTTGTATCACGTGCAACAAATCCCTCTTTTACAAAAGTTCCGTCTTCTTGAAAAACCTGTATACGGTTATTACTGCGGTCGCATACATAAACAAGGTTGTCATTTGAAATCCTTACAGCATGGACAACCTCGCCAAATTGCTGAGAAGGAGGCGATCCCGTGTCATAAGGTTTTTGTACGGCATCATCCGGTACATTTCCGTATGCTCCCCAGTGCCTCTTATATTTACCTGTTTCAGAATCAAAGACTATAACCCGTTTATTAAGGTACCCGTCTGCAATATACACTTCGTTGTTATCTGTATCAACATCAAACTCGGCAGGATGCCCTAATAATTCAGTATTATTACTTCCTCCTGTTTTACCGGCCTTTCCGATCTGAAGAAGAAACCGGCCGTCAGCTGTAAACTTAAGTACCTGATGATCTTTAGCCCCTGCACCTGAAATCCATACATTATGATCATCATCGACAAAAATTCCATGCTCCA
>CAZBWK010000126.1:0-9759 GCA_964495655.1 uncultured Prolixibacteraceae bacterium | reverse complement strand
TATTTATGATTGGTTTTGTGTTTAGGGGTTTGTAAATCATCAATCATCTTCAAAAGCGTCCATAAGCTTTCCCCTTTCTTCTTTTTAAATTATCATCCGATCTCTTAAATTTTCTGCATTAAATATTCATCTCCCGTTACAGAGGTTTTGTTTGTTTGAAGTCTCTTTATAACTATCTTTGGCCCCATCGAAATATCATCTATGATCTCAGTAAATAAAATAAGTGTCAGTTTCGGTGGCTTTGACCTGCTAAAGGATATTAACTTCATAATAAACAAGGGTGACAGAGTAGGATTAACAGGCAAAAACGGGGCAGGCAAAACTACATTATTGAAATTACTCGCCGGGATTTCGGAGCCTTCAACAGGTGATGTTATCAGGCAAAAGGATACATCTGTGGGTTACCTGCCGCAACAAATTGAGGTAAAAGACACAAATACCCTCATGGGTGAAACAATGCTGGCGTTCAGCGAACTCTTAAGTCTCGAAAAAAACATTTCACAACTGAATAAGGAGTTAATCTCAAGAACAGATTTTCATTCTGAAGATTACCTGAAAAAATTAGACAAGCTGACAGAGATTAACGAAAGGTATTCAATCATGGGAGGAGACACTTATCAGGCTGACATTGAACAGACCCTGTTGGGACTGGGTTTCGAAAGAGCTGACTTTGACAGGCCGACATCTGAGTTCAGCGGTGGCTGGCGTATGCGTATTGAACTGGCTAAACTCC
Organism: uncultured Prolixibacteraceae bacterium; assembly: GCA_964495655.1. GTDB lineage: Bacteria > Bacteroidota > Bacteroidia > Bacteroidales > Prolixibacteraceae > JAAYJR01. Next base: position 9,026 of record CAZBWK010000126.1, on the reverse strand, counting down.
TGTTAAGAAAACCGGACACAATATTACTCGATGAACCTACAAATCATCTCGATATTGAATCAATCCAATGGCTCGAGAACTTTCTGAAGAATTACAAAGGGGCTGTAATGCTGGTTTCGCACGATAAAGCTTTTCTTGAAGCTGTTTGTAACAGGATAATGGAAATATCTCTAGGGAAAATTACAGATCAGAAAATGGTCTATTCCGATTTTGTCAAATGGAAACAGGAACAGAGGGAGATTCATCTTTCGGCATACAGAAACCAGCGAAAAATGATTGAAGACACTGAAAAATTTATTGATAGGTTCAGGTACAAAGCAACAAAAGCAATCCAGGTTCAGTCAAGGATCAAACAACTCGAAAAACTTGAACGTATTGAGATTGAAGAGGCTGATAAAGCAGAATTGAAGATCAGCTTTCCGCCTGTCCCTTCCTCCGGCAAAGTGGTGATAGAGGCAAAAAATATTTCTAAAAATTATGGCAATCACCAGGTATTACAAAATATTAACCTCACGGTGGAAAGAGGCGAAAAGATCGCTTTTGTTGGCAGAAACGGTGAGGGAAAGACTACTTTGGTGAAAATTATTCTCCGGGAGCTTAAACATGAAGGAACCCTGGGAAAAGGTCACAATGTTAAAATCGGCTATTTCGCCCAAAATCAGGCAGAGTTGCTGAATGAAGAGCTGACAGTGCTGGAAACGATCGACGAAATTGCAGTGGGCGAAGTAAGGACAAAGATCAGGGATATACTTGGGGCATTTCTTTTCTCCGGAGATGATGTCGATAAGAAGGTAAAAGTGCTCAGCGGCGGAGAAAAATCCAGACTGGCAATGATAAGGCTGATGCTGAATCCGATAAATCTGCTGGTTCTTGATGAACCGACCAATCATTTCGACATGCAGTCGAAAGAGATACTGAAAGAGGCTCTTATTGATTTTAAAGGTACTGTGATAATCGTTTCTCACGACAGAGATTTTCTTGACGGAATTGTGAATTGTGTATATGAATTCAGAAACAGAGCCGTTAAGCAAAATCTTGGGGGTATATATGATTTCCTGAGACGAAAAAAGCTCGAATCAATGCAGGAATATGAAAAAGCGGTATTAAAAAACAGGCAGGATAAAATTGCCAAAGATAAATCCCGCAACGGAAACGGACAGAAAGATTTTGAGGAGCGTAAAGAGATCAACCGGAATATCTCCCGCCTTGAAAAAAAGATATCTGAAACTGAGCAGGATATTGAAAAGCTGGAAGAGAAAATGTCTGCTGTAAACCATAAACTATCGGCAGCAGAGGTACTTAATAATAGATCCATCTTCGAATCTTATGATTCTATACGGCAAGAGTTAAACAAAATGCTTTCCTTATGGGAAGAGTTGCATACAGAGCTGGAAAACTGGAAATATAAAAAAACTGGTAGTGGATAATAAAGATTATATTTTTGGGACAAGGGCAGTAATTGAGGCAATTAAAAACGGCCGTTCAATAGACAAGGTACTTATAAAAAAAGGGCTTGATAATGAACTATTCGGCATACTCTTCCCTTTAATTAAAGAAAAAAATATAAATTTTCAATTTGTCCCGGTTGAAAGGATCAACCGCATAACCCGCAAAAACCACCAGGGGATACTGGCATATCTTTCACCTGTCGACTTTGCTGATATTGAAATAGTGCTGCCAGGCTTGTTTGAGGCAGCCAAAAATCCATTGTTACTTATACTCGACCGGGTTACCGACGTCAGAAATTTTGGTGCAATCGTCAGAAGTGCCGAGTGCGGAGGCGTTAATGCTATTATTGTTCCGGAAAAAGGAATGGCAAGAATTGGAGCTGATGCAGTAAAAACTTCTGCAGGAGCTCTTAATCACCTGCCGGTATGCAAATCACCCAACCTTAAAGATACTGTAAGGTTCCTGAAAAATTCAGGAATTAAAATTGTAGTTGCTTCTGAAAAAGCAGATAAATTATATACAGCTGCTACAATGGACATGCCACTTTGTATTATAGTGGGAGCCGAAGATAAAGGCACCTCTCCTGCAGTTCTACAGCTTGCTGATGAAGTAGTAAGGATCCCTCTATTGGGAAAAATTGACTCGCTTAACGTTTCGGTTGCTGCCGCATTGATGATCTATGAAGCGGTACGGCAAAGAGATATTACTTCAAATGAACTTAAATACTGACAGGGATTGTCCTTTTGAATGACTCTTCCAGAGAAATAAAAGTCTCTGTGCTGGCAATACCATTGATCTTCTGAATGCTGCCGCTTAAAATACTCTTCAGATGCTCATTATTCTTTGCATAAACTTTTATAAAAATAGCATATTGTCCAGTTGTATAATGGCATTCAACAATTTCCGGAATAAGCTCCAATTTTTCGACAACTTCTGAATAGAGACTGCCCTTTTCCAAAAAAATTCCCATATAACTGCATGTTCCGTATTCTACCTTTTTAGGATCTATATTATAACCTGAACCGGTAATGATCTCTTCATCAATCATTCTGTTGACTCTTTGATGAACAGCAGCCCTCGACACTCCAACCTTATTTGCAACATCTTTGAATGGTATACGTGCATTTTGGGTAATAATATCTAAAATCTTCAGGTCTGTGTCATCTAAATGATTCCTTACACTCATCTCAAACTTTTTTCTGTCTTTCGTTTATACATTTATTTTATTGGCACCTGTCTTTTAAAATCCATTTCGAGCGACACGAATGTTTCTGTCCTCAAAACCCCTTCAATTTGCTGTAGTTCATTGTCAATTAAATTTTTAAGGTGCTTATTGGTCTTAGTCTGAATTTTTATAAAAATGGCATATTGTCCTGTTGTATAATGACATTCCACAATTTCGGGGATTTCCCGTAAGGCCTTTACAACCTGGGTGTGAAATGTTGCTTTTTCAAGGAATATACCCATATACGCACATGTATTATACCCTATCTTTTCAGGATTCACAATAAATTCACTGCCTGACACAACGCCGATATTTAACAAACGCTGTACCCTTTGATGAATTGCTGCACCTGAAACGCCACATTCCCTTGCTACTTCAAGAAACGGTATTCTGGCATTCCTGGTGATCAGCGTTAGAATTTGTTCATCCAACTCATCAATTTCAGGCGGACGCTCAGGATATTCAAATCTTTCCATTGTTAACTATTGTTTGAATAACATTATAATTAGCAAATGTATGGAAAAAAAATAATTGAAAATCAGAAATGATCCATAATATTGCTACAGCTCAAATGAAACGAACATGAACTTTTTTAAACAGATGAAACGAATTTTGAAAAATCAGCTCCTGAAGGTTCCTGAAAAACCCGTAGGTCAAATTTCGGTATAACAGCAAGTATGTGATCAAAAATATCAGCCTGTATTGATTCATAGACGGCCCACGACTTTTCCTTACAGAAAACATATATCTCTACCGGTAAGCCCTTCTCCGTAGGATGAAGGTGACGCACAAGAAAGGTCATGTCATTATTTATCAACGGATGTTGTTGAAGGTATACTTCCAGATACTTCCTGAATATTCCAATGTTGGTTTGCCTGCGCCCGCTAACAACATCCTCATCAGAAATATTGTTCAATTCATTGTATTCTTCAATCTCTTTTTCCTTTTCAATTATATACTCTTTTATAATAAAAAAATTTTGAAGACGGTTTAATAATTCTGAGTCACATAATTTAATACTTGTCATATCAATGTTGACTGCCCTTTTTATCCTTCTTCCGCCCGATTCCTCCATACCCTTCCAGTTAATGAACGATTCTGCCACCATTGAATAGGTCGGAATGGTTGAAATAGTTCTGTCCCAATTCTGAACCTTTACAGTATTCAAAGTAATATCAATCACAGTCCCGTCAGCTCCCCTGCTCCTCATCTCTACCCAGTCGCCAATTTTAACCATGTTATTACCTGACAGTTGTATTGAGGCTACAAATCCTAAAATGGAATCTTTAAACACCAGGAGAAGGACAGCCCCCATAGCTCCCAGTCCGGCAAGCAATACTGTAGGGTCCTTCCCCAGCAAGACAGCGATCATCAAAATACCGGAAAGAAAGAAAATGAGGATCTTAAAAAGCTGCACATATCCCTTAATGGGTCTGTGTATCGCGTAATCAGTGGTATTGTATATATCAAGTCCTGCATTGAGCAATGCATTAAACAGAAAAATGAATATAAATATAAAATATATCTGCGCAACCTTTGTTATAAATTGCTCCAGATACAAATAATAATCACCTGAAAGCATTGTGACAGCAGCGTCGGTAAGTTCCGTAACGTCTTGCTTCAATAGCGGTGAGGCAAAATCTGCCGAATAATAGATTATAAATGCCGGAATAAAATGAGCCACATACCGGAAAACATCTCTTTTTACCAGAATATCATCCCATGAAGTTTTTGTCCGGCGGGATATTTTCACTGTGATCCCGATAAGTATTTTCTTCGTAAGATAATGACAGACCCATGCTACAATTATAAGGACCAGCAATGTTATTAACAGTGCCCCCGGCTTTGCCAATCCGCCAAATTCATTAATTTCTCTAATATTTTCAAGTAAAAATTTATAAAGTGCTCTCATTTTTATTAAATGATATTCTATTTTTGTCAAAAGTAATAAATGCTTACAAAATGATCAGGCAGTTCCTGTTAATTCTTGTAATTCTGCCCCTCACTTTAAAAGGACAGGCAAAATTTGAAAATTTTTTCATCGACAAAGCCATGCGATTCGATTTCCTTCTTGGTGGAAATTCCACTAAGGTAAAGGTTTTTCCCGGACAAATAAAACAAGAGCCCCACTGGGCCGGATCACTCACAAATTTAACTGATACTTTTAATTACGGGACTTACAGGTTTCGTATTTATGATCAAAAATCCGGAGTTCTCCTGTTTTCCAAAGGTTTTTGCACCCTGTTTCAGGAGTGGCAGACAACAGCGGAAGCAAAGAGCATAAATAAAACATTCTATCATGTAATAGTTTTTCCCTGGCCGAAAAATAGTATCCGGCTGGAGATCGATGCCCGGCAATGGGAGGGAAACTTTAGTACAATCTACCAGACAGAAATAGATCCGGATAATTATTTTATAATCCGCGAGACCCCTGATCCCTTTGAGACGATAACAATTCTTAAAAACGGTAAACCAAATAAAAAAGTGGATCTGGTAATCCTCTCCGAAGGCTATACCGAAGCAGAAAAGGAGAAATTTATCGATGATGCAAATCGAGTTACCGGTTATCTGTTTGAGGAGGAACCATTTAAGTCAAATAAAAATAATTTCAACATAACTGCAGTATTTGCTCCTTCAGAAGAGACAGGCACTGATATCCCGGGAGAAAAAATATATAAAAACACAATACTGAACTCTTCATTCTACACCTTTGATGTGCCCCGCTACCTGACCACCGACGACATGAAGAGTATCTGTGATATTGCTGCATCTGTGCCCTATGACCATATTTATGTGCTTGTAAATACAGAACGATACGGAGGAGGGGGGTTCTATAATTTTGTCAGTGTCTGTTCATCTGACCATCATCTTACAAGAGAGGTTTTTGTTCATGAATTCGCGCATGGGTTTGCAGGGTTAGCAGATGAATATTACACATCTGATGTTGCGTATGAAAATTTCTATAACCTGGAGACCGAGCCATGGGAGCCAAATATTACGACACTTATAGATTTTTCTAAAAAGTGGAAATCCATGGTTTGCGAAAATACTCCGGTACCGACACCCAGATCAGAACAATTCAGCAATACGGTAGGTATATTTGAGGGAGGCGGTTATATGCCAAAAGGAATATACAGCCCGTGGATGGAGTGCAGGATGAAAAGCAATACTGCTGTAAGATTCTGCCCCGTATGCACTGAAGCAATACAAAAAGTCATTGATTTCCACTGTAATGACTGATCCGGCACTATTCCTTTTCTGATAATTTCCTGGTTATCAGGTAGGCTGTGATTAATCCGATTCCCCCAAAGAGGAATATCATGGCAAAATATGCCACATGTTCATCTATTACCAGGGAGAGTCCATAACCTGCAATTACCCCGACAGCCACACCAATAAAAAATATTCCCCACTTCAATAAAGCATATTTTGAGGGAGCTGATTTGAAAATTCCTGCATCTATACCCTTTTCAATCAATGCCAGACGTTCTTTACTGCGGGTTGACCAGTAAACATAGAGAATAGCAAACAGACACAAGAAAAATCCGATTGGAACAAAAATATCTTCCATGACAATAAATTTTTATTATTAATAACTTTTTGACTGTTTGACGCAGGTAATTGATCCCGGTTACAATTTTTAATAATTTTGTAACCGTCAGGCATTTTTTTCGTCAAAGATAAAATGGAAAAAAAAGAGGATATCTATTATATCAAAAAGGTAATTAACGGCGAGACAAATTGCTTTTCATACCTTGTCGAAAAATATAAGGGTGTTGTTTTTTCCATTGCATTAAAAGTTCTTAAAAACCGTGACGATGCGGAAGAGGCTGCCCAGGAGAGCTTTATAAAGGCTTTCAGGTCTCTGCATACTTACCAGGCGAAGGCAAAATTTTCAACCTGGCTATACAGGATTGCGTATAACACATGTATCTCGGAAACACGGAAAAAGAAAACGGAAGATCTTCCTTTGGATGGTGTTCAGGTAAGGGATGATTGTGAAGAGCTTAATCTTGACGACATTCCGGAGGAAAGGCGCGAAAAATATGTAAATACAGCTTTAAAAAAACTTCCGGAGGATGAATATACGCTGGTTTTATTATACTATTATGAAGATGAATCGATAGAAGAAATTAGCAGAATAACCGGATTGACAGTTAGTAATGTAAAGATAAAATTATACAGAGCCAGAAAAAAACTGTATGTCATTATGACCGAAATGTTAAATGGTAAAATATATGAACTGTTATGAATAAATTTGAAAAAGATTTAAAATTAAAGCAGTTGCTTAAAAGCTATATACCTGAATCACCTACAAATGATTTCTCAGACAGGGTTATGAACAGGATATTTGAAGAGCAGCGTTCATTGGAACAGGTAAAGAGATATCCTGTTTTGGGGAGGAGCTTCTGGGTATTTTTATCCCTTTTTGCTGTTTTAATTGCATTAGTAGTTATATATTCTGTAACATCCGGCTCTGATCCGGAACGGTTCTTAAGCCTGAATTTTGATTTGAGTAATATTTTTACCGGTTATCTGTCATTGCTGACACAAACTGGAACTATGCCTTTAAGTATGGCAAGTATACTAATAGCCACATCCCTTCTGATTTTGCTGGAAAATTTTTTAGATAAAAGATTTAATTATCCGGGTGTTGACATTTAAAACTGCAGGTAACTTTTTATGAGACAAAAATATCGCCGGTTACTAACTTTATAATACCTTTCTCAGTGGCTGTTTTATACAGATATATTATTGCCTCCTTTCCCTCTTCATTTAACTCTTTTGTGTAATCATTAACATAGAGTTGAATATGCCGCAATATTACTGAATCATCCAGCTCCTGTGCATATTTTTTAATAAAATCATAACCTGAATTGGGATTTTCAAGTGCGAAAAGTACACTTCTCTTCAAAACTCTGTTCACTTTAAATTGCAGATCCTGATCCAGGTCGCGCCTGATGGCAATTCCTCCCAACGGAATCGGATATCCTGCCTTGTCCTCCCATCTCTCCCCCAGATCAAGGATCTTTCGCAATCCTTTTTTTTGGTATGTAAACCTGTTTTCATGTATTATAACGCCGGCATCAACCTCGCCCCTCAAAACCGCCTCTTCAATGTCGGAGAAGAGATACTCTTTTTTGTTCGTTGTACCTGGATATTCAATACTAAAAAGCAGGTTGGCCGTTGTATAAATACCTGGAATTGCCACCCTGACACTGTTAACTTCGTCAGGGTAAATTTTATGTTTAGAGATTAACAGAGGCCCGTTTTTTCTCCCCATGGCCGTGCCTGAAGTTAGCAGGGTATAATTTTGTGCTGCATAAGCATATGCATGGAAACTCAGTTTAGAAATATCAAGACTGCTCTCCATTACTTTTTTATTCAATTCCTCAACATCCTCCATAACTATATCAAATGACAAACCTTCAGTATCGATTTTGCCATGAACCATAGCATCAAAAATAAATGTGTCGTTCGGACATGTTGAAAATCCTAATTTGAGTTTCATAAATTCTGTTTTATTCTCAAAAATATTAAACTAAATTATGGAAAGTTTCCATAAGCCTTTCCTTAAGGTTCTCGAGTGATAAGGGTATGTTCCAGCTTGTTGAATCGTGAGGCTCTACGAAATTTGAGACTGACCGTATTTCACAACATGGTATCCCGCTGTTTATAGATACATAAAAAACAGCTGCTCCCTCCATAGATTCGATATCCGCTTTATATTTACTTTTAATTTTTTTTATGGTCATTGTATTACCATGACTGATATTGGAAGTAAGCCCCTTCACTTTTTTTAAAGGATCAAATGCTAAATTATCAAATGTTGCATTAAGAATGCCCCCTTTAAAGGGAAATTCATCTAAATTGACAAATCCCGATTCAAAAAGGGTAAGGAATTCCTCCCTTTTTTCTACACCCAGGTCTGCAAACTCCTCACTTACCACATTTACAACATCGCCAATTTTAAGATTACTGTTAAGGCTTCCTGCAATACCTGTATTTATTATCATATCATAACGGTTTTGATAAAGGAACTTTGTAAGGCTGAAAGTTGTGAATACGGTCCCTATCCCTGTGATCAAAAAATCTATATTATGCTTGTTAACTCTCCCTGCCTTTAAAAAATTCCGGCTTTCAAAAACCGGGTTCAACTCATCGGCCAGCATTTCTATTTCCAGCCATGTTGCTGATGTAATCAAAATCTTCATTTTTCAAATTTTAGTTAAATTCTTAATTTTTAAAAACCTTACAAGATTAAATACTCATTTTATAAAAAAAAGTTAATCTTTGCATCAATTAAATTTTACACTAAAATGAGATCACCAAAATTAATTGATTCAAACGG
>CAZBWK010000125.1:0-9786 GCA_964495655.1 uncultured Prolixibacteraceae bacterium | reverse complement strand
TCAGACAGGACTGAAGCACAGTTCTTTATGCATAATAATAAATATATTACAGGGGATCATTTCCGGTGTGTTAAAACAACTTAAACGTTTGATGGAGGAAAAATCACAACAACTTGAATTTGAGGAAGCCCTTAAGATTAAGGAAAAACATGATTCATTAAAGCAGTATCAAAGTAAATCAACGGTTGTATCTCCCGATATCACTGATGTTGACGTTTTTTCAATTGAAAATAGCAATAAGTCTGCTTTTGTTAATTATTTAAAAGTAATTGACGGAGCGATAATACAAACATATACCCTTGAAATTTCAAAAGTAATTGATGAACCGGTAGAAGAATTGTTAACTACAGGAATAATAGAGATAAGGCAAAAAATTTTCAGCAATGCCAGGGAAGTATTGATACCGTTCAAAATTAGTAATATATATAATGATTTGAAATTTACTATTCCCAAAAGAGGAGAAAAGAGAAAGTTGTTGGAATTATCTCAAAGGAATGCTAAATATTTAAGAATAGAAAAAGAGAAGCAGGTTGCACAAAAATTTACACGTTCTTTACCAGATCACATATTAACAACTATTAAGAATGATCTGAATCTTCCTGTTAAACCCGAAATTATAGAGTGTTTTGATAACAGTAATTTTCAGGGAGCAGAACCTGTTGCAGCATGTGTCGTTTTTAAGAATGGGAAACCATTAAAAAGGGAATACAGGCATTATAATATAAAAACAGTAAAAGGCCCCGATGATTATTCATCAATGGAGGAGATTGTTTTTCGCAGATATAGCAGGTTATTAAATGAAAATAGAGCATTACCACAGTTAGTTGTTATTGATGGGGGTAAGGGTCAATTATCTTCAGCAGTAAAAGCATTGGAAAGTCTTAAACTGAGAGGAAAAATTTCAGTAATTAGTATTGCCAAACGATTAGAGGAGATATATTTTCCTGATGATCCGGTTCCGTTATATATAAGTAAAAATTCTGAGACATTGCGAATTATTCAACAATTAAGAGATGAGGCACATCGATTTGGTATAACTTTTCATCGCAGGAAACTCTCTAAAGTTTTAATTGATACCGAATTATCTCATATTAAGGGAATAGGGGAGAAGACCATAAAAAAATTACTTATTGAATTCAAATCTGTAAATAATATCAAATTAGCAGATTATAATTCTTTATCAAAGGTTGTAGGAAATTCGAAGGCAAGGATTATTTTTGATTATTTTCATTAGGGAAAAATTTTTTAATGAGGTTTCCTGTATTTTTCATCCTCCTCCAACATTCCAATATAACTATTATATCTGCTTGAAGCGATCACTCCTTTTTCCACAGCATTCTTTACTGCACAACCAGGTTCATGCGTATGTGAACAGTTATTATATCTACACTTTTTTGACATTTCAAAAATTTCGATAAAATAGTGAGATATTTCCCATGATTCCATATCTAACATTCCAAAACCTTTGATTCCTGGTGTATCAATAATATATCCTCCGAAAGATAATTCATACATTTCTGAAAAAGCCGTTGTATGTTTACCTGTTTTATGCATTAGTGATATTTCGGAGGTTTTTAAGTTAAGTCCGGGCTGAATAATATTAATAAGGGTTGATTTTCCCACTCCACTGTGTCCGTTAATCACGTTAGTTTTATCTTTTATTTCAGATATGAATTGATCAATTCCTTCTTGTGATTTCGCTGATGTCCTTATGCATTTATATCCAATATCACTATAAATACTGATAAGTGAGTCCATTTTTGCTCTCTCATTCTCATTGTAACAGTCTGTTTTGTTAAAAACCATAAGTACGGGTATACGATATGCCATTGCCGATGCAAGGTATCGATCGATAAATATTGTGGTTGTTACCGGATATGAAATTGTATTTACTAATACTGCCTGGTCAATATTTGCTGCAATTATGTGAGATTGCTTTGACAAATTGATAGAGCGGCGAACAATATAATTTTTGCGGTCAGACACAGATGTGATCCACCCAATTTTTTCATCACCCACATTGTTGTCAACAACATAGTGTACATGATCACCCACAGCTACCGGATTTGTGCTTTTGATCCCTTTGATACGAAAATTACCTTTAATTTTGCATTTAAGTATTTCACCATTTGTGGTTTTTACCACAAACCAACTCCCGGTTGATTTTATCACCAGACCTTTATTCATACTATTAAAATTGTTTGTTTATTAAGGTATAGTATGGAACTCGCACATGTTTTAATCATCCTCTTGGGTGATTTCACAATCATGCTCGTTTCATATGATTAAATTAATTATTTTCAAAGGTATCATATGGGACTCGCCACTTTAATCATACTCTTAGGTGATTTTACAATCATGCTCGTTTCACACCACAATATTTCATACACTAATTTTTTAAACCGCAAACCGTTTCACGTGGAACAACCGTACAAGGCTTTTATTCCCAATCTATTATGATTTTTCCACAGTTTCCTTCTTCCATAATAGCGAAAGCTTTTTCATATTCATTTGCAGACATGCGATGTGTTATTACTGGAGATATGTTTAATCCGGAGGTTAACATCATTTCCATGTGGTACCAGGTTTCATACATTTCTCGTCCATAGATGCCTTTAAGTGTTAATCCCTTGAATATCACTTTATTCCAGTCAATTCGGGTGTTTTGAGGTAATAAACCAAGGAGGCTTATTTTACCACCATTATACATATGGTTGACCATTTCGTTAAAAGCCACCGGTGATCCCGAGCATTCAAGTCCAATATCAAAACCTGATACCATACTATGGCGTTCCATCGCTTCTTTTATACTCTCCTTTTCAGGATCAATAACACGGGTAGCCCCCATTTTTCTTGCAATGGTTCGTCGATATTCACTCAGGTCTGTACCTATTACATTTCTTGCCCCGGCAAACCGGCAGATCGCGGCAGCCATAGAACCTATCGGTCCGCCTATTCCGGTTATCAATACATCTTCACCAAGTAACGGGAAGGATAAGGCTGTATGAGTTGCATTCCCGAGAGGATCCATAATAGCCATTATATCATCAGGGATACTTGTGTCGACATGTAAAACATTTTTATCAGGCACTGATATATATTCTGCAAATCCACCGTCGCGTTGCACCCCGATACCAATAGTATGATCGCAAATATGTTGCCGGCCTCTGCGGCAATTTCTGCAAAATCCACAGGAAATATGACCTTCAACTGTAACACGTTCTCCAACTTTTACCCTGGTTACCTCAGAACCTGCCTCAACGACAGTTCCCATATACTCATGTCCTATAATGACAGGCGGCTTAATTGTTCGCTGTGCCCATTCATCCCATTTAAAAATGTGTAAATCAGTACCACAGATGGCTGATTTTCTTACTTTTATCAGCACATCATTTGGTCTGACTTCAGGAATTGGTACATCCTCCATCCAGATTCCCCTTTCAGCTTTTCGTTTAACTAGCGCTTTCAATTTATTGCTATTTAATTAATTATAAATTCTCATTAAGAATAAACTTTTGAGTTATAAATTTGACAGGATACCATGAGGCAATGAATCCAATAATAAATACAATACCCAAAACGAGAATGACATCAAACTGTACAATTTTTACAGGATATGCCGTAATTACAAAAGAACCTGCACCAGGAAGAGTAACCAGCTCAAACTTTATTTGAGCCCAACATACAAGGAGTCCGAGAATAGAACCCAATATAGCTCCGAATATAGAAATGAGCCATCCTTCAAATAAGAAAATTTTCCGGATAAGGTTTGAATTTGCACCCATACTTTTTAAAATGAAAAGATCTTCCTTCTTATCAATGATCAACATTGAAAGGCTGCTTAATACATTAAAGGATGCTATAATCAGAATAAAAACAAGTATCAGATATGCTGCCCATTTTTCGGATTTCATTGTTTTATAAATCAGATCATGTTGCTGATATTTATTTTTAACAGTAAAATTTGCACCCAGAATATTTTGAATCTCTTTTTGAATCTTTTTTGACTTAGAATCAGGATAAAGGCCAATTTCAACAGCCGAAACAAGATTTTTACTTTCAAAGAGTTCGGATGCATATTTATAGGGCACGATTATATATTTTGAATCTATCTCTTCCAGCACTGAAAAGACTCCCGAAGGATAAATATAATTGTAATTTATGGATGAGGCAATGTTAAAAGATGCCTGTCTGCCTTTTTTAGGAACATAGACCCTGATAGGGTCAATAAATGTGAGCCCAACACCTAAATTAAATGCAACACCTTGACCAACAACTGCATAGTCTATACCTTTGTCGTGGAGTATAAATTTTCCATCAATAATCAGAGTATCAATATTGGTATAGTCTGCATAATTTGGGGGTACACCTTTTATGACAGCCGGATATTGCTGATTGTTATATTTCAGCATAGCCACCTCTTCAATAACTTCAGCGTAATGAAGAATACCCGGCATATTTTTTATTCTGTCGAATTCATATTCCGCGGGATCAAACATTTTGCCTTCGTCAGGGGTAATTTTTAAATCAGGGTCGAAATTGCTGAAAAAAGACTCGATAACATCTGTAAATCCGTTAAAAACAGACAATACAATAATAAGAGCCATAGTGGCAACAATTATGCCGGCTACGGAAATTGCCGAAATAATGTTAATAATGTTCTGTTTCTTTTTTGAAAACAGATATCTCAGCGCTATAAAAACAGGTAAGTTCACCTGATACACTTTATGAAAGTTTAATAATTACAACCGCACTTTGACTACTTTTTTAAAAGTTGGTTTATATGCTCAATATAATCCAAACTGTCATCAATAAAAAATTCAAGCTCAGGCACTATTCTTATACTTTTCCCTATCCTTCTTCCCAGTTCTCCCCGTATAGCTCTATAGTTTAATTTAATTTCACTTAAAATGCTTTGGGCAAATTCAGAGGGGTATATACTAAGGTAAATCCTGGCTATACTCATGTCCCTGGTAACCCTCACTATTGTGACAGATATGATTTTACCCTGATACCTTGATTTATTCAATTGAAGCAATATATCGGCCATCTCCCGTTGTATAAGCCGGGAAACTTTATTTTGCCTGGCGCTGAACTGTTCCATAATATTATTAATACCTCAGGTTAAATTAAGCTCAAAATTAGTGAAAATTGTTTGAACAGTAAGAATTTAAAAATTGCACACAAAAAATGATCCGGGCAAATACTGCTTGGGGTTAACCACACTTCAGCTAAAATAAAATTTAAAATACCTCTTTCAACTCGAATGAAGTTTTAATTTCTTCACCATTTCTGAGAACTTTGATTCTTATTTTTCTATTCTCCCTGCTTTGAAGAAGTAAAATGATATCGTTCAGTTCAAGAGCTTCCATATTACTATTGTTCAATGATAATATCTGATCATTTTCCTGTAAACCTGCATAATATGCCGGAGATTCCTTACGTATATCTGTAATAGTAAATATTGGAAGTCCGGGAATAGGATTAATAACTTCCATACCGCTCATGTTGTAATTGAATGATTCATTTACCCTGTAAGTAGGTCTTAATGTCAGTCGGCTGTTTCTATAGTCAAGTGTAACAACAAATCTTCTGAGGATTTCTGCCCCCAGGGTACCATTGCGGTCATTTGCTGATATCAATTCGTCAATTAATTCAGAGTTAGGAAATGCGACAATAGGCCTTGATAATACTAATGGCCCGACCCATATAGCGTCAATTCTTCCTTTTATTCCATAGAGATCACCACTAAGTCCTCTGCCAAGAAAGGTTTCAATATGTTTTTCCGGAATACCGATCCGGTCATCTGATTTTTCTGAAAGCCATAATGCATCACTTGCCCCCGTGTCTACCAACAATAATACGGGTACCTCCTGAAAGTCATCTGTAACAATACTCGTCCTGACATAAGGCTTATCTCCAATAAAATGCAAGGGCATTATGATGTCGCGTTTACGGTCTTTATATTTGTAATGTTCTGGTCTATAGAGATTTATTCTTTCATTTGAATAGTCAATAGTTACTATGTAATCTTTAAACAGGTTAAAACCGATAAGACCATGTACAGGCATGCCGAGCATGTGTGAAATCTGAAAATTCTCATCAATGATCATTTGAACCTCCTGGTTGCGGGCAGTCAATCCCTCCAGACTGATAGTATTGTTACCTGAACGGTAAGCCGTCAGTTCAATATCTTCTCCCAGTCCTTTTATTTTTACCGGCATCAGATAATTAAGATCCAGTTTATTTACAAATGGAAGTTCCGTTATGATTGGTAACCTGACACCTGTATCCAGAATAAAGTTCAATGTATCAGAATCGTTTATTCTTACCGGAATAATAATTAGATTACTTGCAGATTTAAAATCTATGGTTATTGATTTATCTTTCGGATTATTGAAAAGAAAACCCCTGTTTGCGCCGGGTAACCGGGAGCTCCGGTCAAAGTCGAGGCTTTTATCCAGCGGTACATAATCACGCACAACCAAGATATTGTCCTCTATCTCAAAAAGAAGGTAGAAGTCTTTCATCAATTTGTCGAGTACAAATTTTATGGGTTTGTTTGAAATATTAAGGCTGACTTTTTTATCAGAAACAATATTTGCATTGTAAGTATAATCCAGATTTAAATATTTGCATATTTTTTCAATTATATCAGATAACGGCTCGTTTTCAGCATAAATACTTATATTCTGATCGAGAATTTGAGTGCCAGGATCTTGTGCGAAATTAATTTTTACCGACAAAACAAGTAGCAGCAATGAAAGAGACAAAATGGAAGCTGTTTTAATGAATGTTTTTATAACTGTTTTCATGACTTCACTATTTTTTTTAAAATTCTCCTTTTTATAAATTTATACGTAAATATTATGTGCAGATTTACATTTTGCCCTGAATGTTTCCATATTATTGCCCATAATTTTCATCATTTTTACGAGTAATTGATCTTTAATATTTTACGCGAAATATAGAACAAGAGAATTAATCAATTTGTTCATTTACTAATGTAATAATAAAGATGCCTGATTTGCTTTACAATTACCTTTATCAGTTTACTAAGTTCGTAGAATTAAATGCTTTATTAAACAAATCTAAATCTATTCAGTCGACGAGGCGGGATCATTTCCTGTAACAGACGGACTTAGTGATGCCGACAATCCTCTCTTTGATCCTGATGGCAAATATCTTCTGTTTTTAGCTTCAACAGATGCAGGCAAAAAAGACTGAGGCAAATAAAGGATTACTTAATATTACAGCTGTAGAATTAAAAATTGACCCTGCAGCTGAGTGGGAGCAGATTTTTGATGAGGTGTGGCGCATTAACCGAGACTATTTCTATGATCCCGGGATGCATGGGGCTGACTGGCCTGCCATGAAAGAAAAGTATGCTCCTTTTATAAACGATGTTACATGCCGCGATGACCTTAACAGGGTTATTATGTGGATGTGTAGTGAAATTTCAGTAGGGCATCACCAAGTGACGGGAGGTGATCCGCAGCTTGTAAAAGCAATTGAAATTGCACTTGACGAGCTGGAGAGAAAACCTCCGCCAGAATATAATAGGCCTCCATATCCTGTCAGAGTGCGGAAATAAAAGTTATTTTAGTTAAACAACAGGTAATTTCCAGGGAGAACGGTACTCAGGTACAAGATAACTGTTCGCATCTTTATCGTTGATAAATTTGCTGTTAACAGCGTCCCAATATAATCTTCTTCCGGTTTTTAAAGCAATATTTCCGAGGTGGCAGACTCTTGCAGTATTGGCTGCAATTTCGATATTGGTATTGGGAGTTTTATCTCTGTCTTTTATACAATCGATAAAATTTTTCATATGGTTATTCAGTCCCTGTCCGTCTCCTTTAACAAGGTCCACTTTTTCCATGGCCGGTTTATCTTTACCTTCCGGAATTACTTCCCAGCCCGTGCGGTCCACCACCAGGGTCCCGTTATTTCCAACAAAACCAACACCGTGAGAGCGTCCGTAATAACCACCGTCAATACCTGTTCCGTGGTCCCACAACATTGTATAACCGTCAAATTCATAAAGCGCCTGTAATGTATCAGGAGTTTCACATGCATCATCAGGGTATGCAAACTTGCCTCCCATTGA
Organism: uncultured Prolixibacteraceae bacterium; assembly: GCA_964495655.1. GTDB lineage: Bacteria > Bacteroidota > Bacteroidia > Bacteroidales > Prolixibacteraceae > JAAYJR01. The sequence goes on along the minus strand of CAZBWK010000125.1, from coordinate 1,676 downwards.
CATTACCGATTTAGGAGCTTTGGCATTCATACCGAAGAGTGCGTAATCAACTATATGAACACCCCAGTCGGTCATCATTCCTCCGGCATAGTCCCAAAACCAGCGAAAGGTAAAGTGGAAACGATTTTTGTTAAAAGGTCTTTTTGCAGCAGGCCCCAGCCAGAATTCATAATCGACACCGGCAGGAGGATCGCTGTCCGGCACAACCGGAACGGATTTCATCCATCCCTGGTATGACCAGGCGCGGACAGTCCGGATCTTTCCAAGCTTTCCCGACCGGACAAACTCAACAGCATCCTGCCAGTGTTTATCACTTCTTTGCCACTGTCCGACCTGAACGACATTCCCATAGCGTTTAACTGCCTTTTCCATGATGTTTAACTCTTCGATGTAGTTGGCGAGAGGCTTCTCACAATATATATGCTTTCCTTCCTGTGAGGCATATACAAAGGGGATACAATGCCAGTGGTCGGGAGTACCTATGATGATAACATCAATTCCCGGTTCTTCAAGCATTTTCCGGAAATCTTTGAAACCTTTAGGCTTTTTGTCCTGGATTTTTTCTGTATCTGTAATTCGCCGGTTAAGAATGTTTTCGTCAACATCGCAGATAGCTGCACATTCGGTATTGGAATGCCTCAGAAATGCTTTAAGATCTGAATTGCCCATTCCATTTGCTCCAATAAGTCCGCATACCAGTTTATCGTTAGCTCCTATACAGGAACTAACAGCCATTGGTACAGCGGCCGCGACACCGGCGCCGGCAGCTGCTATAACCGATTTTTTAATGAAACGTCTTCTGTTTGTCATTTTTATTCTTCTTCTAAAGAGTTAAATATCAAAGTTTAAGCTTTCACTTTTTCTGTACACGGTGCCTTTGAAATGGGCGACCAGTTCCTGTTTTTCATTTGAAACATCTATTAAATAGGTTCCCAGTTTATTATGCAGTGATATCTCCCTGGCTTCAGCTGTCAGGGTTCCCCTGCTTACAGATTTAAAAAAGGATATATTTCAGCATTAATGGCAAGAGCGATCTTTCCTCTTGAGTTTGATGCAACAGCAAATGCAAAATCAGCGAGGGTGAATATAGCACCACCCTGCACTACACCAACTGCATTAAGGTGGGTTTCATTAATTTTCATACAGGCTTTTGCATAGCAGAGTCAAACGCTACCTCTGAAGGCTCAAAATCAATATTTTTTACAAACTTACAAGCTTCAGTTGCACCTGCTTCCCTGTTCATTCCGCTGTCTTCCCATTCTACCGACAGGGGACCGTTATATTTAATATCATTAAGTGCCCTGATGATATTTTCGAAGTTAATTTTTCCCCTGCCGGGGCTCCGGAAATTCCAGTATCTGCGGTTATCCCCAAATTCCGAATGCCCTCCGAAAACACCTATTCCCGTTGGGACATCACTCCAGTATACATCCTTTATATGAACATGATAAATGCGTTCGGCAAATTCATAGATAAATCTTACATAATCCACATGCTGATAACCGAAATGGCTTGGATCATAATTAAATCCAAAAGCAGGATGATAGTTTAGCGCTTTCAAAGTCATATGAGCCGAATGAATATCGAAGGCAATCTCGGTAGGATGTACTTCAAGTGCAAATTTCACCCCGATTTTTTGGAATTCGTCGAGTATTGGGATCCACCTATCAGCAAAT
>CAZBWK010000124.1:0-9862 GCA_964495655.1 uncultured Prolixibacteraceae bacterium | reverse complement strand
TAGGTCCAAAAGGGAATAGTGAGCTGACAGAAATTAAGAAATAGTATCCGGTATGGAGCGGATAAATTGAGACATTAAATATTGAGTTTAGTACAAAAAGTAAATTTTTTATTGATCAATACCTTATACTTTTTATAATTAATTGAAAAGCAATTTAATAAATTTATAAATTTGCCTAAAAAGGGCGCGAAGCACCTTTTTAGACCCAACACAATATTTAAAATAAGGTAAAACAGTTAAAATAATTTTAGGGTGAAAACACAAAAAGCAGCAACAGCAAGAGTAGAGATCACACCGCCGACAGGCACCCCAATTGCTGGGAATGTGAGGAAAGACAATAAGTCCCGGGGGGTTCATGATCCTCTGTATTGTAATATACTTATATTGGATGACGATACCACCAGGGTCTGCATGCTTGGATTTGACCTTATCTGGCTTGAGGAGAAAGTTTACATGCAACTGACTCAGGAGATAGAAAGGGAAACCGGGATCCCTGTATCAAATATCATTGCATGGGGCACTCATACACATTCGGGTCCTGATACCGGTTTGCGAATGTATGGAGAGCCCTCTGACTCTGTTGGTAAATATCTTGACAATATGATACAAGCGGTGACAGGGGGTGTTAAAAGAGCTAACATGAGCTTGCAGAAGGTTGTTTTAAAAGTCGGCAAAAAGGAGGTGGCAGGCCTTAATTTTAACCGGCGTCTTGTTAAAAAGGACGGCTCGGTTGTTATGAACTTTGAGGAGTTTGACACAGAAGATATCACAGGAACCACCGGGCCTGTTGATAAGGAGCTTCTTACCTTTTCAGTGTGGGATAAGAGCGATAACCTTGTTGCAGTGCTGGTGAATTTCACTCTGCACCCTGCAATCCTTGTAGGATATGACTGGCTTATCTCACGTGATTTTATAAATTACCTTGATGAGTATATCCTTGACAGGTATGACAGGAGAGTTGTTGTTCTTTTTGCAAACGGGGCTGAAGGCAACATAAACCATCTGAATTATCAGGATCCGGATCAGGGGCGCAACTTTGAAGAGGCTGAAAGGATAGGTAAAAAGCTTGGAGAGCATGTTGAAGAATCTTTGAAAGACTCATCATTGCTTGATGGCAGGATCAGGTTTGTATCTGAAAAAGTTACATTTCCGTTAAGGGAAATTACCGGTGATGAGAAGCAATGGGCGGAGATGGTGCTGGAACGCGACAAAGACCTTGAGGAGGACCAGCTTGACGGAATACCTGATAAGACCTATGCAAGGATGATACAGGAGATGTCGGCAAGGAAGGAGAAGGTCTGTGAAACGGTTTTACAGGGAATGGCTGTCAATAATTTTGCACTGGTTACATTTCCGGGTGAGGTATATGTTGAATTCGGACTGAAGGTAAAGGAGCTTTCTCCCTATCCATATACGATGGTAATAGGCCTGGCAAACAGTCATATTGGTTATATTCCCGCTAAGGAAGCTTTTTCCCAGGGTGGTTATGAGGTAAGGACTGCCTGGACCAGCCAGCTTACCGTTAATGCGGGAGACATTCTGGTTAATCTTGTAAACAGCAGGATCCTTGCCGCTTTGTTAAAGCAAAGTGTCAGGGTGATGGAGCGAAAAGCATCTGACAATAAATATCTTCACAAAGATTTTCATGTTTCCATGAATATGCTGTTAACATATATTTATGACAATTTTGGTCGCGATGCCCTTATCAGCTATCTGGTGCAATTTGCAGGAGAATACCACAAACCTCTTAATGAACAGCTCAGGGCAGGGAACAGGGATGCCCTTGTCAGTTATTTGAAGGATAAATATGAAAAAGAAGAATGGCCTGTTGAAATATCGGTCAGTGAGACAGAGGTTGAGGTCAGCCAGCAGTCATGTCCCGCAATATCTCACATTGTTGATAAAGGAGAAGAACCATGCCCATACTACCGGGAAACTTACAATACAGTGTATAAGACAATATGCGAAGGAACTCCCTATGAATATGTGCTTGAGTATTTTGATGAATCGACAGGTGCATGTCGACAGGTGTTCAGGAAAAGGGAGGATAAGCGATGATCTCCTGCACTGAATTTATACCCGCCTACAGCGAAGGGTTTAAGTTTATAGATAAGAAGAAAGGCCGCAGGGAGGTTGAGAGGTTCTGGAGGTATCTTTCCGATCTATATGTAAAGGATCGTTTGGGCAGGCTGGTTGCTGAAGAGGGACTGGAAGGCTGTTTTACTTACTGGTCGCAGGCCCTGAATGAGGAAGCGGCTGATTTCAGGATGGTCTTTAATGGCATAAAGGGTGAATTCAGATCTGAAATGCGCAGATGCCCTTCGAAGGGAATGTTAAATTCACTGAAGTATATGGAGCCATACAGGTTTTATTGTGACCATTGTCCGGCGCTCTACGGCCCTGTACTTCAGAAGTACGGCTTTAAATATGAAAAGGATATGTCAAAGGTTGATAAAGCATCCTGCAGCGGTGTTATCAAAGCAGGATGAAAATGGAAAATTATTTTTTATGTGATTGAAATTTAATAAAAGTGTAAATTTTTAATGATGTCAGCTACTAAGATGAAAGAGGGTTTTTACCCTGCACTTGGCACACCTACAGATGAAGATGGCAGGCTAAATAAAAAGAGTTTTCAAAGGCAGATTGATTTAATGCTTGATTCCGGGGCTTCAGGCATGTTATGCCTTGGTTCCATGGGGAAGATGACAAGTATACGGGAGAATGAATATAACAAAATAGCCGGGGTTTGTTCTGAAGTAGTCTCAGGGAAAGTTCCTGTTATGACAGGTGTTATGGATTGCTCGGTATTGAGAGTTATTGACCGGATCAGGTCACTTGATGGTATTGAAATTGACGGTGTTGTCACTACATCCCCTTTCTATAGCAGATTGAAACCGGAGCAGGTAGTAAACTTTTTCAGAAAAGTATCAAAAGAATCAAAATATCCTCTTTATGTCTATGATCTGCCCTCTGTCACCCAGTCCCACGTGACCAAAGAAATCCTGCATACCCTTATTAAGGAGGATAACATCAGGGGAATTAAAACAGCGAACCTGGAGCTTATCCTTGATTTAAGGCGTAATGATCTGTTTAGAAAAGATTTTGGGGTATTTTTCAGCGGCCTTGACCTGTTTGATGCAGCATTGAAGATGGGAGTCACAAAGAACCTGGACGGTATGTTTACCTGCACTCCGCGAAATTCAAAAGCGATGTACTCCGGCAGGGGTGAGCAGGATTTAATAACAGACAGCCTTAATAATATTCTTAAACTGAGGAATATTTTCGTAAAAGAGATAATTGCCTCAGGTTATTCATATTCAATGGAACTTCTGGGATGTGAAGGATATTATAATCGTGATTTTGACAACCCTGTGTCTGAGAAGCTTAAAAGTGAGATATATAATTGCATGAAAGAGATAGGGGAAATATAGATTACTGTATTTATGAAACAAACAGCCATCGTGACCGGAGCATCAAGGGGTATAGGAGAAGTGATAGCATTAAAGCTGGCAACTCTCAATTACAATATTTCAATTGTAGGACGTAACGGTAAGGGTACGATTGACCATATATATATCAGACGTCATAGTGGTCTGGCATTTGATTAATTGCCGGTAGCCCATTGCCATATTTTTATTACTTTAACAGAAAATTTGCTAAACTTGTAACACTGCTATATTTCATAAAAGTACAGGTGAAAGTTTTAATACACTGATGCTTGATGGAGTTCATCCCAATGATGGCGGACATGAATTAATTGCAGATCAGTTAGTGAATGAAATGATGAAATTATTTTGAATCAGAACTAAAAAACTATAAAAAATTATTTTATAAAACAAGAAATGAATATGTCAGTAATTAAAATTGATGATGGCTTCTATCCCGCACTGGGGACCCCGCTTGACAGCAATGGATCCTTATGTAAAGAGAGTTTCAGCAAAGGGATAGAACTTATGACAGGAGCTGGTGCTTCCGGCGTCCTTTGCATGGGATCTATGGGGAATATGGTAAGTATAAGGAATGAAGAGTATGCAACGGTTGCCAGGCATTGTGCCGGAGTGGTCGCGGGGAAAGTGCCGTTAATGGCCGGTGTGATGGACTGCTCGGTAGCGCGTGTGCTGGACAGGATAGATGCTCTGAATGGTATTCCTTTAGATGGAGTTGTTGCCACTGTCCCGTTTTATTATAAATTAAAAACAGGGGATATTATCAATTTTTATAAGATGCTGTCCGGGTCATCAAAATACCCGGTATATATTTATGACCTGCCTTCTGTTACACAGTCTGCCGTTACAATCAGTGTAATTGAAAGCCTTAAGGTAGAAAACAACATCAAAGGTATTAAGACGGCTAACCTTGCAATGATACTGGAGATGAAGCGTAATAATTGCATAAGAGATGATTTTTCTGTGCTATACAGCGGGCTAGACCTGTTTGATATTGCAATGGACTATGGTATCAAAAAGAATCTTGACGGAATGTTTACCTGTACTCCGGTAAATTCAAAAAGGATGTATGAAAATGTAGAGAATCCTGATAAAAAGGTAGTTGGCGGGTATTTGCATAATATATTGAAGCTCAGGAATATTTTTATAAAGGAAAATGTTTTTTCAGCATACACATATGCTATGGGACTGTTAGGCTGTCCCGGAAATTATCATCCTGATTATGAGGAGCATATTTCTGACAATTTAAAGGAAGATATTTATAAATGCATGAAAGAGATCAGGGAAATATGAGTAAGACGGTTGGCAATTTAAAACTATCAGTGACAGCACTGATCATTATTAATCTTTCTTTAATAAGTTGTTCACCTGTTAACCAGGATGGTCCGGTAATTAGTGGAAGCAAGATATGCTGGATCGACTGGATGATACTGTTGCTTTATGGTGTATTATTGGTAGCTATAGGTTGGTATTATTCTTCACGGCAAAAGAATAAGGAGGATTATTATCTTGGAGGCAGGTCGGCAAGCCCTCTGTTGACAGGAATCTCTTTGTATGTCTCATTTTTCAGCGCTATTACGTACCTGGCAATACCGGGTGAGGTCATAAAATACGGACCTTTGTATGCTTTGGCTGCAATAGTTGGCGCTCCGGTAATTTATTTAATTGCCAGTTACTTTCTGATTCCTTTTTTTATGAACCTGCCAATCATAAGCGCTTATGAAATCCTGAAAAAACCATTGGGAGAAGGTATACGAAAAACAGGATCTTTTATCTTTATTGTAACACGGTTTCTCTGGATGGCCCTGCTTATCTTTTTAGCGTCCAAGGCTATGGTTGTTATGATGGGATGGGATGAAAGCGCTACCCTGATAGTAATACTGATATTAGGTGTTATTACAATTTTTTATACCGCACTGGGAGGTTTAAAAGCTGTATTGCTGACAGATGTCATTCAGTTTTTTATTTTGCTTCTGGGAGCTCTGGTGACAATTACTATTGTTGCGATTGATTTTGGTGGATTCTTTGCACTTATACCATCTCCCGGTACCACACATTGGGAAAAAATTGATTTTATAAGTTTTGACCCCTATGTGCGGCTGACCATATTTTTTGCCTTTATCAACAATCTCTCCTGGTGGCTTTGCACTACCGGTTCAGACCAGATGGCTATCCAGAGGTTTATTTCTACGAAAGACCTTAAGTCTGCCCGCCGCACCTTTGCATATACCCAGTCGGGTTTGGTGGTTATAACGGTTTTGCTGATGTTCGTAGGATTTTCAGTTATGCGTTTTTACAACGCCTATCCTGACCTTCTGCCAACAAGTAACGGAGTTTCTGTAGAGGCAGATTTTTTGTTTCCGCATTTTATAGCTAATCAGTTTCCAAAGGGTATGTCAGGATTGGTTATAGCAGCCCTCTTTTCTGCCTCCATGTCCAGTCTGTCGTCAGGTGTTAATTCTGTGAGTTCAATAATAATTGCAGATATATTACCCGGTGCTATAAAAAGGCATAAAAATCTTGACAGTATAAGGAACATAAGGTTCATAAGCGGGCTTATCGGAGTTGTGGTTATTTTGCTTAGCCTGGTGATAAAGGCGGTTCCCGGCAATATAATAGAGGTTACCACAAAGACTAACGGACTGTTTGTTGCTCCACTTTTCAGTCTCTTTTTCAGTGCACTGTTTATTAAGAATGCAAAGCCTTTTGGTGTACTCATGGGCGCTGTTTATGGATTTATGACCGCTTTTTTAATTGGTTTCTGGGATGTAATGACAGGGAATCCTCCTCTTTCATTTTTGTGGATAACAATTATGTCTTTCCTTGTAGCTGTGACAGGCAGTTTGTTGTTCAATTTTATATTCCCGTCTATAAAAGGCAGTAAATCAATAATATGGGGCACTATTTTGATAATTCCGTGGATTTTATTGTTTATCCTGATTTAGTTTAATACTTTTAATATGAGCTGTTTATTTATTTTTTTAATGATGATGCTTCTGAACCTTCAGAAGACAGTTACCCAAAATGTTAGCAGGCATGCGGATACTGAAATCCTTCATGAATTGAATTCAGAATATGCAGGCTTTGTTTCATACTCTGTAAATCTGGTTAAAAAGGGTTTTTTTTCCTCCGGACAGAATCCTTACCTCTCCGTTCCGTTAATCGACCTTAATGATAAAGAGGGGATGCATATTATTGTCGATAAAGAAAAAGAGCAGTACCTTGGACATCCTACAACTGTGCTTTTGGATGATAATAGAACCATTCTTACCGTTTATCCCAAAGGGCACGGAAAGGGAGCTATTGTATACAAAAAGAGCCATGACGGGGGACTGACATGGAGTGAACGGCTTCCTGTTCCTGACTCATGGGCTACCTCCCTGGAGGTGCCGACACTTTTTCCGGTAGTTGATCAGTCAGGTAAGAAGAGGATCATTATGTTTTCAGGTTTGTATCCTGTGCGAATGGCTGTGTCGGATGATGATGGCCATTCATGGAGTGAACTGGAAAAGGTTGGTGACTGGGGAGGAATTGTTGTAATGGGCTGTATGATTGAACTGAAAACAGGCAAAGGTCATTATATGAGTTTTTTTCATGATGACGGGAGGTTTTTTACGAAAGATGGTATAGAACTGAGCAAAAAGGATCGTCAACTTAATGACAGTCCCTTAATGACTTTATTTAAAACTGTTTCAACTGATGGCGGACTTACATGGGGTTTTCCTCAGAAGATATATGAATCGAGAAATATCCATGTTTGTGAGCCGGGTATTATCCGTTCTCCCAATGGAAAGCAGATAGCTGTCCTGCTTCGTGAAAATTCGAGAAGGGAAAATTCCCAAATTATTTTTTCTGATGACGAGGGTATGACATGGACTTCTCCACGACCACTTCCCAATGAATTAACCGGTGATCGTCATGTTTTGAAGTATGCACCCGACGGAAGATTGTTTATCTCTTTTCGTGACCGGAGTGCAGGTAAGTACCATCAGGAATTGGTAAGAGTGGCTAAAGCAAAAGGTGAATCAAATTATAGTGCAATTGCACAGGAAACGGGATTGGGAAGTCCGACGGAAGGTGACTGGGTTGGCTGGGTTGGCACATACAATGACCTCGTGAAAGGTGGAAAGGGACAATACAGGATAAGACTGAAAGATAATAAAAATGGATGGGATACAACTTATCCGGGCGTTGAACTGCTTCCCGACGGAACATTCGTGGTAACTACTTATGGTCATTGGGAAAAGGGAGAAGAACCCTATATATTATCTGCCAGGTTCAGACTTGAAGAACTGGATGCCATGGTAAAGTGATGATTTTATTGTACTTGTAAATGACAGGTTTCATCTTGCCGGAAAATGATTTTTTTAAAGCATATATCGTTATAAGTCAGGGATTATTGTTAATTTGATAATTGAATATACTTGAGATTATGAAACAGATGAAAAAACTGATCACTTTTATCGTTGCACTGCTGTTATTATTGTTGATAGCTTTTTTATTTATATCAGAGACAAACAACAGGAACCCATTTTTCTTCATCCAGATGTCTGATCCGCAGTTTGGCTTTTTAGATGCAAACAAAAGTGTTGAAAAAGAAACTATGCTTTATGAAAAAGCTGTGGCAGTTGTTAACAGGTTAAATCCTGATTTTGTGGTTATAACCGGGGACTTTGTGCATGACCATACAGATTCAGCCCAATGGAAAGAATTTGACCGTGTTACGGGCATGATAAAAAGATCTGTTCCGGTATACCTGGTTCCGGGGAACCATGAATACAGCACTAATCCGTCTGAAGAGGAATTTGCCCGTTATAAAGATATATATGGAGATGATAAATTTTCTTTTAAGCATAAGAGGAATTTTTTCATCGGTATAAACTCTTATCTGATCAAATCTGACTCACGCAGATTGGAAAGTAAGCAATATGAATGGCTGGAAGGTGAATTGGAAAGTGCTAATAATATCAGGAATATTGTTGTTTTTACACATCATCCGTTCTTTACAAATGATCCTGATGAACCTGAAACATATTCCAATATAGGCCTTGAGAAGCGGAGGAAATATCTCGGTTTGTTTAATCAGTATGGTATTAAGGCTGTTTTTGCAGGCCATTTTCATAAAAATTCCTATGGAAATTATGAAGGAATGGATATGATCACTACCAGTGCTGTGGGTAAACAATTAGGTAATGATAAGTCAGGCCTTAGAATTGTGAAGGTGACCAAAGATGGCGTTATAAGTCATTACTATGGTCTGAACGACCTGGAAAGCATAAAGGATTTTTCAGAGATCAGGGATTTTTAGTGGTTTCTCTTCAGGGAAAGTTTTTTCCTGTTAAAAATGATATTAATTTTTACTAAAGTATAATATCTATGAACCTATACAACAGAGCTAAAAGATTTCCTGCAAAAACTGCCAGATTGGTCAGATCGTCTGATCTGTCAGGCACCTCAAGACGCAGGTTCATTAAGTCAGGGGCAATTTCTGCTTCCGGCCTGTTCTTATCGCAGTTGTCAGCAGGATGTGGCCAGGGTACTGTTTCTCATACGGATGACAACAGTATTGATCTTGTTGTCGATTATGGGAGGTCATTTTTCTGTAATACAGCAGAATTCAATTCGGTAAGGATGTGGATAGAAAGCCGCACTATCATCATTAATGAGAAAACAGGGAAGGAACATGTTTATTACCAGGGAGCCTCTTGCAAAAGTGAAAATACCTTTGGAGAGAAGGATCTCTTTTATAAAGATAATTATGATTTTTTGCCAGTTTTCGGTGATGGGAAAGTGCTTGTATTCCGGCGTCATGCAAATAAGCGCGGTGACAGGTACCGCACAATATCTGATATGGAAGAAATGTGGGGGGCTGATCCTGTTATATATACACCATCTTCTGAGTTTGCAGAAGAACTGGTTACATGGGAGAAGATCAGGGACGCAACAGCTGCAGGTATTTCTATTGTGTCAAGGACAGAGTTTTCAGATCCGGGTACCGGATTAAAAGCTGTAATTGAGTGTCCGGTAAAAACAATGAATATAAGTCATCCGAAAAAAATGTATCAGGTTGATACCGGGCCGGTGGCTCTCCCTGATCTTACTAAAAATTACGATGTTCAGATTGAGTGTCTCAGCCTTGCTTTCCTGGCTTTCAATAAAAATAGTTTCACCGATTTTGTTATAGAGACTGAGACACCAATTATTGAAGGAGATAAAGAGGTGACGACAGTTTATCACTATTCAAAACAGTTATCTTTAAAAACAAATAATAGACTTTTTGCTTTGGCAACAGTATAAAAAAAATATCAGAATATGACTAAGATCTTAACAACTTTGGTATTCCTGGCGCTGCTTATCAGTAGTTGCCGTTTTTCTTCACAGAAGGGAAACAGGGATGCAGCGACAACAGAAAATGG
>CAZBWK010000123.1:5354-9919 GCA_964495655.1 uncultured Prolixibacteraceae bacterium | reverse complement strand
GAAGCTGTATGACCTGACACTTCCGCCGCCTTTAAACCAAAAGTTTGCATAATCCCGTAAATAAACAGGGTCATGCAGCCATCGCCCTTCATAGAAGTGGTGGCCTGCGGGACAGTTTATTGTGTTGTGTTTCCCCGCCCATGAAACATTGGGCAGAAACTCAGTGATAACAAAACCATCCGGAGTGTTTCTGATATGTTTTCTGAATGTCCACCACCTGAAATAGTAGGTCTTTTCCAGTTCACTGTCAGGGCACTGAAACAGAGGAATATTATCCTTTAAAAAGCTTTCTGCCTGACTGTTCGGATAATGCTGAACATACAGCTCTTCATCATTTGTATTAAACTCCCGGATATAATTACTGAAATAGTCCCATTTCAGTAATCGTCCCTCGCTTAATTTTTCTTCAGGATCATTTCTCTTCCTGTTACTGCAGCCTGGCCAAAAACCGGCAATGAGAAGAAGCAGGATCAGACTTTTTAAAGTTTTAGTGTTCATATCGTTGAAAATAAAATCCACGTTCTCATAATAAAAAATTTAAAACATGTCCGTTCTGAATACAAAACCATTTTGGTTAAAATTATAACTTATTTCCCAGCCTGACCAGTAGATCCCTGCCACGAAATCGCCGGCCTTGATCCCTGATTTAAGACTGAATCCCTTAAACAAGTCATAATACAGGCTAATATCATATTCGTTGAAATACCAAATTTCAACATTCTGGTTCTTTATCGGAAATTTATCACTTTCATTGTAACGATGATAAATATAAGATGCCCCCAACGATATTTTTGGGGCAAAATAATATCCGGCAGATGCTTTTAATCCAAAATCAAACATATTGTCATCAGTTTCCAGTGTTGTACCGTCAATACTCAGTTCTTTTATCCTGGAATAACTCAGGAAGGGGCTTATTTTCAATGCAAAGCTATTGTCCTCAGATTTAAATAACTTAATCGGCAAAGCTAATCCCGCTTCATTTATAGCCCCGGATGTAAGGTATCTGGGATTTATATCGAGGAATTTGTTCAACTGCCGATAGTACTGGACGCCAAAAGCAATTTTGTCTGCCATATCCATTCCGAATACAAACATAATGATATCCTTTGTATTTTCTGCATAGTCCTCAGGATTAATGCCATAACCCGGATGGAAGCTGCTGTAATAATGTTTGGGAGTCAAAGGCTTCAAAAATTTATCATTTGCTTTTACCGGCTCTCCGGCAATGAAATCTTTTGCATAGTTTCTTTGTTGAATCCAGAGACTGTCGTTAGTATCAGAATTCCGGTGACCCCTGAACCTTTCAGAATATTTACCTGCAGAATAGATTAAAAACTCCTGGTATTTTTCTTTTGCAGCCAATGTATTTTCCGAATTTTGAAAGGCTGCTGCATCCAGAAACGAACAGTCACTAAAGAAAAGTGCATCAGGATAAAGAGACAATAATTTATCTGTCTTTTCACGGGCTTCCTCATATTCGCCGTTATTAATTGCATTGACTGATTCGGAATAAAGAGAAGCTATTTTATGATCAATTGCTTTTATGGAATTGGCATTTTCAATTATTTTACTGTTCTGATATTCATTGTCATTCATCTCCAGTTCCTGCATGAATGATTCATAATTGGATTCAGAGATCAGTTCGTTGTCACTATTCCTTAACAGGATGCCGCCTTCACCGTATTCGTATAATCCTTTATCCTGATTATATCGGATCAGGCCGGGATTAAAAGTTGCGCAGCCACTTAGCGAAAAGATCAAAACTGTAATTATCAAGGCACTCTTTCCCCGCTGACCTGTTAGTTGGGGACATATTTTATTATTCATTTTGAATTAAATTTAATGATAAAAGGAATTTGCAAAAAAAATATTTATGAATTGCAAATGTAATAATTGAAAGAATATGTCTTGAATTATGACTTTTAAAAATTAATATCGTAGTCGTAGAAATCGTTATAATCTCCTTTGTGTTTTTCTCAAAAAGCTCTGTGAACTGTTTGGCTAACTGTTTATTCTAATTCCTTTTGAAGAAATCTAATAATTATAAATGCGGCTAATTGTCAAACTGTGAAGTATTAATTGATAAACTCAGTTCGCCTTCTGGTGTTTGAAAAATATAATATTCATCTTTGGAATTCGTTGAACTAACCGGTTAATTATATGTTTAGCTGTGGATTTCGGAGTATCCATCATACAGAACACGCATAAATTTGAAGCGAGCGAGCCAGTAACTGATTATCTACAATCACAGTTAAATATGAAATGTTAAAGTGCGTTATTTATCTCTTTTTCTATTAAATCAATCATTTCAGCTACCGGCTCAAATAAAGGCTAAACTGATTCATTATCATAATCAAAGATATTTTCATAATCACCTTTTTGTCTCCAATCAAATAATTCAGAAAAAAGACGACCATATTTCTTATCAAATCTTCCGGTTTTTATAAAAAGTAGAGAAAATTGGCTTTTAGTTGCAGAATGGGACTTCGTTTTAATCTCGTTTAGAATAAGTAGTGCATTAACTGCATAGAACAAAGAATAATACAATCTATTAACAGCAGAGTTCCAGAATCCATTTTCTGCCAAAACTCTTGCGGCTTCAAATGTTTTCTGTGCTGACTCAATGCGATATTTCACATATTCATTTTTTTCCTCATTTGTCATATGCGTACTCCTTCATGAGTAACATTGTAATAAAATGGTGTGATTTTTTGCTTTGTCTGCCAGTCATTCTGGGAATAAACAAAGACTGAAAAAGCTTCACCTGATTCTAATTCTAAGTCATAAAGTTTATTTCGAAATTTTCTTTCTGTCTCCAAATCAGCGACATAGTTAGTCAAAATTAAAATATCCCAATCAGAATCCTGTCTCTCATCTCCTCTGGCACGAGAACCATAAAGAATTATATCTGCCGTTGGGTCAATGGAGTTGATATAATTTCTAATCAAGTGTGTTATATATTGCGTTTTTGTTTTCATATTTCAAAGTTAGTAAAAAGTTTGAACTTTCTTCTTTAGTTCTTACTTACACCCAGCAATTCCGCAGCAAAATTATAAAAATAGTTTTCACTATCACTCCGTAAAATAAGGCAATACATTAATGCTGAAATTCAGCAGGAAACAATTTTGATATTTCAGATTCACATAGGCTGCCTCCTTTTCTTTTTTGCTTTGGTTTTTCCCTGAATTCATGAGCAGGGCATCTCTAAGCTGTACCGCTAATATCTTAGTTGTACATTTTTCGCAAGAATATCTTCAATTAGCACAGAATCATCTAACTCCATCGCTTTCAGATAGCTTAATATATCCTTTATCAGTGCATTTACCGTAAGCCCAAAATTTTTGATAAACCCTTGTATGTGAATAACCTTGTATGTCAATTGATTGATAATATCGGCAATCTGCATAAGCTGGTAATAGTTTTTAACAGCATTAAAATTTGTCCTTGAAAACTTATGCCCGGCATTATAACCGTTATTTTTCTGATTATTAAAACCTTCATTTTCTATTTTCCGTCTTAACCTTCCTGCCTTGCTTATCTGGTGAACATTATCTTCATTCAAAGAAATATCGGTTACATTTACAAACCGTCTAAAGGACAGCCCGGGTAAGGCTCATATTCATAACTTTGCAAGCCTGAGCCATCAATGGCAAGCATAAAATATTTACCTGCGAATTTATATTTTTGAAGTGTTTTGGATTTTACCAGTTCGCGGAACATATCCTGTTTAATATGCTCCAATTTTCCCGGACTGACTCAACGAAGATATCTGTCCATAGTATCCATGTCAGCTTCTTTAATGACAAAGATACTCTTGATATTATCCTGGTAATCATAGTTTTTTGCTGTATTGTCGGCCTGGTTTCTTGATTTCTGCCTGAACAAAAACAGAAGCATACCGCTGACAATAAGCTCTTTGACTTCATATTCAGGATACTTTCGGTAATCAGGCAAACAGGAAATCTGCCTGTAAAAATCAGGGAAATGGCGGTTGATGGTAACTGCAAGCCGGCACACCAGTTGATATTTCTCGAACTTCTGCAATATATCCGGGAAATAGGTCTTAATCCTACTTAATCTGGAAGATGCATTCTGACTTAGAGTTTAAACTTAATGGCAAACATTTTCTTGTTTTATGTCTTAATCCTACTTAATCTGGAAGATGCATTCTGACAAAACTTTTCATTACACATCTGCCTCAAGGCACATCATCGTCTTAATCCTACTTAATCTGGAAGATGCATTCTGACAATAATGTGGAAACGGAAGCCTCGCAAAAACCACAGTCTTAATCCTACTTAATCTGGAAGATGCATTCTGACTTAAATTTTAAAAGACAAATGAAAGCAAAATTAATTTCGTCTTAATCCTACTTAATCTGGAAGATGCATTCTGACCTTGGATGGTTTATTTTACAGAATTTGTGAACGACAATCGTCTTAATCCTACTTAATCTGGAAGATGCATTCTGACTTTATGTTTATTTATTTGAAACGTTGTCCTGGTGGTCAGTCTTAATCCTACTTAATCTGGAAGATGCATTCTGACAGTTTAACAAATTACAT
>CAZBWK010000123.1:0-5254 GCA_964495655.1 uncultured Prolixibacteraceae bacterium | reverse complement strand
TGACATGGTACAAAAAAAGTCTTAATCCTACTTAATCTGGAAGATGCATTCTGACTCCTTATCCATTTGAATCAATTATGTTTTTTATTGTCTTAATCCTACTTAATCTGGAAGATGCATTCTGACTTCCTTGAAATATTGTTTACTGACATGGTACAAAAAAAGTCTTAATCCTACTTAATCTGGAAGATGCATTCTGACTGGTGGCGGACATGTTTAGTAATTGAAGAAGAAATAAAGTCTTAATCCTACTTAATCTGGAAGATGCATTCTGACAATAATGAACGCAAAGCGGCAAAAGCAAAAGCAGATGCAGTCTTAATCCTACTTAATCTGGAAGATGCATTCTGACTGTAAGGGAACGTGATCCTTTTAATAAAGCTTACGACGAGTCTTAATCCTACTTAATCTGGAAGATGCATTCTGACACCCTTTTTTATAATACATTAGAATAGACATATTTATAAAAATAATATCTATAAAAACCACAATACATATCAAAAAAAGTATACATTTTTTAAGGCTGCAAAATTATCATAAATATAATAATTTATCAATATTACAATCAATTATGTGACAAGAAATAATGAATTAAATCATAAATGGTTTTTATATATGACTTTACAGAATTTTGTTACTCGGCATTAAAATAAGAATCGATTAAAACAATATGTCAAAGAACGTATTGTTCACTTATTTTTAGAAGAACATTGTATTCTTATTTTGTAAAATTAAGTCAAAATCTATATTTTGACCAATAACTTTCATCGCTTTTATTTCATCGGTTGAAACCGGTACCAGAAATATACTGTCATTATTCTCGTAACATTCCTGAACCTCTTTTAAATCGGTTTTTATTTCGTTATAAACAATCCGGTCGGTATTAGCCAGGAAAATGGATTTTTGCACGCGCGTGCATCCCTTTTTAATGAGATATTTAGCTACCTGAGTCCGCACTTTATTATTTTCAATATCATACATGACAAAATAGATCATTTTTTCGCTGTTGTTTTTAAATTGTTTTACAATTCCAAATATTTGCTCAATCCTTTCAGACAATGGCTTCAGAGGATCAGGTTGATACTTTTTTCTTATTTCCGGTGAACCTTCTAAACCGGCATGTTTAATTATACGGAGTTTTTCAATAAAACTGAGTTCTTTTTTCTTTTTAGCCATTACATAAGATGTTGTGCCAATAGTTGTTGACAAATTTTATTGAGTTCCGGGTCCGTACCGTTACGCGGTGATATTACCACCGTGTATCCCTTTTTACCGTAAAAAAGATTAATTTCAGCTTGTTTATGGCCCAGTGTAAATTTGAATTTCTTACCATAATGAAGGCCTGCTGTTTCTTTTGTTACAATCTCATTTTCTCTCATTAACGATATGATAGTTTCAGAGATTTTTTCAATTTCATCCGGAATATAAATTTGTTTTTCACGTTTAGGTTTAAAATTTGGATTAAGTGTTTTTTTAATTTTTTCTAGTGCTTCATCTTCAAGAGATTGTTTTTCGGGTGTTGGGTTATTATTTTCTGCAGCTTTTTCTATATCCTTTAGATCAGCCTTTAATTGTCTTACCTCAACATGGTTATTAAAATCTACGAAATGATCGGGTATAACTGGTTCTGCATTTGGATTGTAAATAGCTTCGGAGTCAAATGATATGAAACATGCTCGTGTAACATCACTTGTGCATCTATCAGTTACCTGGTCGAGTTCGTAATGAGCAGAAAATTTAGTGACAAATGCCCGGTAAAAAAGGGAATACTGAGCTGCATCAAATATTTTCTCATTGATTCTGAAAAGTATTTTAAGTCCGTCTTCCCCTGGTGAGGTGAATGTTAAAAGGATTCGCTGGTCTCCTGCTAATTTTGTTTTTAATTGTTCAGGAGTGCTCTCTTTCAGGGATAGATGGTCAATATCCAGGATAAAATGGCTGGCCCATGCAAAGTTCTCTGTTCTCCGAACCGGTGGATGAAATATGCCTGTCACAACATATGGCAGATCACGTTTAAGTATTTGATAACGTTTAGTATCTATATTTTTAACCAATCGTAGTTGCCTTATTGCTGAGGCCACAGCGGGTTTTGGATTTTTAACTGCATGATAAAGATATTCAGGTGTTACTTTTGTCAACGGGTCATTAACCTTGTATATACATTTTCCTGCTTGTAACATGACATTTTTAAGTTACGGGTTTAAAAAATAATGTTGATATTATCCAAATTTTTTAAATTCCTGAGCCAGGCTTTGAGCATATAAGTCTATATGTGAGAGGCGTGAACGGCTTATTCCTTTTTCCTTTATTACCTCCTCCAGATAATCATTCATGCTCTGAATCAGAATTCGTTTGCCTATGCCTTCAAGCCAGAAGGAACCGTCATCGCGAATACTGTAACAATCTTCATTTATCACTTCCTGCATTGCCAGTGAAAAGACTACGTAATCAGCCCAAACCCGAAAGCGTTCAATTATATCAAAAACCAGAACTGGCCTGTTATAATCATCGCGATGAAATACGCCTACGTATGGATCAATTCCGGCCTTGATCAATGCACCTTCGATTTTGCCATACAAAATACCGTATGCATAATTGAGAAGGCAGTTACACAAATCAGTTGCCGGATGTTGCTGGCGTCCATTCATTTTAAAACTATCTGGAAGTACTAAATTTATGGCTTCAAAATATATTCGGGAGGCTGCACCTTCCCACCCACGCAATCCTGCAGCAATGTCAGGCATCACTTCCCCTTCGAGGCAGTGTGTTTTTGTGCGATAATCTTCTATCCGGTTAATTGCGGTTTTAATTCTTTCAGCCAAAACTTCAGATTCCGGATGTAGCGAAAGTAATAATGCCTGTTGGTTTTCCATTTTTTGCATAACAATGGATTTTATCCATGTTATTGCAGATTTTGAAAAAGTAAATTCAATTTGTCCTTTTCTTATGGTTGAAACTGATCCATATTTATGGCTCCATATCCGGCCTTTAGGATTTCCTGTTTTGTCAACAAAAAGTACTTCAATTTCATTTTCGATAGCCAGAATGGCAGCATCACTTGTAATTTGTGCACCTTTCGATATCACAATACTCTTTATGCCTGATGGGTGAATGCGTTGTTTTCCGTCTTTGTGGATTACCAGAAAGGTGTCATTGTCTTTTACCAGACTGGTTCCATATGTATTTAAAATTAGTTCCATAATTATCTTATTAACCAGTTGCTATCGTTCACAAATAGTTTGTTCCGAGCACGGGTAACAGCAGTATAAGCCCATTGATACAAAGCTGATCCCCTTAACGAATAAAGGCTTTTGCCAAGGTACAAATATACTTCGTTCCACTCACCACCCTGGCTTTTGTGGCACGTAAGGCAGTATCCATATGTTGCACGCAAGGCATTAAGGTAAGCATCAGTCCTCATCATTTTTTTAAATAATGGATTAAGTTTTTTCCTGTTTTTATCAGTATAAATTTCAATACCCCTTTTCCTCATTCGCAAAACAAAATCTATAAGCAGGCTTCTATGTTGATTATCGTTAAGATTAACTTGCCCGTTTGCAAGAAGATCTTCAATTAAAAGCAGTTTATAATTTCTTTTACTCGCCATTTCTTCCACCTCAACAAAAATAAAGGTAAGATCAGCCCGTGTAATTTTTTCGCCTATCGATTTAACCGTTACCAGGTCGCCATTTACCAGATCGACAATATAGTTGTTTTGAGTAACCAATAATAAATCACCGGGAACAAGAAGTCCAATATCACCATGAATCTGTTGTCGCACATAATTTGCCAGAATATTACAGTCTTTGTTTGAATGAGTTATCAAAGTTGCGTGTTCGAACCCATTTAATTTAATTGAATCGATGTATTTTTCAAGTAACAAAATTTCAGATTGAATAATTTGGATTGATTTAAAACCTTTAACCGGAAGTGGATTGAAACTTATTTTACGTGGGTATTGTTGATCCTGTTTATGAATAAGAACATTTACAGAATGAATGTTTTGATTACGTTTTTGTTTATATGTTTCGGCTGTGTTTCTTAAAATAGTGGCACAGGCAAGTATGTCGTTTTTGCTGTCATGCCTCAGGATCTCGGTTAAAGTATATTCAATAATTTTTTGTCCGGGGAAACAGTTTTGTAATGTTTTATTGTCTAAAGCAGGTGATTCTTCCTGGGTAATCGGAGGCAATTGGGCGGGGTCGCCAACAAAAATAAATTTACCTTTAGGGTCATACCGGAAAAGGTCGCCCAGCAAATCGCCATCGCCAAATTTTGCATTTGAAGTGTTTCCTGCTATTTTGTTCGAAATCATCGAGGCTTCATCAACAATGTAAAGGTTACTTGTTGTTGATCGTATCACCAAAGGCTCGAAAAACAATGAAAGCTGCTGATAATTGCCAGAAAGGTTTTGTTTTGGTTTGTTGTTTTCGATGTATTTTTCCACATCATCTGTAAGCGAAGCCATTCGGTAAACCATACTGTGCACTGTCCGGGCTTTTACTATTGTTTTGTCGGATAAAATTTTAGCTGCCCTGCCAGTCGACGCTAATATTGCAAATTTGGGAACATCGGGCTTTTCATCTGGCTTGTCTTCTTCTCCGGCTGACTCTTCATCGTTTTCGGCTTTGGCATAAGTTTTCAATTGCCGCAAATATTTAACAAATCCCCCGGCAAGAGTGGTTTTCCCGGTTCCTGCATATCCTTTAAGTATAAAAACTTTACTGTCGGGATCGATGATAAAATTGCAAAGAGCGCCGAACACTTTTTCCTGCTGCCCGCGCAAAGGGAAAGCGAAATAGTTATTGTAATTTTTCATATTCCCTAAATTTTACAAACCTGAATTCCGAAGATTTTACTCCGTTATCTTCCAGTGTGACGCGTGTGGTAGTGGAAGCAACACATTTTATCCCAAGTTTTTGCAATTCGGTAATCATGGCGAATGTAAAGTTCATTTCTCCCATGATATGGACAGTTACATTGGAAAAATCCCGGATTATACTTTGAATTTTCGAAAGATATTCTGTTACAAGAGCCTTAACGTATTCTTCGTCACCGGCAGGGTCAACTGCAGGGAATAGCAAGTCGACAACCTGCCCGTACTGATCATAAGCAGCTTTTTTTTGAGCTTCGCTCCACATGGATATGGGATGGTTGGATAGGTTGATGAGCATGAGATTTATGATAATAGATTATTTGTTTTTTTACAATACTTCGTTAAAAACAATGTTAAATAATTGATAATGAGCAAAAT
>CAZBWK010000122.1:0-9979 GCA_964495655.1 uncultured Prolixibacteraceae bacterium | reverse complement strand
CTTCAAAAGCGGGCATAATAGGATTCACTAAGTCAGTGGCCCGTGAACTCGGATCAAAAGGTATCAGGTCAAATGCAATTGCCCCGGGATTTATCAGCACTGAAATGACTGCCAAAATTCCTGAAAAGTACAGGGAGATATGGGAAGCATCAATTCCGCTGAAAAGAGCCGGTTTACCTGAAGAGGTTGCAGGAGTTGCCCTTTTCCTGGCTTCCGATCTTTCATCCTATGTCAGCGGACAGGTAATTCAGGTTTGCGGAGCAAGGAATACCTGAAGAATTAGATGTCGGGCCTGCTAACTAACTTAAATATCTATTTTACAACTTTTGATTTGTCTCTTAATTGTTCTTTGTATTTTTTATCCTGAATGTGATGTTTTTTGTCAAGGCCTTATTTTGTAACAGAGCGTGGATACAAACCTGTTTTCTTTCATGAGGGAATAATGTGTGCACCTGAGTAATAATTAAAATATTTCAAATATGGATACAGTTATTAATAACTCCGGTTATAAACGACGCGAATTTCTTAAATCCGCCGGGTTGGCGGCTACCGGCCTTGCTATGGTACCTAAAATGGCATTTTCAGAAATTAATCCGGATATAGATGATGTTCGGGACGGATCGGCCGGGATGAACGACCATGGCATGCAACTCACGGATTTAGGAAATGATAAGGTAGAAATATTCTTGCCTGATAAAATCTATGCAATAGTTGGTGATACCATTCAATTATTCTACCGGGGTATGATAAAAGCTCCATATCCTTATATTTATGATATACTTGTGACATGTATTAAAGGGAAACAGTATCCAAGATATTTTGAATATTTACCGGTAGCAGAAGATATTGGTGATGCTTTATTCAAAATAGAAGTGAAGTCAAAAGACGGGACTGTCTTAGGAGTTAAAACCTGTACACTTGTTACTAAAGGTATAGTTCAATCACCATCAGCCAATTTGCACATATTATGTGTTGGTGACAGTTTAACAGCCGGAGGAGTTTGGTGTCAGGAAGCTTCCAGAAGATTAACAGGAAATAGTGGTAATCCCGAAGGATCAGGATTGGATAATATTTCATTCTTAGGAAGAAAAACCGGAGGAGGAATTGGTTGGGAAGGTAACGGAGGCTGGCAATGGTCATCTTATGCAACAGAGGGAAGGCCAGCTTATAAATTTTATGTTTCCGGAGTTTCCACACCTCCGGCCATCGGTGCCGTTTACTCAACTAATAATATTGATTATACAATTTCAGAGGTTAACATAACAGACGGAAGGGGCTATATTTCTGCCATAAGTTCAGGTTCCCCTGCCGCTTCAGGCACATTAACCAAAGTATCCGGCAATGGTGATGCTTCCATAAAATTCAGCTCATCTGAAGCTGATTCAGGTAACCCATTCTGGGAAGCTGATACGGGGCAGTTAGATTTTCCACAATATGTAAATAAATACATGAAAGGTCAATGCGATATTATCTGTTTTTTACTTACATGGAATGGACAAACAGCATGGAAAACAGATTTTTCGGAAGTGATAATGACAGCAAAATCATTAATAGGACATATCCATGCAAATTATCCGGCTTGTAAGATAAAAATTATGGGTATTCAGCTCCCAAGCTTAAACGGAGGAATGGGGGCAAATTATGGGGCAGCCGGGAAAGGTTATGCAGATACATATGGGATGGTGGTGACAGCACTAAATATGAACAAAGCTTATCAGTCATGGTGCAATGAGCCTGAATATTCATCATTCCTGGAATATGTTGATGTAGCTTCCCAATTTGATTCTGAAAACAATATGCCCGAAACAGATAAACCAGTAAATACCAGATCAAATAAAACGGAAAAAACAGGTACAAACGGAGTGCATCCATCGACAGCCGGATATTATCAAATAGCAGATGTAGTTTACAGGAATTTTGTGGCAAATTTTTGCCAATAAATTTTAATAGGAATTTGTAAATAGATCCAGCCAGCCTAAAAAAATGAAAAATAATTGAATTTTTCACCGGGGATTTTTTTGTTTTCAGGATATAAAGTATAGTAAAGCATTTTTGCATACAACAGGTTAGTTTAGTAGAAAGAAGGAGATTTTTCGGACTCTCCTTCTTTAACTGTAAAAAATTTTTATGCACGGTAACATTACAAACAGGGTACTTGATAATTTCATCAAAGGGAAATACACTTACAATGAATATCTTCAGGTAAAAGAGTGGTTCAACAATATTCATAATCATGAAGAGGTTAAAAGATATCTCTCAGAGTATTGGAGTGAAATCAACCGGGACAGGGAAGCTGATGATAAATCACTTGAACATATTTATGAAAATATTGAATATCATATTCTTTTAGAAGAGCATAATGAAGCAAAGAAAATAAAGTTTTGGGATATTTACCGCCAGGTGGCGGCCATTCTGTTAATTCCGGTAATTGCATTTTCCATATATTATTACATTAAAGGGGAGTCCTCGCCCGCTGTTGAATCCGGCTGGGTTGAGATTAACTCCCCTCAAGGTGCCAGGACAGAATTTATGCTTCCCGATGGTTCAAAAGGCTGGCTTAACAGCGGATCTAAACTAAGGTATGCTTCTTCCTTTATTAGATCAAGAACTGTAGAGCTATCCGGCGAAGCCTTCTTCGATGTCACGCCACAGAAATCGGTTTTTACAGTGAGTATTGAAGATTTGTATGTTTCGGTATATGGCACAGAATTCAATGTTACTGCCTATCCGGGAGAGGATCTGGCGGAAGTCGTTTTGGAATCTGGTAGTGTAAAGGTTACCGGGAAAACGTGCAATCTGGAAAAAACACTTATGCCTGACCAGAAACTGGCTTATATGCCGACTGATAATAAATACAGTTTAAAGAGGGTTAATACAAAAATCTATACCTCCTGGAAAGAGGGATTTTTAATGATGGACAATGAGACATTTGAACAGGCAGTAAAAAGGATGGGGAAGTGGTATAATGTAGAAATTATAATCGAAGATGAAGTATTGAAAAATTACCGTTTCAAGGCAACATTCCAGGATGAACCGATTGAAGAAGTATTAAGGTTGATGGCAATCACAACACCAATCGAATATGATATAAAGAAAAGGGTTGCCGAAGAAAATGGTATCTACAAAAAGAAGGAGATACATTTAAGGTTAAAACAGTAAATAAACTATATAAATGCAAAGCAGGAAAGTGTTAGCGGCACTTTCCTGCGTGATTTGCAGAGAGAACAAATGACATATTTTTTAACTCTACAAAAAGTACGTAAATTTATGAAAAAGTTTCGAAAGTTAATGTTGATGTGTGGTTTTGTAATAAGAAACCATACAATGTTAAAAATTTTTAACATGGCACGACTAACTGTTTTTCTGATTTTGGCCGGGATCATACAGGTTTTTGCTGTAGATTCCTATTCGCAGTCAACTAAGCTGACCCTGAACTTTAAGGACACTGAACTTGAAAAAGTTTTGGGGACTATCGAGGACGAATCCGAGTTCTTCTTTCTTTACAATAAAGATCTGATCGATGTTGAGCAGAAAGTAGATATCGATGCGGTAGACAAGAAGATCACAGAAATACTCGATCTTCTTTTAGAGGGGAAGAATATTAAGTATTTTCTTTTCGACCGCCAGATAGTTCTGTCAAACCAGTTTGGAGAAACCGGTATTTATGGACATAACACAATGGCTTACAACCAGCAACAACGGGTGGTCAGCGGGAAAATAACCGACTCGGCCGGCCAGCCACTACCCGGTGTTAGTATTGTTATTAAAGGCACTACCCAGGGCACTGTAACAGATGCCAATGGGAATTATACACTATCCAACTTACCTGCAGATGCCACCCTTGTGTTTTCCTTTGTGGGTATGAGAACCCAGGAGGTTTTTGTTGGCAACCGGACGAGTATTGATGTACTGATGGAGGAAGAAGCAATTGGTATAGACGAGGTTGTTGCAATTGGGTATGGTACACAAAAAAAGATTAATCTTACAGGTGCAGTAACTTCAGTACCTGTTGATCAACTGAGCAAAAAAGTTGTATCACAGGCTTCACAGTTGTTGCAAGGAACAACAGCTGGAGTGACGGTGCGGCAAAGTTCCGGGAATCCCGGGGATGATCAAGCTTCATTTTGGGTTAGAGGAATTGGAACTTTCAGTGGTGCAGGAGTGAGTCCTCTAATTATAGTAGATGGATTTCCAGGTTCTATTAATTCTGTTAATCCAAATGATATTGAGAGTATATCCATATTGAAGGATGCTGCATCTGCTGCTATTTATGGATCAAGGGCAGCAAATGGCGTTATTTTAATAACAACAAAAAGCGGGAAAAAGGAAGAATTAACGGTCACTTATGAATCGTATATCGGTAAACAGGAAGTCACAAGATTACCTGAATATTTAAATTCATGGGAATTTGCTGAAGCTGTTAATGAAATACAACAAAATGAAGGCAGTGGTATTTTATATAGTCAAGCAGAAATTGATAAATTTAGATCTGGTGAAGATCCTATTAATTATCCGAATAAAGATCATATGAACGATTTATTTAATTCTGGCAATGGACTTCAAACTAAACATAATTTGATTTTTAGTGGGGGTTCTGGGAATACACAATATTTTTTTTCCATGGGATATTTAAAACAAAATGGGATCGTGCAGCAAAACTACTATGACCAATATAATTTACGATTAAACATAGATAGTAAATTGATGGAGAATTTAAATTTAAATGTTAGATTATCGGGAATAACATCAGTTCAAGAAGAACCTATTAAGTTGTCATCAACTGGTATTGAGAGTATTTTAACATTTCAGAATATTATATCAAAAGCTCATCATACAAATGCTACTGTTCCGGGAAGATTACCTGATGGTACTTATGGTGTATTCATGGGACACCCGACAGCTGAAGCCCATCTGGATAGTAAATCTTTTGATAGACAAAACCATACTGGTTTAGAGAATATTGTTTCTTTGGATTGGGATGTTATTAGCTCGGTGAAATTATCTGGGAAAATGAGTTACCGGCGGAATTTCAATAATAGAAGACAACGGGCAACAGAATTTGAAGTTGATCCATCACATATTTATGGTCCAACACAATTACGTCATACAGTAAGCGAGAATCAAGATCTAATATTGGAATCATTAATTAATTATGATGAAACGTTTGGGGATCATTATTTGCATGTGTTAGGAGGTTATAACCAGCAAGCATTTGATAATCAAAATATTATGGGGTTTAGGGCCGATTTATTAAGTCCTGAACTTGAAGTATTAAATGCTGGTGCTACAGGATATCAAAAAAATTCAGGAGGAGCATCTAAATGGAGGTTAAGATCTTTTTTTGGAAGGATAAATTATTCATTTAAAGAAAAATATTTTTTAGAGGGAAATATTCGATATGACGGATCTTCACGTTTTGCAGAAGGGAAAAGGTATGGTTTATTTCCTTCCTTTTCTGTTGGTTGGCGTATTTCTGAAGAAGATTTCTTTCAAATACCCTGGATTGATCAATTTAAAATTCGTATTTCAAATGGTATATTGGGTAATCAGCAAATAGGAACCTACCCCTATCAGAAAGTTCTTTCTTCAGGACTTCCGGTTGTTATTGGAGGACAATTAAAAGACGGAATCAGGTTAGCAGTTTTACGTGATGAAAATCTTTCGTGGGAAACCACAAATGTTGCAAATATGGGAGTTGATATTACTGTGTTAAATGGGAAATTAAATTTTATTGCCGATTATTTTTACAAAAAAACATATGACATACTTTATCAGTTAACAGTATCTGATGTATTAGGAATGAATGTAAATGAACAAAATGCCGGAGAGGTTGAAAACAAGGGGTGGGATTTTGAATTGGTACATAAAAACACAGTAAGAGATTTTTCCTACAGCATTAATTCCAATTTTTCAGTAGTTCACAATAAACTTCTAAAATTAGCAAACGTTCAAAGGGATATCGATAAGGGATTGTTCATTGGGGAACCCTTACAATCAATTTATGGATATGAAACAGAGGGTCTTTTTATTGATCAGGAAGATATTGATAATTATGCCTTGCAAAATTACTCTGCAATCCCTGGTTGGCCTCGATATAAAGATATAAGCGGACCTGATGGAGAACCCGATGGAAAAGTGACCTCAGCATATGATCGAAAAATAATTGGTAATCAATTCCCTAAATATACTTATGGAATGGGGATAACAGCAAATTATAAAGGATTTGATTTTTATACTTTGGTTCATGGTCTTGGGGGAATGGAAAGCCAAGTTGGATATCAAAGATTAGCATATGCTAATTCATATAATATCCAAAGATGGCACTGGGAAGAACGCTGGACTCCGGAAAATCCTGATAGAAATGCTGGATATCCAAAATTTTTAACACCTAATGTCCAGGCCCCGTGGGGAGATAATTTAGATTATTGGATGAGAAATAATAGTTTTTTAAGAATAAAAACTGTACAAATAGGATATAACATCCCGTCAGTAATCCTAAGTAGTACCTTTATTGATCAATTTCGGGTATACTTGAGTGGCGATAATATAAAATGTTTTGACAATTTTATTCCGGGATGGGATCCAGAAATGCCTAGTGTCCTGTATTATCCACCCACAAGATTATGGAGTTTAGGTGTAAGTGTTCAATTTTAAAACTTAATATTATGAATATAATAAATTTTAGATTAATTAGAAAAATTTTTTCCCTACTGACTTTGATTATATTTTTATTTTCAGCATGTAAGGATGATTTTTTAGAAACATATCCAGAAGACTCTTTAAGTGAAGCTATTTTTTGGAGAGATAAAAAGGATGCTACAAATGCATTAACTGGATGTTATTATTATGCTACACCTGCTTGGACCAGAGGTTTGACAGGATGGAATACATACAACTTGCTTTTTGATTTAATGACTGATATAGCACGTACGAAATTTCCTCCTGGTAATTATGGTCTTGGTATACATAGAAATCTCCAGACCAATTGGTGGGCAGCAAGTGTATGGACTTATAATTATCAAAGAATTGCTAGGTTTAATTATTTTTTGGAAAATATCGAAAAAGTTGATATGGATCCGACAGAAAAAGCAGAAATGATTGCTGAAGTAAGATTTTTACGGAGCTATAGTTATTTTTGGCTAAGTCAGTTACATGGTAATGTGCCATTAGTAACAGAAGTATTAACTTTTAATGAAGCCAATAGTGTAAGTCAAGCTTTAAAAAAAGATGTAATTAATTTTGCTTTAGATGAATTAAAACAAGCTGCTATAGATCTTCCCATAAAACGTCCATCTTCTGAAAAAGGAAGGGTTGAGAAAGGTACAGCGCTTGCCATCAGAGGAAGATTGTTGATGGCCGATAATCAATGGTCAGAAGCAGCCCAGACTTATAAACAAATTATGGACTTAAATAGATATTCGATCGATCCACGATTCAAAAAACTTTTTGAAGATGAGGGTGATGATAGTGATGAAATTATATTCGCTGTACAGCAATTAGAAGATCATAGGGGAGAAAGTATGACTCAAAAAGTAACTCCCCCAAGTTGGTTTGGGGGTAATAACCATACGACTATTTTTCAGGAATTTGTGGATAAATTTTTAATGATGGATGGCAAAACCATTGAAGAATCTCCTTTGTATGATCCTGAAAATCCTTTTGAAAACCGGGATCCTCGTCTTTATGCAACTGTTTGGTTGCCTGACTATTCATATAATGAAGCTCAAGGTAAAATTTTTCGAGGACATCCTGACTCATTAACAATGATTGGACAAACGGGTCCTGGTTTAACAGGTTATGCTCCTAGGAAATTTTATGATGAAGATTATAAAGGAGATGTGTGGAATTATGGATCAGATTTTATTTTGGTACGGTATGCTGAAGTACTTTTAAGTTATCTTGAATCAATATTAGAAGCCGGAGATGGAATTACTCAAAGCTTGTTGGATAATACTATCAATAAAGTAAGGGGTAGGCAAGAAATCAATATGCCTCCTGTTACTGAAACAAATCCTGATAAATTGAGAGAAATCATAAGAAGAGAAAGAGTTGTTGAGTTTGGGCTTGAAGGTCTAAGATATTGGGATTTAAGAAGATGGGGGATAGCCCTTGAAGTAATAGCTCAGGATTTTCATGGAATGAAACTAACTGATAATCCTGAAGAATATGATGGTAAATATATTATAAATGATAAAGGTCATTTATTTAGTTGTACTAGAGATTATTATGAATATAATGATTTATGGGCTATCCCTCAAGGAGAACTGGATATCAATAAAAATTTGGTACAAAACCCGGGTTATAATTAAAATTAAATGTGCATTAGTGTCCATTAAAAAATAAAAATTGTTCTTTGAAATACTTGTAATCTAAGACTTTCAGCGCTTTTTTATTGCGTGACGATTTGAAATACTAAGTTCGCCGTCTTAAAAATATAGTACGATGAACGAAGGAAAATACGTTTTCGCGCAATTAGTTGTTTTTTGCCGCAACGGGTTTTTGACAGAATTATTGGAAAGTACAACGGCAATAGGTATGTAAAGCATTTCACATGCTGGAATCAATTGCTTTGCATGGTCTTCGGGCAATTAACAAACCGGGACAGCCTGCGCGATTTGATTGTGATTATTGATGCCCACAGCAAAAAATCTTATCATCTCGGTTTTGGTAAAAGTGTCACCAGAAGCAATCTTGCTAAGGCAAACGAAAAACGCAGCAATAAAATATTTGAGGAGTTCGCCTATTATTTGATCGACATAGCCCGAAAAAAACGGGCAAATGATGACTTTAAGATAAAAGGTAAGGTTTATGCTTTCGATTCTTCAACAATCGATTTATGCCTGAGTGTATTTTGGTGGGCTAAATTTCGAAAAACAAAAGCAGGCATAAAGCTTCATACGCTGTATGATGTAACAACCCAAATTCCCTCATTCGTGCACATTACAGCGGCAACAGTCAATGATGTAAATGCAATGGATGTTATTCCTTATGAAACAGGTGCATATTACATTTTCGACCGGGCCTATGTCGATTTCAAAAGGCTTTATTATATAACTAAGCTCTCGGCTTTTTTTGTCGTCCGGGCCAAATCAAACCTGAAATTCAGGCGCATTTACTCAAACAAAGTCGATAAATCGACTGGTGTGGTATGTGACCAAACAGGCAAACTTACTGGATTCTATACTGCAAAAGAATATCCTGACAAGTTACGTAGGATAAAATTCTATGATGAAGAAACCAGCCGTACCTTTGTTTTTCTAACAAACAATATGGAATTGAAAGCTACTGAAATTGCCATGTTATATAAAAACCGATGGTTGGTGGAGCTGTTTTTCAAGTGGATTAAACAGCATTTGAAGATTAAGTCCTTTTGGGGAACATCAGAAAATGCCGTACGTATCCAAATATATTCTGCAATCATTTCGTATTGCATGGTAGCCATAGTTGGCTCAGATCTAAAAATTGATCGTTCAACTTACGAAATATTACAGGTTTTGGGTATCTCCCTACTTGATAAAACTCCTATAAAAGAGCTGCTTACAAAAACAGATTACAATAATGTCAAAGAACTTGATTATAAACAGCTGTCACTCAACTTGTTTTAAGTGGACAGCAGTGTTAAATGTGAGTTAATAATCATTAATACAAGTATTATTACCCATGAATTGTAAATAAAAAAATTAAATAATGAAGATCAATAATTTATTTAAATTATTTCTTATTGGAGGAACATTAGTAACATTAATTCAATGCCAAAGTGAAAAAGAAATAAAGAAGCCCAACATTTTGTTTATTATTACGGATGACCAATCACCATACTCTTTAAAAGCCTATGGTAACAAGATTTGTCATACTCCGAATATCGACAGGCTGGCTGAAGAAGGTATTACTTTTATGTCGTCATACATAATGGGATCATGGGTAAGTGCAGTATGCGTTCCGTCACGCACCCAAATAATGACCGGCCGCAGTTTGTGGA
>CAZBWK010000121.1:0-10002 GCA_964495655.1 uncultured Prolixibacteraceae bacterium | reverse complement strand
CAAATTTAAAAATTTATTAAATTGTTATTCAATTAATTATAAAAAACATAAGGTATGGGTAAATAAAAATTTTACTTTTTATACTGTACTTATTTATTCTTCAGAACATATAAACGTTAAAATTGTTCTAATGATTTTCTATATTGCACAAAATTTAATTTAATAACAGGGAAAGTGAAAAAATATTTAGTTCTGATAACAGTGATTGCATTTTTCTCCTGTAACAGGCAGAAAGAAAAAGGTTTTGAGATTAAAGTCAATCTGGGCGGTGCGCAGGGACAGATACTTTTGGAGAAGAGAGGTGAAGCAGAATGGATACCGGTTGATACAGCCGATATTAAAGAGGGACAGGCTGTATTGAGGGGAGAGGTGAAATTCCCTGAGGATTATTATGTGTCTGTTTTAGGGGAGAGGCCAAAAACAATTATTTTTGTTGAGAATACAAGCATTACAGTTACCGGCCATGTTGATTCTCTTGAAACAGTCAGGGTTTCCGGATCGGCTACTCATGAAGATTATGAACAGCTAAATCGTCAGATGAGGCAGATCGGAGAGGAGTATATGGAGCTCTATCAGCAGGCCCGTGAAGCCAACAGTTCGGGAGATACGGCAAGAGCCGGACAACTAATGAAAAAAGTTCAGGCACTTTATGAAGGAGTTACCAACATACAGAAAGATTTTATAAGGAGCAATCCGAATTCATTTGCTGTTCCCTATTTTCTCGACAGGATACAGCACGGATTAGAGGTTGAGGAATTGGATGATCTGGTCTCCGGGCTTGGACCGGAGTTGTTGCAGGTACCCTCACTGGTAAGATTAAAGGAGCGGATTGAGAAGATGAAAGCTTTTGCAATCGGCAGTATAGCCCCTGATTTTGAGATGAATGACCCACAGGGTAATCCTGTGAGATTTTCTGATGTTTATTCTAAAAATGAATATACCCTTCTTGATTTCTGGGCAGCATGGTGTGGGCCATGCAGGACTGAGAATCCTAATATCGTGGCAGTGTATAATGATTATAAAGATAAGGGTTTTGGTGTGTTGGGCGTATCTCTCGACAGAGATAAGCAGTCAT
Organism: uncultured Prolixibacteraceae bacterium; assembly: GCA_964495655.1. Lineage (GTDB taxonomy): Bacteria > Bacteroidota > Bacteroidia > Bacteroidales > Prolixibacteraceae > JAAYJR01. Next base: position 8,927 of record CAZBWK010000121.1, on the reverse strand, counting down.
GGTTGAAAGCAATTGAGGATGATCATCTTACCTGGACTCATGTTTCGGACCTTGCCTATTGGAATAATGCAGTCGCCCGGATGTATCTGATCAATTCAATACCGTCGAGCCTGATAGTAGACAGCAATGGTAAGATCGTAGCAAAAAATAAGAGAGCCGGCGAATTGAGGAAAACAGTTTCCGGTTTGCTTGACTGATTTGTTCTTACGGTTAAGAATATAATATTGACTTCCTGAACAATGCAAACATATTTTGGAGAAATAGCAGGATTACTTACTGCTCTGTTCTGGACCGTAACAAGTCTTGCATTTGAATCAGCCGGGAAGAAGGTAGGCTCCTTGTCTGTTAATCTCATCAGGCTGATTATTGCCTTTTTCCTTACCGGTATCTTCTGTTGGATAACAAGAGGTTATTTCTGGCCGGTTGATGCGACTCTCTATCAGTGGAAATGGCTGTCACTCTCCGGATTAGTTGGTTTTGTTGTTGGGGATTTGTTATTATTCCAGGCTTTTGTCGTTATTGGCGCACGTATATCCATGCTGATAATGTCTCTGGCGCCACCTATTGCCGCTTATGCAGGCTGGCTGATCCTTGGAGAGGAACTTACTCTTATAAACTGGGCAGGTATGACAGTTACCATTTCAGGTATTGTCATGGTAATCCTGAAACGGGAAAAGAGGGAACTGAATGGTTCAGTCCTGAGAAAAATAAGATCTTCCTATTCTGTTCCCGGAATATTGCTGGCGCTTGGAGGAGCAACAGGGCAGGCAGCAGGCCTTGTATTAAGTAAAAAAGGGATGGGCAGCTATGATGCATTTTCTGCTTCGCAGATAAGAATTCTTACCGGAATAGCCGGCTTTACACTGCTCTTCTTTTTTATGAGAAGATGGACTAAGGTGTTTGAGGCTGTTAAAAACCAGGCAGCTATGAAAAGGATCGCTCTGGGGTCATTTTTCGGGCCTTTCCTGGGAGTATCATTCTCCCTGCTGGCAGTTCAAAATACCGAAACAGGCGTTGCTGCAACACTTATGTCTGTTGTTCCGGTACTGATTATAGCACCATCGGTTATTTTTTTCGGAGAGAAAGTTAATGGTAAAGAAATTTTGGGAGCTGTTATAACTGTTGCCGGAGTATCACTGTTCTTTATTTAAAATGATTATTTTTGTTCAAAATTATTTTTAATGACAGGAAAAGAACTTCGTATTGTTTTTATGGGAACACCTGATTTTGCTGTCGCCAGTTTGGAATGTCTGGTTGTAAAAGGTTATAATGTGGCAGGAGTTGTAACTGCACCTGACAAACAGGCTGGTCGCGGACAAAAACTTACAGAATCGGCTGTTAAAAAGTATGCCCTGAAAGAGAATATAGCTGTTCTACAGCCTGAGAAGTTGAAAGATCCGGGATTCGTTGAGGAATTAAGATCTTTTAACGCAGACCTGCAGATTGTCGTGGCGTTCAGGATGCTCCCGGATATTATATGGAAAATGCCCCGGCTGGGAACATTCAATCTCCATGCCTCATTATTACCTCAATATCGCGGGGCAGCGCCTCTTAACTGGGCAGTAATAAATGGTGAAACAAAAACCGGCGTGACCACTTTTATGATTGAACATAAAATTGATACAGGAAAGATATTGCTTCAAAGAGAATGTGAGATAGGAGAGTACGATACTGTTGGGGATATTCATAATCGTATGATGAAGATCGGAGCAGACCTGGTGATTGATACAGTGGAAGGAATTGCCGGAGGAAGTTTAAAACCTGTCGATCAGTCAGAACTGTATGATCCAAATATTATCAGACCTGCACCAAAGATCTTTAAGGAAGATTGCAAGATTGACTGGACAGCTGATTCCGAAAAGGTGAGAAACCTTATACGCGGTCTTTCACCACATCCGGCAGCCTGGGCTAACCTTGTTAATACAGAGACAGAAAGGACAATTACCTGTAAGATATATCTTGCCCTGCCGGTTATTTCAGTTGAAACTGCGCCACCCGGTACTATCGACTCTGATGGAGAGTCCTATCTTAATGTTGCATGTTCAAATGGATGGCTGGAAATTAAAGATATCCAGCTTTCGGGGAAAAAGCGAATGGGAACCGCCGATTTTTTGAGAGGATTCAGGAAAATTTCTGAATACCGGTTTGAATGATCCAAAAATAATATGCTGCCTGTATCATAGCTTCATTTGCAGGCACTCCGAAGATTAGCTAATTTGAAATTGTCATGACCGTTTCCTGCCAGCATGTCATAAAGAGTGACATTTTATGTATGTATCTACAAATCAATTTATTGCAATATTGATGATCGGCATTAAGAAATGCCAGGGTGAAATTTTGTCCAATTTTTTCCTAAAAAGGCGTATACCCGGTAATTGGCATAAAATATGATATTGCAGAGTATCGATTTTAAAATAAATGTTTAATAATAAATTGAATAACAATGGCAGAACTTAAAGGTAAAATTTTGGCTGGAAAAATTCTGGTTGAACCCCAGGAGGCCGAAGAAAAAACAGTTAGTGGTATTATTATCCCTGATTCAGCAAAGGAAAAACCACAGCAGGGTACAGTAGTATTGGTCGGTGCAGACAAAAAAGACGAACCCATGGAAATTAAAGTGGGAGATGTTGTTTTCTATGGTAAATATTCCGGAACCGAGCTGAATATAGACGGTAATGATTATTTGCTCATGTCGCAGTCTGACGTACTTTACATTGCTTAATTAAAATTTAAAAATCATATCAAAATGGCAAAAGAAATTAAATTCAACATTGATGCTCGTGATAAACTAAAATCTGGCGTTGATCAGTTAGCAGATGCAGTAAAATGTACATTAGGCCCCAAAGGTCGAAATGTAATTATTGAGAAAAAGTTTGGTGCACCCAAAATTACCAAAGACGGTGTAACAGTGGCAAAAGAGATTGAACTTCCTGATTCATATGAAAATCTCGGAGCCCAGATGGTAAAAGAAGTGGCATCTAAAACAAGTGACGATGCCGGCGACGGTACAACAACTGCAACAGTATTGGCACAGTCTATTATTAAGGTAGGCTTAAAGAACGTAGCTGCCGGCGCTAATCCGATGGATCTTAAGCGCGGAATTGACAAAGCAGTTACCCGCGTTGTTAAAAGTATTGCTGAACAGGCACAAACTATAGGTGATGATTACAAAAAAATTGAATCAGTAGCAAAAGTTTCTGCAAACAATGATGATGCTATTGGTGCTTTGATTGCCGAGGCAATGCAGAAAGTTCACAAGGAAGGTGTTATTACCATAGAAGAATCCAAAGGAACAGACACCTATGTTGACATGGTTGAAGGAATGCAGTTCGACCGCGGGTATATCTCTCCTTATTTTGTTACTGATGCTGAAAAAATGGAGGCAAGCCTGGAGAATCCTTATATACTTATCCACGATAAAAAGATAAGTACCATGAAGGACCTGCTGCCTGTACTCGAAGCAACTGCACAGACCAGCCGTCCCTTGTTAATTATTGCTGAAGATGTGGATGGAGAAGCACTGGCAACATTAGTTGTTAACAGGTTACGTGGTTCGCTTAAAGTATGTGCCGTTAAAGCACCCGGATTTGGTGACCGCCGTAAAGAGATGCTTGAAGATATTGCTATCCTGACAGGTGGGTCAGTCGTTACTGAGGAGAAAGGAATGAAACTGGAACAGGCTACCCTGGATGTTCTGGGACAAGCTGAAAAAATTACAGTTGACAAAGAGAATACAACTATTGTTAACGGAGCAGGTTCACAAAAAAGTATAGCTGCCCGTGTATCCCAGATCAAAAAACAGATTGAAACTACAACTTCTGATTACGATAAAGAAAAACTTCAGGAACGTCTTGCTAAATTAGCTGGCGGTGTGGCTGTGATTTATGTCGGAGCTGCTTCTGAGGTCGAAATGAAGGAGAAAAAAGACCGTGTTGATGATGCCCTAAGTGCAACGAGAGCTGCAGTTGAAGAAGGTATCGTACCCGGAGGCGGAGTTTGTTTTATTCGTGCAATTGAGGTTCTGGATGAAGTTCAATATGACAACGAAGATGAACATACCGGTATTGAGATTGTCAAACGTGCAATTGAAGAACCTCTCCGCCAGATCGTGGAAAATTCAGGCAAAGAGGGTGCTGTTATTGTTCAGAAAGTAAAAGAAGGGAAAGCTGATTATGGATACAATGCACGACTCGATGAATTCCAGAATCTTTATGAAACAGGAGTTATTGACCCTGCAAAAGTTACCCGTATCGCTCTTGAAAATGCAGCCTCTATAGCAGGAATGTTCCTGACCACGGAAGCTGTTTTGGTTGAAGAAAAGGAAGAAAATCCTGCCCCAATGCCTCCGGGAGGCCCGGGGATGGGAGGTATGATGTAATTTAATAGTTTTTTATCAGAGAAGAAAGCCTTTCCTGTCACGGAGAGGCTTTTTTTTGCGCTTTTAATCATGATAACTCTCATATTTTTTGTAATATGAGATGCCATATTTGAGCTAATGTAGTGTATCTTAGCAGCTTAGCAAAATAATTATTATTTGCCATAAGGTTTTTTTTTGCGGCTAACTTGCCTAACTTTAGCATGTTTTTTTAATAAATTTTAATATGGTTACAACAATAGATAGTTTTATTTCAGATCTTGAGAGAAGAACTCCCGGAGAGAAAGAGTTTCATCAGGCAGTAATTGAGGTTATCGGCTCGGTCTGGAGTTTTTATGAAAAGAATCCCAGATATCAAAAGGCAGGAATTCTTGAGCGCATGGTGGAGCCGGAAAGAACAATACTCTTTCGTGTGCCGTGGGTTGATGACACCGGTAATGTACAGGTTAACCGCGGTTACCGTGTAGAGTTTAATTCCGCACTGGGCCCTTATAAAGGAGGATTGCGATTTCATGCAAGTGTGACATTGAGTATTTTGAAGTTTCTTGGTTTTGAACAGACATTCAAGAATAGTCTTACAACCCTGCCCATGGGAGGTGGAAAAGGCGGTTCAGATTTTAGTCCTAAGGGTAAAAGTGACGGAGAGATAATGAGATTTTGCCAGTCATTTATGACTGAGTTGTCGAGGCATATAGGCCCTGATACCGATGTGCCTGCCGGAGACATCGGAGTCGGAGGGCGAGAAATAGGTTATCTGTTTGGTCAGTATAAACGCATAAGAAATGAATTTACCGGTGTTCTTACAGGTAAAGGTCTTGGTTGGGGAGGAAGCCTCGTCAGACCTGAAGCAACAGGATTCGGAGCGGTATATTTTGCACAGCACATGCTCAGGTTTCTGGGAAAAGATATTGAAGGACAGACCTTTGCCCTTTCAGGGTTCGGTAATGTAGCATGGGGTGCAATTACCAAGCTTAACGAATTGGGAGGGAAAGTTGTCACAATATCCGGACCCGACGGATATATATATGACCCTGAAGGGATTTGCAGAGATAAAGTAAATTATCTTCTTGAACTTCGCGCAAGCAACAATGATATAGTAGAACCTTATGCGCATGAGTTTGGAACTGAGTTTTTTGCCGGGCGAAGACCATGGGAAGTCCCCGTGAATGTTGCAATTCCTTGTGCAACAGAAAATGAAGTCGGCATATCTGATGCACATAACCTTGTAGATAACGGGTGTTATCTACTGGCTGAAGCATCAAATATGGGATGCACTGCAGAGGCAGTGGAATTTTTAAATAATAATATAGTTTATGCTCCGGGTAAGGCTGTAAATGCCGGAGGTGTTGCTGTATCCGGTTTAGAAATGTCGCAAAACAATATGCGTTTGAGCTGGCCGCGGGAAGAGGTAGATAAGAGGTTGAGAGATATTATGAACAATATCCATGAGCAATGTGTCAAATATGGAAAAAACGGTAACAAAATTGACTATGTGAAAGGAGCAAATATAGGCGGATTTGTAAAAGTTGCAGATGCCATGCTTGCCCAGGGAGTTGTATGATTGTGATTTGTCAGTAAGTTGCTGGTTGAATTATCTTTAAATATATATAAATTTAATATAAGGTTAAAGTTAAAATTGTTTAAGGATAAAACACTTTGCTAAATTTGTCAAAATTTATTTTTTGACATGCTGATTGATACTCATGCTCATATATATTCGGAGGAGTTTATAAATGATGTTGACCTGGTGGTGCAGCATGCATATAATAATGACGTAAAAAAAATTATTCTGCCTAATATTGATTCAGCATCAATTAAAAGGTTAACTGATCTCAGCGATGCATATCCTCATTTGCTGTATCCATTAATGGGACTTCATCCCACATCAGTTTTAACTGATTACAAAGAGGAGTTGCAGGCGATTGAATACTGGCTTGAAAAACGCAAATTTTACGGAATAGGTGAGATTGGTATTGATCTTTACTGGAACCGTAACTTTATAAATGAGCAGAGGGATGCATTCAGACATCAGGTCAGGCTTGCCATGTCTATGAACCTTCCGGTTGTGATCCATTTGCGGGATTCATTTTCTGAAGTATATGATATAATCAGGGAAGAGCAAAACGGAAATCTTAAAGGTATATTTCACTGTTTCTCGGGTGACGGGACGGAGGCACAAAAGATTGTTGACCTTGGGTTCCTTTTAGGAATAGGAGGAATAATAACATTCAGGAACAGTAATCTTAAATCAGTCATTAAAAATATTCCTTTAAGTAACATTGTCCTTGAAACTGACTCTCCATATCTGGCCCCTGTTCCAAAACGGGGCCGGAGAAATGAGAGCGCATACATTGTTTATGTCGCACAGGCTGTTGCCGGAATTTATGATATATCAGTAGAGCAGGTAGCAAAAATAACTACCGATAATGCAAGGGCTTTATTTAGTATTTAAATTGATTATCTGTCATTATATTTCCGGTTTTAAAATTTTCATGTTCGTATCATTAAAAAATTTCCGAAGTAAATAAGTATTATCATTTGTGCATTTTTAGTAATTTTTTTGTTATTTTGCACCCTCTGTTTTGGAATGGCATGCCGGAAATCCAGGGAGAGGTGCAGGAGTGGCTGAACTGGCACGCCTGGAAAGCGTGTGTACCGGGAACGGTACCGGGGGTTCGAATCCCCCTCTCTCCGCAAAAAGCAGATAAACAAAAGAAAACATTTTATAAAGTATTATCTTTTGATAAATTATATTACCGGGTAATATTGTACAAAGTATTTAAAAAACATTTTCTTTTTTTATATTTTTACGTAATAAAATTTGATTTTTTCACGGGAAAACGTGTTATTTGTTGACGAAAAAATAATAGTAATAGAAAATAAACTTGGAGATTATTAATTAAAAATTCAAATTAATTATGAAAAGACTATTCGCGTTAATAGCATTATCTGGAATGCTGTTTTTTTTGGCATCAAATGTTGTGGTTGCCCAGGATCAGGCAGCCACAGAGAATACTGCAGCTGTCCAGCAGCAGGCAGATCTGACAGCCGATCCATTTGAAGAAGCTGCTGCTGCAGCTGAGGAAGGAAGATCATTACACAGCCAACTGAAGCAGACATTTATTGACGGAGGTCCGTTTTTTATGTCCTTCGTATTGATAGCACTTATTCTTGGACTTGCTTTTGCAATTGAAAGGATTCTTTACCTGAACTTTTCAACCAGTAATACCAAAAAACTGCTGGCAAATGTTGAGCAGGCACTTGATAGCGGCGGTGTTGAAGCTGCTAAGGATGTATGCCGTAAAACCCGGGGTCCTGTTGCCAGTATTTTTTATCAGGGGTTGGACAGAGTTGATCACGGCATTGATGTTGTTGAGAAATCAATCATCTCTTACGGCGGTGTTCAGGCCGGGTTGCTTGAACGTGGCTTAAGCTGGATCGCATTGTTTATTGCGCTTGCACCTATGTTAGGATTCCTCGGAACTGTAATTGGTATGATCGGCGCTTTCAATGCTATCGAAATTGCAGGTGATATTTCTCCCTCACTGGTTGCAGGTGGTATTAAAGTTGCTTTGATTACAACAGTAGGTGGTCTTATTGTAGCGATCATTCTTCAGATATTCTATAATTACTGTGTATCAAAAATCGACAGCATTGTAAATAATATGGAGGATGCTTCAATATCATTATTAGATTTATTGGTTAAACACAACCTGAAAAAATCAGCATAACAATGACTAAAGCAGGAAAAATTATAACAATTCTTCTGTGGGTGATCATCATAATATCAGCTGTTCTGATTGTTTCTTTGATGGCTAATATCAGTGAAAATAAGGTTGATCCAACAATGGGAGGATGGATCAATTCAAATTTGGCCTGGGCCTATATTTTATTGATTTTTGGTGCCGGAGTTGCAGTACTCTCAGGAATATTCCATATGTTCACAGATATTAATGCCGCAAAGAAGGGTCTTATGGCATTGGTGTTTCTTGGAGCAGTTGTGTTGATAGCTTATTTATTGGCATCTGATGAAATTCCGCAGTTTGTGGGTGTACAGAAGTATATAAATGACGGAACCCTTACACCTGGTGTAGCTAAGTATATTGATACCGGCTTGTATGTAACATACATCTTATTGGGATTGGCAGTTCTATCAATTGTCTTTTCTTCCGTAAGCCGGTTATTTAAGTAATTTAATTCGTGGTAATAAACAGGAAAATTAATTATGGCTAGAAAAACACCCGAAATACCTTCAGCATCATTGGCAGACATTGCTTTTATGTTGCTTATCTTTTTCCTGGTAACAACCACGATGGACGTTGACAGCGGATTGGAAAGAAGACTTCCCCAATGGGTTGATGAAACACAACAACAGGATGATCAGCAGATCAAAGAACGAAATGTCTTTGTGGTACTGGTTAACCGCAATAATGACCTGTTAGTGGAGGGAGAATATGCCGATATCGAAAACTTGCGGGAAAGGGCTAAAGAGTTTATGGCAAATCCATATGATGATGAATCTTTGCCTGAAAAAGAACCTACGCAAGTGCCA
>CAZBWK010000120.1:0-10217 GCA_964495655.1 uncultured Prolixibacteraceae bacterium | reverse complement strand
ATGCGAGAATCCGCAGTTGGCGTACCACCAAACCCCGCCCTGCAATATGTACTGTGTTACCAACTGGTTTTTTATTTTTCGTTTTCAATTATTACTAATCTTGGGTATTTTTCAATAATTTTTTTACGCTCAGTTTTGCTTTCTATTTCATTAAATAAACAACCAACAGTTTCAAGAGAATATTTATCTCTTAATGAGTCAATTGCTGAATAAACTAAGTTTTTTTCTTCGATGTATTCTTGAACATTCATTCCATTTTTTAAGAGTAGTTTTATAAAAGTGTACTCAGAACTCTCCATTCTTGCACTTATTTCTGTTTTAATACTATTTGAGTTTATATTGTCTTTGGTACTAATTTGAAAATTGGGTTTATCAATGAATTTAAGATGTAATGAATCGTTTGCAAGAAATACATAGTCAAAGAATGAATAATATTGAGAATCGCATCTTTTGTGTTGTTTAAATGATGGCTTAACAACAAAAGCAATCTCCCGAAACAAACTTGTTGTTTTCCTAAAAATTGGTTCCAACCTTTTAACTTTAAAATCTTTGTCAACAAATAATCTCAAGGTTACAAGAGGTTTTTCAACCTCGTCAAACTTATCAAGGACAGATTGAAAATCGTTTTTTAGATTTTTGATGTCAGTTTGCTTTTCATCTAACTCAAGTTTTAAGGAATCGTTTTTTGTTTCAACAAGAAGAGTAATAATTAGACTTTGTTTTGCAATAAATTGAGGATTTTCGAAATAAGGTACGTTTATTTTAAAACCTTTGGAATTAATGTAAAAGTCAGTCGCATTGTTAAAGGGAGTTTGTTTAAATCTCATTAACGTGTCTCCCATAAATAATTCTAAACCGTCAGGTCGGGTATTATAGTCAAGGATAATTATTGAATCTTTAATGTTTATTGGAGACAAAATCATTTCATTTTTCCCCTGAAGCATATAATTGAAAGTATCAACACTTAAGACACTCTCAAAAATTAAGGTGTCATTATTAATATGAAATAGATGATATGGTTCTTCAATGGAGAAAATAGTATCCATTATTAAGATTGTTTTTCTCAGAACAGGATAATATTCCTAAACAACTGATTAAAAATAATATTGATAGTACTTCTCTCATTTTCAAACTTGTTGGTAACGGCCGGCGGTATGAAACGTTGCGCTCTTAATGCACTTTTGTATCATTTCGCTGAACCGCTTATTAATGGTTATGTCAATCAAATATAGCACTTTCAGCGCAATGTTTTATCACCGAGTGTTATGGAACGGCTTTCCTTTTCCTTTCAGTGCGGGATTGCCTGTCACTTCTAAAGGGCTGGAAGCTTGTTTGCCTTGCGGAAAGATTTGTCTGTTCTGTTGGCTGTTCCCGGTACGCACTACCCTACTAATCAGACTTTATTAAATAATTATTTCTATTCATATCTTATAACTGCCTTTCCCGAAAGAATGAATACCCGGGTGTTAATTGCTTAACGGAAAGTTCTCACTGAAGCTAATTCTGCAAACAGGATGACAGCACGGAGAAAGGCCTTCCCTCGTGGCTTTTTTTCTGGCTCCCCGCCAAGCTTTAATGTACTTATTTATGCACTGTTCGCGGGGCGTAAATACCCGGAAAATTTTCAAAACTGCCGGATATCTATAAAAACCAATGCACTTCCCAAAAAAGCATTTTACCCAGCCCCGCCAAACCTACAAGGCCGGTAATATTCAACCTACTCGCGGGGTTGGCAAGGCTTCCGGTTTTTATTTGAAAGAACTGCATACAATATTCTTATAAACTATATTTGCTGAGCCATAACGGTTAGCAGCTATGCCCAGTGCGGGTATTCGAAGATAAGATTTTATTTTTAAACCAAACTTAATTCGAAAAAACAGTTTTCCGGATGACGGCAAACCCCGCATTGGGTATAGGTGCTGTTGGGCGTTCGTGTTTTGCATAACCATCTGTCAATTTGAAAATATTACACACGATTACCAATAAGTTTTCAATATAGAGTTAGTTAACAAAATCATTGAATATATCTAATCATTTTCCACGCTATGCAGGAATTTTCTTACTACGTTTAAGTATTCCTCCGTTTTTTCAATATGATGTTCATGCGAAGCATCCTTAAAAATATGGAGCTGAGAACCAGGCATCTTTTCTTGATAATATCTGGTCGTAACGGGGGTAGCTTCGTCATATTCACCACAGGTGAAAAGAGTCGGCAGGTTGATTTCATGTAATTTATCTACTCGTTCGTAATTTTTTAAAGTTCCGGTTACAGTAAACTCACTAGGTCCCCACATATATTCATATTGAGATATATTTAATTTGGCAAATGCTGTATTAAGATATTCAGGCCATTCATCCAGTCGGCACACATGTTTTTGATAAAATACCATCATGGCATTTTGATATTCGTCGGAATCATATTTTCCGGATTCTTCGCCCTGCAAAATTGCTTTCTTCACATCTTCGGGTAATTCCTCGATGTAAACCTTCTGATCTTCTATCCAGCGAGAAGCGCTTAGTAATGGTCCGGAAAGAATCAAACTTGTTACACCTTGAGATTGTTTCGTAAGGACATATTCAACAGCCAGAGATGTACCCCAGGATTGTCCTAAAATATGTACTTTGCCCAAATCAAGAGTATGTATAACTTGCTGAATTTCATTCACAAAACGGGCTAAACTCCACAAAGAAGTATCATTGGGATTATCCGATTTTCCACACCCTAACTGATCGTAAAAAATAACGGGACGTTCATCGGCCAAATTGGCGATTGGTTCCAAATAATGATGGGATGCCCCCGGCCCACCGTGTATTACCAGAAGTGGAATGCCAGGTTTATTCTTTCCGACAATTTTATACCAGATTTCACCACCAGTTACAGTAATATAACCTTCTTGAATGTTTCTTTCGGACTTTGTATGGGTTACTTTTACGTTTTTAGTCATACTGTTTCCTCCCAATATAATTAGAATAATGAATATGATAATTAAGGGCACAATAAATACTTTGATTTCAGTTTTCATAATCGTATCTCATTATTTCATCAATCTGAAGTTTTATTATAGTTTAATTGTTTTTTAATTTTTTAAATGTGTTCTTTGACGATTAGCCATGCCTGAGTAAAAATATCAAAGCTGATAGCCGATCCATTCACCGGAATGTGTCCATCCGGGCCTTCCGGGATATCGTTTCTGTTTACAGCTACAAATATGGTAGTACCGTAGTCCGGAAAATAGTACCATTCGGTTGCGACTCCGGGATTCGATCCACTATGGCCGAGCAATTTCGTTTCAAATACGTTACCGGCAGCGTCGGCAGAAACAACTCCGATTCCTAAGCCCGTGGCTGATTCAGGAGCAAAAGACTCCAAAGAAGTCATCAAATCAACCGTTTCATTTTGAAGTATTTCACCATTGAATAATTTATCACTAAATTGAAGCATATCTTCGGCTGTTGACACACCCGCTCCAGCGGTCCAATCCCACGAAAAATTCCAACTGGCAATGTCAACGACATCTTCTGTAGTGAAAAGCCAGGTGTAGCCATTCGTACAAGGTTCTTCCAATGCCCCCTGCCTGCTTAGTTTTGTTCGTGTCAGCTGTGCCGGTTCAGCTATTTTTTGCTGAAATAAGTCAGCTACAGAATCTCCGGTAGCAGCCTCCATGATCATCCCCAATATATAATAACCGGTATTGCTATAGCTAAATGCCGTACCAGGAGGAAAAACAGGTGTGTTTGGGACAGAACGTGACACAAGTTCCTGATTTGTCCATATCTTGGATGGATTGGTTAGTAACTCCTGCCAAAAAGAAACATTGTGTGTTATATCAAAGATTCCCGAGCTATGATTTAGTAACATTTTGATGGTCATTTGATCACCCTGAGGTATCAGCCCAGGCAACCATTTTTCTACAGTGTCATCCAGTGACAGTATTTTTTCTTCAATCAGCTTCATAGTCAGAACAGCAGTTAATGGTTTGGAGACGCTTGCCAACCATACTTGCATATCTGCATTCATTAATTTAGCAGAAGCAGTATCTGCTTTACCCGCTGTAACCAACCAACTATCTGTTGGTGTTTTAACTCCTAAAATAGCTCCGGGGATGTTTTCGTTGGCCACTGTTTGTTCTAAAATCACCTGCAAATCATCTTTGGGCGTTTTATTGTCAGCAGAATCCTTATCACACGCTGCAATAAATAAAAGCATAATTGCAAAAAATGATACAATCATTCTATAGTAATAATGATGTTTCATAGTAATTTCTCCTTTTCTTTAAACCTTAATATAAATCAAAATTTTCTTCAGTCTCGTTTTTGACAATGTATTGCTATATAATGAATCTAATATAATTACAGCTGACAATTGTCTGTCTATCGACATGACGCCCAACTAGTCTATATATCATCCAAAATTAAATATTATATATGTATTTAGGAAATATTGTCAACCTTTGATATTTTATAATTCCATATCGTCAAAGGGATTTTTTATGTTTCTTAAACTTTCATTGCTTACATGGGTGTAAATTTCAGTGGTTCTGGATGACTTATGTCCTAATAATTCCTGGATATACCTTAAATCGGTACCGTTCTCCAGCAAGTGTGTGGCAAAACTGTGACGCAGACAATGAATTGTGTATGGCCTTGTAATTTTACTTTCTTTCAGCGCTCTTTCAAAGACTTTCTGCAGACTTCCCGCAGATATGCTTTTACCGGGGCACTGGCCCTCAATCAGGTAAACTCCGGGCCGGTAAGTCCTGTAATAGGGCTTAACCTTTTCGAGCCATCGCTTACTTATCGGAAGTGAGCGGTCCTTTTTGCCCTTACCATTAATAATAGAGATAATTCCACGCCTTGTGTCTATATCCTGTAATTTCAGGTTAAGCAGTTCACTCCGTCGTAATCCATAAGCATAAATTGTCTCAAATGCCATTCTGTGCTTGACATTTTTGATGCTTTCAAAGAATCTTTTCAGGTCTTTTTTATTTATCACCTTAGGTAATGTACGAGACTTTACGGGACAAATAATGTTTTCAGTATCTAAATTCCTGTTATACTGATTTATATAAAACTTTTTTAAAGCACTTATTGTTTGGTTCTGAAATGTCGGACTTAATCCATTTTTCAGGATAAAATTGAGGTTGAAAAATTCAATATCAGCAGGAGTTATCTCTTCTGGTTTTTTACCGGAATAATAACCAAAAAACAACTGAAGCTGGTGAATGTAAGTTTTTATGGTATTATCGCTGAAACGCAACTGTCGCATCCATAATTTAAAGCTTTCAATTTTAATCTTACTTGTCCGGGGAAGTTGATTTTTTATGCACATAGCACTGTACTTTTTCTCTGTATTAATTGATTTTGATTTTTGACCGGATTTGTTAGTCAACCCCGAATAATCGATATATGCTACCGTTTTCATAATGGTGAAAAAATCACCCAAATTGAATTTCTCTTTAAATATATACCAATAACCAAGATGGGAACTCCATCTGGCAGGAGTTTCCCTTTCGAGTACATTTGCAATTTTCCTGTCATTTGCAAATAAGACCTTGATTATTTCTTGTCCGCCATGGACTCCTGGAATTAATTTTATCTTTGGTTTTGAATACAAGACAAAAATGTTTGAATGGTTAACAGCTGTAAAATTAGAAAATGGTTAAAATAAAAACAAAAATCCTGGAAGTGAATATATTTATTTTATGGCAAATAGAAGGTACAAAGACCGATAACCAATGGAAATTAAGTAGAAATCCGCCTAATGAATACAAATCTCACCAATCATATAGGTAACTGCCTTACCCCCTATTTCAACTCTTGAACCTTTGTTTGTGCATTTTAATACACCGCCGCGTGAAGAAATTTGTTTTGCAGTCAGTTCTCTTTTTTGCAACAGTCCTGACCAGTATGGAATGAGCATGGTGTGGGCTGAACCGGTTACCGGATCCTCATCAATACCTTCAACAGGGGCAAAAAACCGCGAGACAAAATCATACTCATCAGAAGGAGCAGTGACAATAATTCCCCTTGCATTTAATGTTTTCAAAAATCTCAAATCAGGAGATAAGCTTTTTATCTCTTTAGCATTATCAAAAATAAACATCATATCTTCCCTGCCCCTGATGCATTTTTCAGGTCTGATCCCTAAGGCTTGTTCGATATTTGCAGGTATGCTTATCTCTTCTAAATCAGATGCCGGAAAATCTAAAATAATAAACTGACCTTCCTTTCTGATTTTCAGAATGCCACTTTTTGAATTAAATATGATTTGATCATTATTGTAATTCGTATGATTAAAAATGACATGACCTGAAGCCAGAGTTGCATGACCGCATAAATTTACTTCAGAGATTGGTGTAAACCAGCGAATATAAAATTCATTATTTTCCTGAATAAAAAATGCCGTTTCCGACAGGTTATTTTCCATGGCAATATTTTGCATCAACTGATCAGAAACCCATTTTTCAAGTGGTATTACTGCTGCAGGATTACCAGTGAAAATTTTATCAGCAAAGGCGTCAATCTGGAATAAAGTATACATAGGATATTATTTTATATGAGATTTAGAATATTTTCCGGATGCTAATGTACTAATCTTAAAAATTTTACTGAAATTTTTATATTTTTTTCTTTCCTGATCATTTAATCAGTTAATAATTATGGTAAACAACTTTTGTTGCCAAACCATGGTCCTTTCTTAAATAGTCGCCAAGTTTTTGATCGTTTATTTCAACCGTCTTCTGTTTTCTGGTTATAACAAGTATTTCTACTTACCTGAAGCGAATAGCATTTTCGTAGTTCCGGATGATTTCCAAAGGAGATCGTCCCACAGGAGCTTTGCACCATAACCTTCTCAGTATGCTTTATACAACTTCAACCATTATGTTGTACATCACATACCATCTTCGATAATAATTACCCGGGGAACATATGCATTTGCACATAAGAAAGAGAAATATTAATTTCGAAAGATCATTTTTATCACTATGACAGTGAACCTGTAAAAATTAATATCGTTGCGAATAGCCAGGTGATAGCAAAAATACAAGAGACGCAACTAAAAATGAATAAGTTGCATCTTAAATAAAATACAGAAACTATGCAAACACCACTAAAACTTTTATTGCTTTCTGTCTTAATTATGCTTTTTTCGTGTGAAACAAATGATTTTAATGATGAAGAAGAATCTTATCTTGATAATTTACAAGGTAGAGCAATAATTGCTATTCATATTCAAGATGATACGAAATATATTTTTACCTCAAAATTTTGTGATACTTGTTATGTTGCTCCTCACATGAGCCATATCCCAACTATCAATGAATGTACTGTAATAAAAAATTCAATATTTGAGACATTTTCTATACCACAATCTTTCGGGTTACCAGCTTCCGACAGTGAAGGAAATCTCTATATTGCAAATAGTAGTAATATTTTTAAATTGAACGATAGTGGGGAATATGAACAAATGGAGTAATCTGGTCAATCAATTATCATTATGATTATAGTGATTACAGATATTTAACATTGAAATATTACATCGATAATTCGTGGGTTGATTTTAATATAAGTGATGTTGGGAGCAAAATATTAACTGTAAATGCTGACAATAATAAGGTTTATATAGGGACCACAGACGGACTTGTTGAAAAAACCAGGTAAATGAAAGAAACAGCTGTTCAATCAAAGATAGAATCCTCATTCAGGCGTCAGGTACAAAAGGATAAAAAAGTTAAAAATGCCTACTTATTGGTCCATTCGGATAAACTCAATATCAGCCTAAACATTGCTGAAGGTAAAACCGGAAATATAACAGCCAATGTAACCCAGCCCAACCATTTGGCAAGTGTAGGGAAAATATTTACTGCAACAGTTATTGGTATTCTTTATGAAAAAGGAAAACTGGATTATAACGAAAGGATCAGCAATTATCTCGATTCTGAATTGATGGACCATCTGCATGTCTACAAAGGAAAGGATTATTCGCAAGAAATAACAATTAGACATTTACTAATGCAAACATCAGGATTAAATGATGTGTTTTATCATTTAATGAAAAGAATGACAAAAGATCCTGAATTTAAAATAACTCCGCGAGAGGCCGTTGTATGGGGCAAAAAAAACTTAAACCCGGTTGCCGTGCCTGGCAAAAAACATTTCTATACCGATACTAACTATTATCTTTTGGGTTTGATTATAGAAAATATTACTCAAAAAACATTTCATGAAGCAATGCATGAATTTATTTTTGATCCATTGGGAATGCAACATGCTTACATGTATGGATTTTCAAAACCTAAACAGGAATCTGAATATCCGCCGGCCAAATTATATATAAAAGGTGTTGACCTGTTTTCAATTGCGGGAATCCACCAATTGGATTATTCAGGTGGTTCTGTTGTTGCACCTCTTGATAATTTTTTAATATTTATGAAATCATTACTTGGCATGAAGATTATAAAGGAGGAAACTTTGAATCGAATGGTGGAGGATGATATTAACATGGGATTTCCGACAGTCGGATTCAATTATGGCTATTCGATATGGAAAATGAAAACAATTCCCATAATCATGCCTGAAAAATATAGTTGCTGGGGATGTGTTGGAGTTACCGGTGCGTTCATGTTTTATCATCCTGCAACTCAATCACACATTATAGGAACATTTAATGATTTTTCTTACAGGGGAAAAGCTTTGCAGTTTATGGCAAGGAAAGTGATAAAAGAATTACTAACAGAAAAGTAAAAATAGTATATCATGGTTTATTATTTAAAATTCAGCCTTTTGTTTTTTGCGATTCATTTTATTTGTTACATTATTGCCGGTGTTATTGATATGCAACTGGGTAAGAAAATGTATGAAGGAAAGAATCGCCTGTATAAGTCGTTTTTCAGAAATATGCAGGATAAAAAAGAGAGCCAAAGAATTGCAAAACTATTATTACCATCTCAATTCATCAGGGGTATTCTTATGTCAGCTGTTCTTTATCCGGTTTTGCCATTCCTTGGAGAGCTTTCATTTGGCATGCAGTTCCTGTTTATGGGTGGCCTTATGTTTGTTTACGCTGATTTTTCAAGCGCTATACCATTTTCAAATACAATAGAAGGTTTTGTGTATTTGAAAAAGGAATTTGTAGAAAAGAGAGTTTTCTGGACCATACAACTTGAAGCAATTATATATAGCATCCTGTTTGGATGGTTGTCATCGTGGCTTTTATTTTAGTTTATTATTTTCCCCCTTCCCAGGCACTTCTGCTTCTGCTGCGGCGGGATTCCCTCGTATTGCAGCATTTCCTTGCTTGCCTTCTTGGAAGAATTCAGTCATCTTCAAATTATTTGATGGGCGCATTGGGCTGATAAATCTGAAAGAAACAGTATACGAACGTCCTGATAGCCGCTAATCAGGCAAATAATTAATAATGGTGCATTAATATAACCTCAAAATAAAATAACTGTATATATAACATCCCACACAAATACCAAGTGTAAATTCAAGCGTGGCAAAAAATACAAGAATGCCGGCAACTATCAAAGATGCAGTGTAAAACTGCAATAAAGACAGCAGGGCAATTGCCAGTGTCATAATAAAACCCATTCGGGCAGCAAAAATTTTTGGCGCTTTGTCAATAGGCCTTTTACTCAAATTTAATAGGTTCAATAAAGAAGAACTCAAAAAATTCACCGGGCTCAACTTTGACCGGGTAAATGCCCGGATAAAAAAATCGGCCAGCAGAACCACCAGGAATATTATCGAGTTAAAAATAAATCCGGAAGCTATAAGTAATATTGTAAAAAATGCATTCAGCCGTGTGAGCCGTTCATTAATCCGCTCATTGGAAACAGGACATATCAGTTGTTTCATCTTTTTTTTCATATATATAATGGTTGTTATTTGCAAATTAAATACAAAAAAGTATTTAATTTAAATTATTTGCCTAAAAAATGATAGTCCATAGTAAAAATTAACAAAAACGGCTAATAAACCGGGTTATTACAATGAGGGCAGGATTACCTTGTGATCCTGAAAGGGGGGACATTCAACCAAAAGCCTCTTTTTCGCTACGCTCAAAAGATTGGCTTTTAATATTTACTACTTAATTTGAAGCGAGCTTCAATTCATTCGTAAATATTAAAAGCCCCTCACCTTCAGGTGAGGAGCTTTTGGTGGGGAGAGCAGGATTCGAACCTACGAAGGCTTTGCCAACAGATTTACAGTCT
>CAZBWK010000119.1:0-10409 GCA_964495655.1 uncultured Prolixibacteraceae bacterium | reverse complement strand
TATCATTGTAAACAACAATTATAAAATAAGTATTTCTTCGATACATAATAACATACGCAATTCAGAAACAATTACTATTGATGATTATGATGAATTAATTGAATACCTTGAAGACAATGGGATTGTAAAGGTTTCTTTGAAATATCATACAATATTGGATGATACTGCAAATTGGTTAGAAAATGGCTCAAATTTAAAAATTGAAGAATTAACATATTCACATTTCCAATGGCTTATTACCGACAATAAGAATCAATCAAGATATCTTGAAGTCGAATATAAATTAAAGAAACCTTATGTGATGGAATGTCACATGATGCACAAGAAGTTAATACCATATAAAGAAAAAACTGTAAAAAGATATTTCAATCCAATAAGTCAGGAAGAACATTTGAATTATTTCAGAAAAAGTATTGATAGATATAAGGAATATGAAACAAACCAGGCTAAATTTTCCCATAAAAAATATAAAATATATAGACAAGCTGAAAAAGACGAAAGATTTTATACAACCAGAACATTTATTAATCTTTTTGAAAGAACTGATAAGAAAGCAATACTTAAAAAGATATTAGTCAATGCTTTCGGAGAAATTCCTCCTATAAAAAGCAGTAAAAAATATCCACAAAGTTGGGATAATCTTGTAACTGATGATATGACCCTTTGTTTTGAAAAAGATTTACCGGCACCTAAAGAATACAAAGAGTTTTTAAGTAATAATCTGAATAAAAGACATTTTGTGGAATATATAATAGACTCAGGAACAGATAAAGATGGGCATTACCGGAAAAATCTTGAAGGGCCTTCGCAAATAGATGCTTTTATTGAATGTAAGAGTTCAAGATTGAAGATTATAATTGAAGCTAAATATTTGTCTGATATTTCCTGTGATGTTACATATGATGTCACTCGTAATCAGATAGCCAGGAATATTGATGTTATGCTTGAACAAAGTACAGACATGAGTTTATTCTTACTTATTACACCTCAGTACTTTAAGGAAAGGCCGAATACTAAATTATATGGCTATAAAATGAATGATTATATGAATAACTATCTGACCCTGATGGCTGACCTATCTCATAGAAGTAATATTGAGCCTTCTGAGTGGCAACATATTACCAAAAGAATAGCTTGGATAACCTGGGAAGAACTTAAAAAATTAGGTTTATAGCTTAATAATTTAATATATTCATTTAGGTAAAGCAAAAGTCTATTATAATAATGTATGCAGGGAAGGCTGGGAGGATGCAAAAAAAGAGATATTATGAAGGGGCATACAACCTGTAAGTGATTTTTGATGATCCTGTTTTGATAATTTACACATTTAGTATTTTTATCAATTCATCATCTTCAGCTTAATCTGTAAACAACAACATCAGCTTTTGTATGACAATTTTACAGTGTATTCCTTAATTACAATCAATCCTACCCGGGTCGTTGTCTGATTTAATCTTCTAAAGCATGAAGAAACGTTATGGAACTGCCCGTGTTCAGTAAAAACCTCTGAGACGGGCATTTCTATATTGATCGGGATCCATGATCATGAAATAAACAAATGAGAGTTCCCTGAATAAATTCGGAGTTAGATATATGATACCATTAAAAATAATATCTTAGTATCAAAGAAATAGAATAGTTCACCAGGGCTTAAAGATTCCAATAATTTATGTAAAAAAATACAGATCATGACAAAAACTTATTATGACCACGATGGCGATATCGCTTTTCCCGATGGTAAAAGGATAGGGATCATCGGATATGGTAATCAGGGCAGGGCACAGGCCCTGAACATGAGAGACTCGGGGATCTCCGGCATTCTTATCGCTACTGCAAAAGATGAGACATATGACCAGGCAGTCAAAGATGGATTTCAATTAACTGATATTTCAGCTATCACTAAACAATCAGATATCCTATTCCTTCTGATCCCGGATGAGATCATGCCCGGGGTCTATGAGGAGCATATTGCTCCCCATCTGAGGCCCGGAATGGTTTTGAATTTTGCATCGGGTTATAATATTACTTTCAGACAAATTATTCCTCCGGACGATGTGGATGTCATAATGGTTGCTCCGAGAATGATCGGAGACGGGGTCAGAAGCCTTTTCCTGGAGAAAAAAGGCTATCCGGCTTTTATAGCAGTAGAGCAGAATGCAAGCGGATCGGCCAGGGAAATTGCTTTGGCGCTGGCAAAAGCTATGGGGGCTGCTTCCATTGAGGTAACCATGAAGGATGAAACCATGCTTGACCTACTTGCAGAGCAAGCTATATGGCCAATGATCATATCAGTTATTACAGAGGCTTTTAAATTTGAAGTAGAAAAAGGCCATCCTGCAGAAGCTTCCCTGGTTGAGCTTTATATATCCCGGGAACCTGCCTATATGTTTGCTAAAATGGCCGAGATGGGCCTTTTTAAGCAAATGCCCCTCCATTCACATACAAGTCAGTACGGACAAATGTCTCGTGCCGAA
Source organism: uncultured Prolixibacteraceae bacterium (assembly GCA_964495655.1). GTDB lineage: Bacteria > Bacteroidota > Bacteroidia > Bacteroidales > Prolixibacteraceae > JAAYJR01. Next base: position 7,935 of record CAZBWK010000119.1, on the reverse strand, counting down.
GCATTAGATAAATCATTTATAAGAAAAACTTTAGAAAATGCCTATAACTATCTTGAAAAAGGCGGCTTTCCCAGGGAATGGAAAGAGGAACAGGAAAAAGGCATGCCTGAATTTAAAAGGTTATGGAAAAATGCAAAGGAATCGGAAATAAGCAGGCTGGAGGAAAAGATAATTAATAAATTCTGATTACGGATTATGATCTCTGCATCCATGCTTTTATTAAACCTGGGAATCTCCATAATTATTATTCTTGCATTAATAATGGTTTTGAAGTGGAGTCCGGTGGTGGCACTAATATGTGGCAGCATTTATATGGGAATCGCTTCGGGGATTTCCTTAGTTGATACGGTTACAGAGATTACATCCGGTTTCGGTACCCTGATGGCTGCGATAGGACTTCCCATCGGTTTCGGAGTGATAATAGGCCATCTTCTGTTTGATAGCGGGGGCGCCCGCAGGATTGCCCTGGCGATGGTTGGGATATTTCCGGGCAAGTTGGTCCTTTACGGACTGGGCATTACCGCATTTGTGTTCTCTATTCCTGTATTTTTCGATGTGACGTTTGTTATTTTAGTTCCACTTGCCCTGGCCCTTGTGAAAGAGGTTAACAAACCCATGCCATACCTTATCGGCGCTATGGTGATAGGAGCTGCCGCTGCCCACACTCTTGTGCCTCCCACTCCCAATCCGCTCGCTGCTGCAGAAATTCTCGGTTTCGATCTCGGGATCATGATCATTGCCGGCTTGTTTTTTGGATTATTTGCAGCCTTACTTGCAATGCGGTTATTGTTCTTTTTACTTGACAAAGGATTATGGAAAGCAGAAAAGGATCAGCTGGATGAGGTTGAATTTCAGACAATTGAATTACCCAATGAGTCTCCGGGAGCGCTGTTTTCTGTGATACCAATAATAATTCCCATATTAATGATCCTTTCCGGCACAGTCAGCAGGGTATTTTATGATACCGTCCCGGGCTTTTTGGTATTCATCAGCAATAAAGTCATTGCCCTGCTGGCAGGAGTGATTGCTGCCTATATGATAGCTTCCAAAAGCCTGTCGGGAAAGCAGATGGAAAAGTCATTGCAAAAAGCTATGTCATCTGCAGGACTCGTGCTGCTGATCACAGGTGCCGGCGGGTCTTTTGGTGCAGTTATAGAATCTACAGGTATTGGTGATACTCTTGTTGCCGGCATCAAAGGTTCATCAAATTCTGCCCTTTGGGCTATTCTTATTACTTATTTGATCGCTTTGATCTTTCGTGTTTCACAGGGTTCAGGAACAGTCGCCGGTATTACAACAATGACCATAATGGCGGGTGCCGGCATGGCACAGGCAGCAGGGGTCCATCCGGTATGGATAGCCATGGCTGCCCTCTCAGGAGGGATAAGTTTTGGCCATATCAATGACAGCGGTTTCTGGGTCGTGACCAGGCTGAGCGGATTCTCTGTGTCGGGCGGACTGAAAATATATACCTTAGGCATATTTATTATTTCTCTTATCGTATTAGTTGTTACTTGTTTAGCTTCAATTCTGACAGGATAATTTTTTTTTATATCTAAAGGAATTAAAAGAAAGCCTGATTTCAATTCAGCAGCAGGATCAGGAAAACGGATAAGACCTTCAGAACCTTACCGCAAAATATAATTAAAGGTTAATTAGAAAGGCATCTTTTTTTTAAAATGAAATTATTTTGTAGAATTTACTATCTTTTATTATTTTTATTAATGTAATAACTGTTTGCAATTATAGAAGGGAAATTAAGTGTCAAATGAAATATAAAGAAAGGAAAAGCTATGAAAAAGAATGATGTGAAGTTTAAAATTATGATTGTTACTTTTTTCGTTTTTTTTGCGGTTTCATGTACTTCCACCAGTCCTTCGCAAGAGGAAACACCCAAAGCGAGAATAGCTGTTATGGTAGCTGAAGGTTTTCATGACGGAGAGGCCTATATGCCAATGGGTTATTTGCTTAATCAGGGTTACCACATTACGGTGATCGGCCCGGCCAGGGGAATAGTAAAGTCTTATAACAGTGATTTTACCATTAATATTGAAAAAGCTGTTTCTGAAGTTTCAGTTGATGATTTTGATGCTCTTATTTTGCCCGGTGGCCGCGGTCCTGCTGTGCTTAGGGAGGACAGCGGTGTTTTAGCATTTGTCAGGGCATTCTGGGATTCCGGGAAAGTGACAGCTGCAATCTGCCACGGACCTCAGGTTCTTATAACTGCCGGAGTACTTGATGGAAGAACAACCACAGGTGTGGGAGGCATAAGAGAAGAACTTGAAGGTGCGGGAGTTAAATTTCTCGACCAGCCGGTAGTTGTTGATGGTAACCTGGTAACCTCAAGGGTGCCTCAGGACCTGCATGATTTTTCTTTAAATATTGTGGAGGCGTTAAAGAAACAGATGAACTAAGAGATCTGTTTAACAGGCTATCTCAATGATCTGATGTCCGATTAGTTCGGGCAGTGGAAAACTAATTCCGATTTCTGTTTGCCTGTCAATTTATATGTAGCATCATCGAGCCTCCCGCGCTGATTTAATTGGTCGCCAACCGAACATTTGGCATTCAAGGCAAGCATACTGAAACACTCAAATTCCAGGGCAGCTTTTTTTAAGGGAATGAATGAGCATGTTCTTTTTAATGAGTCTATATTCAAGCAATTATATTATTTTATTATCAGATATAATACCAATAAATGACCAGATACTATGATTAAAGTGCAGGCCAGTGTCTCCAAAGGATGGCCTAATAAGCACAGAGGATTCGAATTTTATCAACCTTGGAAATCCACCTCAGAAAGTGGATTCTTTACTTTTCTATTTAATAATTTGTCGAGACTACAATGAAGAGAAGCTCATTAATTATAACAAGATTGCTATTTTATTTAGCAGGTTTTGGACAGGACTCAGCAAACAGGATAACTGCAAAATTTATTACCGACCCCATACAGATTGATGGGATCATTGATGAATCGGTTTGGAGAGAAGCCGATACTGCAGGGAATCTGTGGCAATTTTTTCCTGTTGATTCAGTCAGGGCAAAGCATCAGTCAGAAATCAGGCTTCTATATGATGAACATTACCTTTATGCAGCGATTCGCGCCGAGGTGCCGGATGATAAATTTGTGGTTTCCTCTCTGCGCCGTGATTTTGATGGATCCAGCAACGATAATGTCACTATTATGTTTGATACTTTCAGGGATGGCAACAATGCCTTTTTATTTGGTGTAACCCCATACGGGGTGCAGCGTGAAGCTTTTCTTTCAGAAGGGGGAGTGACTACCGAAGGTTTTAATTCCACCTGGGATATTAAGTGGCAGACCGAAAGCAAGATGTATAAAGACCAGTATGTTGTGGAGCTGGCTATTCCTTTTACATCACTAAAGTTCACAGAAGGGGATACCCTTTGGCGGTTCCAGCTTTACAGATTTGATTTCCAGACGAACGAGCAAAGTGCCTGGGCGCATATTCCTCAAAACCACAATCTGTCTGCACTTGCCTTTATGGGTGATCTGGTGTTTGAGAAACCGCTGGGTAAATCACACACTCCGGTTGCCATTATCCCTTACGTTAATGCGCTTTCATTGAAAGATTTTGAAACAGACGGAATTAAGAATAAGCTTAAGTTTGGCGGGGATGCAAAAGTAGCAATTGGCAACGGTATGAATCTGGATATAACTCTGAATCCTGATTTTTCAAATGTGGAGGTAGACGATATCTTTACAAATCTTACCCGATTTGAGATTTTCCTTCCCGAAAAGCGGCAATTTTTTATAGACAATAATGACCTATTCGGGAGTTTTGGTTATAAAGTAGATGTAATTCCGTTTTTTTCCCGCAGAATTGGTTTGGCAAATGATGCCAGTGGCAATTTAATTGAAAACAGGATAATTGGCGGAACCAGGCTCAGCGGAAAGATCAATCAGGACTGGAGGCTTGGTTTTCTGAATGTTCAGACCGGGGAAGATCCGGCTAACGGGATAGCATCTAACAACAATATGATGTTTGTGATTCAGAAAAAGGTATTTTCCCGCTCTAATATAGGGCTCTTTATGATCAATCGTCAAACATTTAAAGATTACGATTTTGCAGATACCAATGACCGGTATAACCGGGTTGGCGGAGTCGAATATAATCTTGCCTCGGCAGATAATGTATGGACTGGTAAATTTTATTTACATAAGTCTTTTCAGCCGGATGACAAAAAAGGGAATTTTTCATCCAGTGCATATCTGAAATATAACGTTAGAAACTATTGTCTGGCAACAACCATTGTTTATATCGACCAGGACTTTCGTTCAGATCTGGGCTATGTTCCGCGTACCGGCATATTTAAAACAGGTAATAGTTTAAAGCGCAACTTTTATCCTGCTAATGGAGTTATTAACCGTCACAGTTTTGAATTTTTATCTGTTCTCTACTGGCGTCCCGACTATGATTTTAAAAAGACAGATCATGAATTAAGTGGAATATGGGATTTTGAGTTTAAGAACAAGTCAGCCTTAAAACTGAAGTATTCCAATAATTATATCTTTCTCATGCAGGACTTTGATCCTACCCGTTCAAAGGAGGGAGTTCCACTGCCGCAGGATAATGGCTACTTTTTTAATCAGGTAACTACCGGATATCAGTCAAATAAAACAAACCTTCTCACATATGGTGCAGAATCTACTGTTGGACAATTTTATAATGGACATAGTTTTTCGGCCGGAGGTAATCTTTCTTACAGAATGCAACCATGGGTATCGGTGGGCATGGCAGTTAAATACGACGGATTACGATTGCCGGATCCCCATTCTGATGCCGATATGTGGTTAATGAGTCCAAAACTGGAAGTAACATTCAACAAGTCGCTTTTTTGGTCAGCTTTGGTTCAATACAGTAACCAGCGGGATAATCTTGGTATTAACTCCAGATTGCAATGGCGCTTTGCACCTATGTCTGATTTGTATCTGGTTTATAACGATAATTACTTCATTGACAACTTTGGTCCGAGATTCCGGTCTGTTAACCTGAAACTCACATACTGGCTGACGCTTTAGCGGGAATAAGAATAGTTTTATCTTACACCTGCTATCTTTCTCAGTATCCAAATCACAACTGTCTGTTTCAGCGAAATTCAGGATTGGATAAATCCCGCACACTATTCTTCAAACTTCAGTTCATGTGTATCACGTTCCTTTCCGGTACTCCTGGCCAGCAGTCCGTACAATTCGGGCCGGCGTGCAGCAATCCATTCTCTTCCGGTGGAATGCTCCGGTAATTCAGGGTCAAGGTCTGCTATGACCATATCATCGTCAGCTTCTGTTGTTTCTGTGATAATCCGGCCATAAGGGTCAAGGATCATAGCATTCCCCGTTCTTATCTCATCGTCATCCACTCCCACACCATTTGCAAAAATGAGGAACACACCGTTATCATGAGCACGGCTTGGCAGCCAGCGCATTAGCCAGCCTCGTCCTTTCTCCCCGGCAAACTCGCGTTTAATGGCCGCCGGATCTTCATGCCTGTTTTTCCACAGGCCTGCATCAATAATTCCCATTAAGTGAGGATTTGAAGTACGGCATCCACCAGTCTGATGAGGGGCCAATATAATATCTGCTCCCATTAATGCAACGATCCTCCCGTTTTCATTGATATTGTTATCATAACATGTCAATACACCAAACCGGAAACCGTAAGGGGTATCGAAAACAGTAAATTTGGAGCCACTTTTGATGAGTGGATGAATGAAAGCCTGCAGTTTACGGTGGCAATGTGCTTGTCCGCCGGGTAAAGCAACGACATAGCTGTTATAAAAATTTCCATTTTCACCAGCCTCTATCAAGCCGGCACCTATGGTAATGTTATAAGTTTTCGACAGGGCAATTAACCTTTTTGAGCTATCACCATCAAAAATTGGTTCAGCCAGTTTTGCCAGTTCCCCTGCATCAAGATTACGGATGAACCAATATCCCGTGATACAACATTCAGGAAATACGATCAAATTAACTGACTGTTGTGCAGCTTTTTTAATGAACGATTCCATTTTTAAAAAGTTGGCGGCTTTATCTCCTGCCTTACTCTCCATTTGAACAGATGCAACCCGGAGAGGCTGCTTAGTTATGGTTTGCTTTTTGTTCATTTCGTTTTTCATATTTTTGAATAGATGTTCATAAACTCAGAAAATAATTACCTGCTGTTTTTCCATTTTTCATACTCCTGCTTAATATCATCATTACATATAAAAGGTTTATATACCACCCTGATATTGAAGCCATACTCCTTTTTTGCCTCCGGATCAGGGATCAGATATTGATAATCCCAGGCCGGATTAAGCTTTCCGCCTCCGGTGGGAGATTGTGTAAATCTGATGATCTCTGAAGAATCAAAGAAGAATGCGATTACCATATTGTGAAACCTGCCACAATAAAAGGGCATTGAATAGCGGTAGCCGGAGAAAGCTTTTGCCAGTACAATTCTGAAATCAGGGGCAAAAAATGTCCGGAGATTGTCACCTGTTGCCATGTGGGTACTCTCTTTACCGTGCAGATCAGAAAATGCAGATATCCATTCTTCACCTTTTCCATCTGAGGAAATTCCCCTGAAATAGATATTTTTATCGGGTGGTGCATTTATATAACTGGCCCAGAAGAATCCTGCATATCCATGTCTGAAATAGTCAATATCATGAATAATGAACCGGTATGAAATATCAATATAGTGAGGTGCAACCAGTTCAAATTCTGTAAGAGACTCAACTCCTGAAAAAGGTGTTTCCTTTTGATGGAGCATAACCCGGGTGTCACTTATTTTATACAATGTCATCGGATTAACGCGAGGTTCAAAAAACTGCTCCAGGCTGTCCCCGCTAAATATGTGTTCAAGGTTCAGACCGGCAATCGAAGGCACAAAAACAGAAGAATCCTGTAAAGTATGATATAATTGGGTAATTCCGTTATAACCTGCCCTGTGATCTGGCGGAATTTCACTATTATCAACAAAAACAGCCTTGAGGTCGCCCTCTTCAAGTGTTAACTGATTAATTGTTTCATATCCTGAAGGTTCTAAAGAAACAACTTTATCTCTGGCACAGGAAACTATAATAATCAATGCGATAATGTAAATTGGGATACGCTTCATTGATGAATATTTTATATGGTCAGAACCACTTCAAACTAAAAATGCTTTTTCATTTTTTTCCTGATATTTTTTCATCAGCTCTATAGCAAATTTATAAAATAGTAATTAACAATATTTTATTAATTCAGCGATTTTTGAATTTGCCTTTGATCTGAAGGGCAAACTCAGTGATATGAAAATTTTTGATCTTATGATCCTGAAAGTACTCCCGGAGTAAAATGTCCAAATCGTTATCTGCATAATCTTCTATTATATCCTGTTCGGTACAATACAGATGATGATGGTTGTCTACAATACCATCATATCTCATTATGCCTTTATCTGTATAAACTTTTTTTACCAGGTTATGCTCAATTAGTGTGTCAAGTACCTTATAAACAGTTCCGGATGCGATATTTGGATTATCCTGCCTGATATGTTCAATTATTTTTTCGGCAGTCGGGTGATTACCTAACCTGTAGATAGCATCCAGTATTGCTAATCTTTGGGGAGTAACTTTTAAGCCCTTTTCTGATAATTTATTTCGTATCTCTTCAACAGGGAGGTTCATTTGTGTTTAATAAAAAATGTAAAACTAATTATTTATTTCTATCCGTTCGCTCAGGCGAACGGCAATGGATAAGGCAATGAACAAATCAACTGCATTTATCCGGCTCTGATCGCTCAAGCGAACGGTAATGGATAAATCAATGCACAAACCACCTGCCTTGATCGGAGCCTTATCCCTTGCCGTCGGCTTCAGCCGACGGATTGTTGGCAAAGGATACAACAATGAACTATCCGGCTGCCAATATCAGGCCTTATCCATTGC
>CAZBWK010000118.1:0-10711 GCA_964495655.1 uncultured Prolixibacteraceae bacterium | reverse complement strand
TAAAGAATTAAAAGTATTCCAAAAAGCATTTAATCTGGCAACAAAAATTTTCAAAATGACAAAACAATTTCCAAAGGAAGAAAAATATTCATTAACTGACCAAATCAGGAGGTCTTCAAGATCAACTTGTGCAAATATTGCTGAAGCATACCGAAAGCGCAAATATCCAAACCATTTTATTAACAAATTGACTGATTCAGACGGTGAAAACAGTGAAACAGCAGTATGGCTGGATTTTGCATTAAACTGTGGATACATGAATACTGAATCACATAATTCCTTATACACCGAATGCTTAGAAGTCGGAAAACTATTGAATTACATGATGAATAATCCATATAAATTCGGCTGCCGGAGAGAATTCTGAAAACTGAGACTGATCACTGAGACTGATTACTAAAAAAGATGATAAAAATTAACAACATATCCAAGAAATATGACAAAACTCCTGCGCTGAAAGACATTTCACTGTCAGTTAACGAAGGGGAGCTGTTCGGGCTAATTGGTCCTGACGGTGCAGGAAAAACCACGCTCATGCGGATCCTGATGACGCTCATCCTGCCGGACTCAGGTGAGGCATCAGTGGACGGTTTCAATGTGGTTTCCGGCTTTAAAAAAATTCGTCGGATAGTCGGGTATATGCCCGGCCGCTTCTCTTTGTATCAGGATCTGAGCGTAGAGGAGAACTTGAATTTTTTCGCCACAGTCTTTGGTACAACGGTAGAAGAAAACTACGACCTCATAAGGGATATTTATTATCAGATTGAACCGTTCAAAAAACGACGGGCAGGTAAACTGTCGGGCGGTATGAAACAGAAGCTGGCACTCTCTTGTGCCCTGATTCACAGTCCGATAATACTGGTACTCGACGAACCAACGACAGGTGTGGATGCTGTTTCCCGCAAAGAATTCTGGGAAATGCTTAAAAAGCTGCAAAAAAGAGGGATAACGATACTGGTTTCCACACCATATATGGATGAGGCTAACCTCTGTGACCGCGTTGCACTTATGCAAAGCGGACATATTCTGGATGTGGACTCTCCAAAGGGTATTACCGGAAAATTTTCAAGGAAGATCATCCGGGTGCGTTCAGATGAAACTTACAGGCTGATCAACGATTTGCGAACTTACGAAAAAGCTGAGTCGGCATTTGCATTTGGACAATTTGTTCATTTTACCGGAATTGGGGATAAGGTGAAAACCCGTGAGCTGGAGATGTACCTCGAAAAACTAAATCACAAAAAAATCCGGGCAGAAGATATTGAACCGGGAATTGAGGATGTTTTTATGAGTATGCAGAGGGAGTGAGAAGTCGCAGTTTGCAGTCACAGTTCGCAGTGGGCAGTAGCAGTTCGCAGTTTGCAGTCACAGTTCGCAGTGGACAGTAGCAGTTCGCAGTTTTCAGTCACAGGGAGCAGATAAATTTAGCAAGTTAAATCTTATAGCTCCATAGCAGTTTATAAGAGCAAAAAAGTAATTACAGAAAAAATAAATGGAAAAAATTATCACCGTACATAACCTTGTTAAAAAATTCGGGTCCTTCACGGCTAACGACAATCTGACATTCGATGTTTACCGGGGAGAAATTTTCGGGTTCCTGGGAGCAAACGGCGCCGGGAAGACAACGGCCCTTCGCATTTTGTGTGGTCTCTCCTCTCCTACCTCAGGCAAAGTAAAAGTGGCCGGTTTTGATATATACCGTGAAACGGAAAAGATTAAAAAGAATATCGGCTATATGAGTCAGAAATTTTCACTTTACGAAGATCTGACTGTATCCGAAAACATACAGCTATATGCAGGGATTTACGGGATTCCACCAAATAAAAGGAAAGAAAAGGAAGCTGAACTACTTACAAAACTGGAAATGAGCAACGCCCGGGACAAGCTTATTGCCGGCCTTCCGCTTGGCTGGAAACAAAAACTGGCTTTTTCGGTAGCTGTCTTTCACGAGCCGAAAATAGTGTTTCTCGACGAGCCGACAGGAGGTGTTGATCCCATAACCCGCCGAAGGTTCTGGGACCTGATATATGAAGCGGTAAATAGCGGGATCACGGTGTTTGTGACAACCCACTATATGGATGAAGCCGAATACTGTGACCGGGTTTCCATTATGCATGCCGGCAAAATCGAAGCCCTCGATACACCGGCAAAACTGAAAGAAAAATACAGTGCCAATAATATGGATGAAGTATTTATCAGAATAGCAAGATAGAAAAAAATGCAACAACTGAAATCATTCATAATCAAAGAATTTTATCACATTTTTCGCGATACGCGCACGATGCTGATCTTGTTTGGCATACCTGTTACCCAGTTACTCATTTTCGGCACGGTAATAAAAAGTGAGATCAGGAATGTACATATTGCAATTTACGACCAGTCTAAGGATGTAACTACTCAGCAAATTACCAATAAACTGCTGTCGTCGGGCTATTTTATCCTCAATGAAAACCTCAACAGCACATCAAAAATTGAGAATATATTCAAAAAAGGCACAGTGAAGGAAGTGATTGTTTTTGAAAGCAATTTCGGCGAGAAACTCATACGTGAAGGCAGAGCCGAAGTGCAGCTAATCGCTGATGCATCCGATCCGAATATGGCAAGGCTCGTCACATCATACACAACGGGAATTATCAACGACTATATTCGCAAATTACACCCCGACCTTCAGATGCCAATAGAGATAGCGCCTGAAGTCCGGATGTACTTTAACGAAGAGATGAAGAGCGCCTACATGTTCGTTCCGGGTACCATGGCCCTTATTTTAATGCTCATCTCTGCTATGATGACCTCAATTTCAATCACACGGGAAAAAGAGTTCGGTACAATGGAAATATTGCTGGTTTCACCACTGAGGCCATCACAGATCATCATCGGAAAAGTGTTGCCATACCTGATCCTTTCCATAATAAATGCATTTGTAATTGTACTCATCGGCAGGTTTGTTTTTGACGTTCCGGTAACCGGAAGTTTCATTCTGCTTATGCTGGAAACCATTCTGTTCATTTTAATGGCGTTATGCCTGGGAATCCTGATTTCCACAGCAGCAAAAAGTCAGATGGTGGCTATGTTCATTTCGATGATCGGACTTATGTTGCCCACAATTATTTTATCGGGTTTTATTTTCCCCATTGAAAATATGCCTGAAATATTACAGTGGCTCAGCCATATTATGCCGGCCCGCTGGTTCATCACTATCATACGTTCCATAATGCTGAAAGGAACCGGTTTGCTCTTTGTCTGGAAAGAGACATTAATACTGATTGGAATGACACTTTTTTTTATTGTGTTGAGTGTTAAAAAATTTAAAGTAAGACTGGAATAGTTATTTTTATGCAAACAGTTCTATACATAATACAAAAAGAGTTCCGGCAGATATTCCGGAACCGGACCATGCTGCCCATGATCTTCGGAGTGCCGCTCTTACAGATGCTTGTCCTGGTTTTTGCGGCCACATTTGAAATGAAACAGATCGACATGGTGGTGGTTGACAAAGACCTGTCATCTGCATCGCGCGAATTAACAGCCAAATTTGACGGTATTCCTTTTTATAATGTAGCTCATGGAGTTCAGGATGAAAAACAAGGGGATGAACTATTACTGAACGGCACTGCAGATGTGGTCTTGGTTATTCCGGCCAGTTTTGAAAGTGATCTCGTACGCAATGATAAAGGGCAGTTACAACTGTTAATAAATGCAATTGACGGCAATTCTGCACAATTAATTTATGCATACTCATCCCGGATAATCTCCTCGTTCAACAAAATCCTGATAGAAGAATGGAAAGGAATTCCTGAATTCACACCCCCGTCAGAGGTCAAAATCGCAGAATCCTACTGGTATAACAGTGAACTTGATTACAAATGGTATATGGCGCCGGGTATTTTGGCAATTCTGGTAACCATCATTGGAATGTTCATGTCGGGTATGAACCTGGTGCGTGAAAAAGAGATGGGCACTATCGAACAACTCAATGTTACACCGGTGAAAAAATATCAGTTTATTGTCGGCAAACTGGTTCCTTTTTGGATAATTGCACTTTTCGACCTGGCCTTCGGATTATTTATCGCATGGCTGGTTTTTGATCTGCCAATAGTGGGAAGCCTGTGGCTTTTATTCGGAATGGCAGGTATTTACCTCATTGGTGTCCTCGGACTCGGACTGTTCATCTCTACAATAACCGACACCCAACAGCAGTTGATGTTTGTAAGTTTCTTCTTCATGATGACCTTTATCCTGATGGGTGGAATCTTCACCCCTGTTGAAAGCATGCCACAATGGGCGCAAATTGCCGACCGCATTAACCCGATCTTCTATTTTATGAAAATCCTCCGTATGATCATCCTGAAAGGTTCCGGATTTTATGATCTGCTGGAAGAATTTCTATCCCTGTTAGTTTTAGGCATTGCCTTTTTAGGCCTGGCCATCTGGAAATACCGGAAAACCGCATAGAAAATTTTAAACAAAAATCCGGACTGTAAGGAAATATCATTTAATAAATTTCTTTAGCGGGATTCGGGAAGGATTGTAGAAGTCAAAAAATTGTTAATGCAAGATAAATACCACACAATCAGCGCTTTATCAATCATGGTGTAATTAATCATTTCTCCGTCACCTGTTCCGGTTTGATTTAAAAGAAAAAAACAATACATTTGCACAGCAATTTTAAAAAGTAACAACCCATGGACGAAGGCCCGTGTCATAGACAGAGAATAATTAAGAACCTGCTTTAGGGAGGCCCCGCCATTCGCCTCTCTTAAGTGTAAAAAATAGGAGGCGAAATTATGCTGAAGACTGCTAATCAATTACTTTATTATCCCCCGGTTCCACTCTACTTGCTTTTATTCCGCTGGCACACCTATAACTGAGTCAGCTGTTCCATATGTTGCGGCAATGTATCATATATAACCTTGCCGTAATTTAAAGTTCAATTCTCACATTTTCGAATCCTTTAAAATTTAGAGTATGGAAGAAGTAATGATTCAGGTTCAAGAATTTCAGGAACTGATTGACACCCGTCAATGGAAAATATTACGGCAGGAAATTGAAATGCTTGATCCGGCCGAGATAGCTGAATTAATAGAAGAATTTAGGAGAGAAGGCGACGATATTATCCTTTTCAGGTTGCTTCCGCGCGAAACAGCCCGCGAGACCTTTTTCAGGCTGGAGTATGACAAACAGCAGGAACTGGTAGAAGGCCTTGCCGACAGGAAACATCTGCTGGCAGAACTGCTTAATGATCTGGCGCCTGACGACCGTACTGCACTTTTTGAAGAGTTGCCCGGTCCGGTAACCCAACGCCTCATCCAGCTTTTGTCACCCGAGGAACGAAAAATTTCCATTCAGTTACTGGGATATCCCGAGGAAAGTATTGGACGTTTGATGACACCCGATTATGTTGCAGTAAAACCGGAAATGACCATCGAACAGGCACTTGATCACATTCGTCAATTCGGGAAAGACTCGGAAACAATGAATGTAATCTATGTGGTAGATAAAAAATGGAAATTGGTTGACGAAATGAGGTTGCGGGAGATCCTGCTTGCCAAAGCTGACCAAACCATTCAGGATCTGATGGACAACCGGTTTGTGGCGCTCAATGTGCTGGATGACCAGGAAACAGCTATTAGTGTTTTCCACGATTATGACAGGGTAGCACTGCCGGTTATAAATGCTGAAGGGGTATTGCTGGGGATTGTCACCTTCGATGATATGATGGACGTAGAAGAAGAGGAAGCTACCGAAGATTTCCACAAATTCGGATCTATTCAGGATCTGATTTTTAATCCGGCTAAAGCTAAAATTTTTCTTCTGTATAAAAAGCGCATTCCCTGGCTTGTGGCGCTGGTATTTATGAATGTATTTTCCGGAGCGGCCCTTGCAAGTTTCGGTAATACAATCGAATCGATGGTTTCACTGGTATTTTTCCTGCCCTTGCTGATCGGCAGCGGAGGAAATGCCGGGGCCCAGTCGGCAACACTTATGGTGCGTTCAATTGCCACCGGAGAGGTAGTTCTTAGGGACTGGCTGAGGCTTACCGGGAAAGAGCTGCTGGTGGCTTTGCTGCTCGGGGCAACAATGGCTGTTGCAGTAGGATTGGTGGCCAGTTTCAGGGCTCCTGAAATCATGACGGTAGTCGGATTATCAATGGTTTTTACGGTATTGGTCGGAAGCATTCTGGGATTATCACTCCCATTCATATTTACCTATTTTAAACTCGACCCTGCCACAGCAAGTGCACCCCTCATCACCTGCCTGGCAGATATATCAGGTATTCTGATCTATTTTTCCCTGGCTAGCTGGTTCTTGGGCATGTAAAGGGGTTGGGTGAAATATTAGCTTTACCCCATTTTTTAATATCTTTTAGGGTATTTTTTCAAATCTATAGTTGAAGAAATTAAATTTTTAAATAAAGTTTCAATTATAATTGAAGAATTTATTATTTTTGATATAACTTTAAATTATAATTGAATTATGACTGATTATATTAAAAGGCCACTGTATATTAATAAAATAAAACCCTTCATTGAAAAATCTTTAATCAAAGTATTAACCGGACAGCGAAGAGTAGGGAAAAGCTATCTGTTGATGCAGATAAGAGATATCATTCAAAATGATAGTCCGGATACACAAATAATATACATTAACAAAGAACTGCACGAGTTCTCAGGTATTTCAAATTCAGAAGACCTTTTTCGATATTTGAAAGAAAATGTAAAAGAAAATGTTAAGGTAGCTCTTTTTATTGATGAAGTTCAAGATATTGACTCTTTTGAAATTACATTAAGAGATCTTGCCACAAGGGGGGATTATGATATCTATTGTACGGCTAGCAATGCCAGATTGTTGTCAGGTGAGCTGGCAACATACTTAAGTGGCAGATACATAGAAATAAAAGTATTTGGCCTGAGCTATTCAGAATATTTGACATTTCATAATTTGCCTGATGAAGTCAATAGTTTTCAAAATTATTTAAAATTTGGCGGACTTCCTTATCTGATCAATCTGGATAAGGAAATACAAATTGCTTTTGAATATTTGACAAGTATTTACAATACAATACTTCTTAAAGATGTAATTGCCCGTTATAAAATCAGAAATGTGAAATTCTTAGAAAATTTAGTTGCATTCCTGGCAGATAATATTGGCAATATCGTTTCCTCAAAAAAGATCAGTGAATACCTCAAATCTCAAAAAATAAATATTTCAACCCAGGTCGTCATTGACTATCTTGGTTATCTTGAAGCCTCGTTCCTTATCTTTAAAGTAAAACGTACAGGAATTGAAGGGAAGAAAATATTTGAGATAGGAGAAAAATATTTTTTCGAAGATACCGGTATTCGTAATGCAATTGTGGGTTATCATCCCAACGACATACATAAAATTATGGAGAATATTGTATATCTGCACCTCCGAATGGCAGGTTATACAGTAACCATAGGTGTGGAAGGCAAAAAAGAAGTTGATTTTATTGCACAAAAAACGGGAGAAAAAATTTATGTCCAGGTTGCTTATATGCTTACAAATCAGCAAACGATAGAGCGGGAATTTGGAAATTTACTTGAGATCAGGGATAATTTCCCCAAGTATGTTGTAACAATAGACGAACTATCTGAAACATCTACTTATAAAGGAATTAAACGAATGCATATAAAAGATTTTTGTTTAAGTCTGGTACAATGAATCACCTGAGGTAATTACTTACAATCCTTTGAAATTAAACGAGATTTTGAGTCTAAATTTCTTTGCAAAGAAGGTTTTACCTGATTTAGAGTAGTACCATTATTGTCTATTTCAATTCAGCTATAAATCTCTTCATCATTATCAAATTGAGAATCAGGAATAAAAAATAGCATTGTATTTTTTGATATCAGTAATATTCTTGATGCCTGTTTGGGCAAGGTGATATATTCTTTGAAATCTCCATTGTTGTTGTACTTTGCCACTCTATTTCCATAGTCCAGAATGAAGACATAATCTGCGGATACTGTATAATCAGGTACTGAATAATATTCACTTGGTCCCCGTCCTTTTCTCCCAATAGTATTCAAAAATTTCCCATCGTTGTTAAATACAATAATGTCTTCATCTGTTAATACAAAAATCTTAGTCCCTATAAACTGAATGTCTTTAATCTCACCAATTAGAGATGTTTCAGTGGTTTCAAGAATTATTTCTTTAACTGAATCAGAAATGGAACTGAGTTTGCATGAACTCCTTTTCTCATTTAGTATTTCAAGGATTTTTATTTTTTCAAACTTGTTGATAGTTTCTTTTTCTTTGACCTTATTTTGACATCCGCTCACTAATAGGAAAATAAAAAATACATACTTACAATTCATTTTAACTCATTTATTGTTTTCGGTGTCAGATATAAATTTGCCCTAACGGTTGGTGCAAGTGGAGTACAGGATTTTAAAACGGTTTCCTGTCAAACCTGCACGGAGCCAGGCCGGCTTTTTGATAAATATTATTTTTAAACTGTCATCAGTCAAAGAAGTATTGGCGGTGGTTGAACAAGGCGAAAAAGCTGGAACACCACGCTAGCCCGCATTACATTTGCACATTGTTATGGCGTCGTGTTTTTTAAAGTTTATCTTTTAATTCCCTGATTGTAAGAATTTTGGTTTTTTCTATATTTTTAATTCCCAGTAAATCCTTGTCTCCCGTGGCAAGATAATCAGCTTTGCTATCAACTGCCAGGTTCAATAAAAAATTGTCCTTGTAGTCACGGCATATTTTTATTTGGGAAGTTACTTTTATTAAAATCCCAAAATTGTCAAAGGTGTGAAGCAGGTGTTCAATGTCTTTGTCCGTAAAATATTTTTGCAGTTTTGGTCTTTTGGCAACTGTTAAAAATTCTTGAATCAATTCTTCGGAGAAAACGAGCCTTGCTTTTCCATTCTCAATATATTTATCTAAAAAGCTGTAATCCTTTGTGATAAGAAAGCTAATCCAAAGATTCGTATCAAGAATAATTTTTTTACTTTTCATATCGGGCTTTTCTGACCGATTCAACTTCTTTAGTGATTTCGTCTAAAGAAGGAGTGTTTTCAGATTGGCTCCTCAGTTTGTCAAGTAATTCATAAAAATCGGATTTGACCGTTTCTTTTTTTATTTTGATTAATTCCATGTCAGCAAGGTTTTTAAGCAACCGTTTTGCTTTAGGATTTATTATTTCAATTCTTAAAGATTCCATAGCAATTTATTTTTTTATCAAATGTAAGAAATTCTGAAATAGACCGACAATTTTTATGCCTGTTTTGCAGTTCTGGTTTTCTTTAACATGCGCCAGAACTCCGGTGACCATAACGCAAAGCCAATGCAGTGCCTCCAACCAAAGAAAATGATTGAAGAGACGAAATTTGCATCAACTCTTTTAATACGGAAAAAGTTCCGGATTCAATTGCCTCAGTATATAACATCTGAATTCATTTAATGATTTGCCGGTTACGGCACTTGCCAGGTGTATACGGTGTTCAGGCAAATATTTGGCATTCTGAAGAACCTCTGTTACCTTTTCGTCCCCGTAATACCACCGGCACTGCCTGATATCTTCCACATCACCCCGCTCGAAAACCCGCTCAATAACGAAATTTGCTTTGGCATCGTAATCGATTTGATCAAAGTTCACATCCCAGAAGATGCGCTTGTTGAATACAGGTTTTTGCTTCTCATTCATACAGCTAAGATAATGAATTCAGGGTAATTGAAAAATAATGCAGATACATAGATTACCTCATGAGCCTACAATAATTTAAATAAAATCATTAATTTTGACAAAACAGGTTAAAAAAATGAATATTGCTCCATTCTCAAAACATATTTTTTGGTCATATAAAATCAATGCTGACTTGCCCGAGAGTATAGTGGTTCAACAAGTGATCACCTATGGAGAAATAACCGATTTTAGAAAACTTGCAGCACTCCTCCCAAAACAAAACATAATTGATGCAATAGAAAAATGGCAAAACAAAGAAAAATATGCTAAACACATTCATTTCCTGAAACAAGTCTTTTTGTATTGAACGAGCTTGTAAAATATTTACACCCAAGGTGATGATTAAAATTGCGAATCCCATATGATACCTTTGAAAATAATTAATTTAATCATATGAAACGAGTCATGAGCTGGTGCTCACACAGGGTAACCATTATAACGACGAGTTCCATCTCATACCGTTAAAATAAACAATTATAATGAGATGAATAATTCAGTTATCAATCTGCAGTTCATACCCTCAAAAACATTCCTTGTATTGGATAAACTGGGTGAAAGCCGCTTTATAAAAGACTATACACTTGTTGGTGGTACGGCACTCGCTATGCAAATAGGAAATAACATGTCAGAAGATCTTGATTTCGTTATCGATGCAGAGAAACTAAATATACAGTCCATTAAACGAAATGTAGCTAAACTTTTCCCTGACTACAAAATTATCCGGCAGGATGCACCCTGGCAAATAGACTTTATTATCAATAATGCAAAAGTAACTTTCTTCACGACCGGAGCTGTAGCCATACCTTTTAAAGTAAATCAGCACACATTTCGTTTCAATAACATTGCAGTGTGTAAGGCAAAAACCATCGCTTCATTAAAAATGGCAACCATCGCGGAGCGCAATACCATACGCGACTATTACGATTTATACATACTAACAAAATATCATTATTCATTAAAAGAAATAATATTACAAACCAAACAATTAAT
>CAZBWK010000117.1:0-11129 GCA_964495655.1 uncultured Prolixibacteraceae bacterium | reverse complement strand
TCTGTAATTTCCATTGCCAAATTGATGATCCCCGGCAGTATATCACATCTGTTTCAGAATATATAAGTAAAATAGAGGAGTTAACAGCAGCAGGCGGCAACCAGTTATTATTGCAGGGAGGCCTTCATCCACGCCTGGGTCTCAGCTTTTATGAATCATTGTTCGCTGAATTAAAATCTCTTTTCCCAAACCTTAAGTTACATGCACTGGGACCGCCTGAAATTGTTTTTCTTGCAAAAAAAGAGCGAATAAGTTACCGCGAAATCCTGGAAAAACTCACAGAGTCGGGCATGGACAGCCTGCCGGGCGCCGGAGCGGAAATCCTTTCCGACCGTGTAAGACAAATTATTTCACCCGGAAAATGTAAAACAGACGAATGGCTAAATGTGATGAGGGAAGCACATAAGATGAACCTGGTTACATCCGCCACAATGATGTTTGGCCATATCGAAACTTTAGAGGAGAGAGTGCAGCACCTTATCTCTCTTCGCGAGGTTCAGGATGAAAAACCTGATGGCCATTACGGGTTTGTTACCTTCATCCCATGGCCTTTCATGGATAAGGGAACTGTCCTTGAAAGTGAAGGTATCAGGAATCGCACAAACGCAAATGATTACATCAGGTTAGTGGCAATCAGCAGATTAATGCTTAATAATATAAAAAACCTGCAGGCATCCTGGCTGACCGCAGGAACAGAAACTGCCAGTCTATGTCTTTACGGCGGTGCAAATGATTTTGGATCGGTGATGATGGAAGAGAATGTAGTATCAGCAGCCGGAGCAAATTATATAATGAATGCTGAAGAAATTCAAGTGGCAATACGCAATGCAGGATTTGAACCATTCTACAGAAACCAGGCATATGAGCCTGAGGAATTCCGTGTAAATGGTAACGCCTGAAATAAATACTGTTGCAATTAAAAAAATATTAGTTTTAATTTTTTTTAGCAACTGGTTATTATATTTTTGTAGCTCTTTAAAACAAAAGCAATATGTTTACAATAGGAATTTTTTCAACTCACCTCCCCTATATAGCTTTTGTATTTTTTTATGCCTTTTTCTTTTTTTTCAATGTACATAACAATACGGCAGAAGAGGCTGTACATAAAGAAACAGACAGCCGCCTGTCTGTTATATATACAACAGGTATAAATTATTACGAATTCACTTATGAGCAGGACGAACAATCAGGAGCTGCCAACAGTCCGGAATATCATTATCAAAACTTTTCACAGAATGAACGATCGGGACCTTTTATGGTGTTCGATGACCTGTTGATAACTGATGAATTTTTTCCTGCGAATTTCTCCCGGCCTCCTCCGTCAGCATGATGCAAAATCCGGATCATGTAATCCGGACTTATTGAGAGCATTATCCTTTTATTCATAATATTTCAAAATACTGATAGGAAACGAACATGAAAATCTTTGCAGTTGTTTTGACAGCAATACTGATTTTCCGGTTAAATATATTCGCAGATAATATTGAGACTGACACACTTAAAAATTACAGGCTCGATGAAATAATTATCAAGTCGCCAAAATATAACCGGAATATTTTTGATATACCTGCTGCAGCCTCCATGGTACCTGAGAGGGTACTTGAGAATAACCGGGTTGAAAACCTGACAGATATATCCAATATCATTCCCAACTTTTTTATGCCCGATTACGGTTCAAAACTGACATCTCCGGTCTACATAAGAGGAGTAGGTAACCGGATAAACACTCCTTCGGTGGGTTTATATGTTGATGAGATCCCCTATTTCGAAAAAGCTGCCTTTAACTTTGACTTTTATGATATAGAAAGAGTAGAGGTGCTAAGAGGGCCCCAGGGAACCCTTTACGGCAGGAATGCAATGGGCGGACTTATAAATGTGATCACCAACCGGCCGGGAAAAGATAAATCAACCAATATTTCAGTAGATTACGGAAACTTTAATCAAATACGGTCGAACATAACGCATAACCAGCCTGTTAGCAATTCACTTGCAATCACGACCAGCCTGAACCAAAGACATAATGACGGATTCTATAAAAACCAGTTCACACAGACAGATGTAGACAAAGTAAATAGTTACTCAGGCCGTTTTAAAGCATTTTTTTCTCCTTCAGAAAAATTTAATGCACTGGCAAATATTCAATATGAAGACAGCCGTCAGGGTGGATATCCCTATGCCCTGTTCAACGATGAAACAATGAAAGCCGGTGATATCAGTTATGACAAAGAGAGTATTTACAACAGAAAATTATTGTCAGCCGGCATAAACCTGAATTATAAAACCGGAGATATCTCTTTAAGGGCTGTGAGCAGTCTGCAAATACTTGAAGATGAACAGGAGATAGACCAGGACTTTACTCCACAGTCACTTTTTTTCGTAACACAGGACCAGCAGCTTCAGATGATAGCGCAGGAGATAATAGTTGAATCGTCGACCGGCAGTGATTTTCAGTGGCTCTCAGGAGTCTTCGGTTTTAAACAGTTACTTGACAAATCAGTTGGTTTGGAATACGGTCAGGACGGACTGGTAAAATACAAACTACCCTATTCTGAATACTCCTACTTAAAAACTTATGATAACATCAACACTGGCATTGCCTTCTTTCACCAGTCAACAATTAATCTGGGCAAATTTTCACTGTCGGCTGGAATAAGGGCAGACCTTGAGAAGGCTACACTTGACTATAACCATGATAAATTTCCTGATGGTAATAAAATTAATGCTGAGATAGTGAACAGCGATACGCTATTTTTCGAGATATTACCGAAAGTGGCATTGAAATACATCATAAACGAATACCTTGTACCATATATGACCGTATCGAAAGGTTATAACCCGGGAGGTTTTAATGCAACCTTTGAGCGCTATGAAGACCGTTCGTTCGATTCTGAACATTCATGGAACTATGAAGCAGGACTGAAGGCAAAATGGTTACAGCAAAGAGTCTATGCCAATTTTGCTGTTTTTTATATCGACTGGACCAATCAGCAGATCTACCAGACAGTACCCAGCGGTACAGGCTCGATGCTGACAAATGCAGGGAAATCTGAAAGTAAAGGTGTTGAACTGGAACTAACCACTCTTCCCGCAAGGAACCTGGAAACATGGCTGGCTTTTGGTTATAACAAGGCAAAATTTATTGAATATGAAAAAAATGCCGGTGAAATTTATTCCGGAAATTATCTGCCTTATGTACCGTTATTTTCTTTCAATGCGGGTGGTAACTACATCGCAGAGATCAAATCGGGCTGGCTGGACAGAATAAAATTAAACCTGACTTATAACGGATTTGGTAAACACTTCTGGCACGAATCAAATGAGGCATTCCAGAAATATTACGGACTTCTGAACCACAGAATAAGCTTTGAGAAAAATAATATAGCCCTCTCCTTTTGGGGGAAAAATATCCTTAATACAGATTATAATTCATTTTACTTTCAGGCACTTGGCAACTCTTATGTCCAGATAGGCAAACCTGTAACAATGGGTTTGAACCTGAAGATATTCTTTTAATATAGATGAAGATAAAAGAAACAAACAAATACTTTACCCTTCTGAGCCTTTACCTGGCACAGTCAATACCTATGAGTTTTTTCTCTACTGTAGTACCGGTGATAATGCGTATGGAAAACTACTCCCTGGAGTCGATAGGGTACCTTCAGCTTATAAAACTGCCATGGATAATTAAATTCTTATGGGCCCCGCTGGTAGACAGGACAAGTCAGAATACCCGTCAGTACCGTCGATGGATCATAGTCTCAGAATCCTTCTATGCCCTTATCATTTTTGCCACAGGTTTTTTTAATCTTGAAACCAGCTTTACCACAATTATCGCACTTATGGTAATTGCATTCTTTGCATCAGCCACACACGACATTGCAACTGATGCATTTGCAATACTGATACTTAAAGAGAAGGAGAGAAGCCTTGGCAACAGCATGCAGTCGGCCGGAAATTTTATGGGAACCCTTATTGGCAGCGGAGTGTTGCTTGTTATCTATCACTACTGGGGATGGAAATATTTACTTTTCATCCTGGCTGCTTTTGTGATTGTTGTATTAATACCAATATCCCTGTATCCGGCCAGGGAACAAAAAGCTCCGGTCAAATCCAGGAAAAATGTATCACCTCTTGAATTCATTCATTTCTTCAGACAGAAAAAAATTGTTGGCCATCTTTTATTATTGTTACTTTTCTATTCAGGACTGATTGGTATTCTTACAATGATAAAACCTTATCTGGTTGACCTTGGCTATGATATCAAAGAAATTGGTTTTATATCCGGAATTTTCGGCACAGCATGTGGAACTATTATGACCATACCGGCCGGGATACTGATACGCAGGATCGGCCTGATGAAAGCAGTTTGGGTATTCCCTGCCATTAATCTGATGTCAGCAGCATTCTTTTTCCTTCTCACCTTTACCAATCATCCTCTTTATCTTATATATATTGGTATTGCACTGCTTTGGAGTTCTTATGCTATGTCATCAGTATTTGTCTACACCCTGGCAATGAAAATAGTGAGAAAAGGACGGGAGGGAACCGACTTTACAATACAAATTGTGATTACACATATCAGCAGCCTCTTTATTGCAGTTATGAGCGGTAAGGTAGCTGATATTATTGCCTACAGAGGCCTTTTCTTTATAGAAATTCTGCTGGCGCTTTTGTTATTAATTCTTATACCTTTATTATTTAAAAATAATATCTACAGCGTAAATGGAAATTCCTGACAGCCTGATAACAAAATATAACCTCCCTGTTCCCAGATACACAAGCTATCCGCCTGCGAACTGTTTTCACAGCGACCTTACGGCTGATGACTATAAAGAGGCAATAAAAAATTCAAACAGGGAATGGCCCGAAAATATCTCATTCTATATTCACATACCCTTTTGTACAAAATTATGTTATTTCTGCGGTTGCAATTCGCATCTTACCCGCGATAAAAATAAGATTCAAAACTACACAGATGCGGTCAGGAAGGAGATATTAATGGTGAAAAAACTGCTTGACCCTTCACGAAAAGTATCCCAGGTTCATTGGGGAGGGGGTACCCCTAACTCTCTGCCGGCCGGTATTATAAGTGAGATCATGGAGCTGATAAATAATAACTTTTCTTTTATCACAAGGCCTGAAATAGCTATTGAGTGTCATCCTGCACTGCTGAATAAATTATATATAAAGAAACTGATAAATGCCGGTTTTAACCGATTTAGCCTTGGCATACAGGATTTCAGAGAAGATGTACTGGCGAATGTAAATCGCGATGCTCCTGAAATTCCAATAGATGAGATCGTCTCAGAGATAAAAAGTTACGAGGGCACAGGCATTAATCTTGATTTTATTTACGGACTGCCCTTTCAGACAATAAAAACCTTTTCAGAGACCATTGAAAAGGCTGTTCAGTTATCACCAGACAGGCTGGTAACCTTTTCCTATGCACATGTGCCATGGATTAAAAAAGCACAAAAAATTCTTGAATCGAAAGGATTACCTGAAGCAAAAGAAAAACTGGGAATGTTTAAAGCCGGGTATGAAATACTGACAGCAAACGGCTATACCCCTATTGGCCTTGACCACTATGCAAAAAATGACGATGAACTTAGCATAGCCCTGAAAAACCGTAAACTGCACCGTAATTTTCAGGGTTACTGCACCCGTGAAACTACCGGACAGGTATATGCGTTCGGAGCAACGGGTATCAGTCAGCTCGAAAGTATATATGCACAAAACGATAAAGATCCGTTAAAATATTCAGAAACAATTAACAACGGGATTTTTACCACTGCTAAAGGATACAAGGTATCCCGGGATGAAAAAATAATAAGGCATGTCATCACCGAGATAATGTGTAATGAATATCTATCGCTTCAGGAAACAGGAGATATTTTTAAAATGCCTGTGGAAAAAATACACAGGATTATTGGTTACAGGAAAAAAGAATTTGAAGAATTTGTAAAAGACGGATTATTAATAACTGATAGTGACGAAATTTTCAGAGTCACAGAAAAAGGCAGATTTTTTATCAGGGTCATTGCTTCGAAGTTCGATACGCAATTAAAGAGTGAAACCGGGCGTTTTTCGCGGTCTCTGTAAAACGCCGGTGTTTATAAAGCCTCCCTGCTGAGAGGACAAAAACAGTGTATGACATTAAAACAAAATAATATGAACGTAGCAATTGTTGGGGCAGGTTTATCCGGACTTACCACTGCTTATTATCTTACCAGATACGGTACAAATGTCAGGGTCTACGAAAAATCAAACCGTCCGGGAGGTGTTATTGAAACCATATCTGAAAATGGTTTTGTTCTTGAAGCGGGTCCGAACACAGGAGTGCTCACCCGGATGGAAGCAGTTGAGCTGTTAGAAGATATGGGTAATGACTGCAAAGCTGAGGTGGCGGATGAGACTGCCAAAGCAAGGTGGATCTGGAAAAACGGCCGGTGGGAACTTCTCCCGTCAGGATTGATTTCAGGAATAAAAACTCCGTTATTTTCTTTTAGCGATAAACTGCGGTTGTTAGCTGAACCTTTCCGTAAAAAAGGCAGTGATCCGGATGAAACTCTGGCCCGAATGGTGTTGCGAAGAATGGGAAGAAGCTTCTTAGATTATGCTATTGATCCCTTTATACTGGGTATTTACTCCGGAGATCCCGCAAGGCTCATAACAAAATATGCTTTCCCTAAACTATACCGGTTAGAGCAGGACTATGGCAGCTTTATCGGAGGGGCAGTTAAAAAAGCTTTGCAACCTAAAGATGAAAATGATAAAAAAGTAACTAAAGAGATTTTTTCAGTTGAAGGCGGATTGAATAACCTTATAAATGCACTTGTTAAAAATGTCGGGGAAGAGAAGATAGAGACAGGATGTGCCGGACTTCAATTTAGATATGACGGCAAGGAATTCGTTTCAAATCAGGATAACCATAAATTCACTCATGTAATTTCAACAACCGGAAGCTATGAACTGGAAAATTTATTCCCTTTTATCCCGGAAGAAGAGATAAAGGTTATCAATAAAATGGAATATTCACAGGTGGTGCAGGTATCATTAGGATTTAAAAAGTGGAACGGTTTGCAGCTTAAAGCATTCGGTGGACTTGTCCCCTATATTGAAAACCGTAACATTCTGGGTATTTTGTTCATTTCTTCATTCCTCAAGAGCAGAGCGCCCTTGGATGGTGCACTGTTATCAGTTTTTCTGGGAGGTGTCAGAAAGCAGGAAATGGCCGGTTTATCAGATGATGAAATAAAACAAATTGTAGAAGATGAACTAAAACAGATGCTGAATCTTCAGGAATTCAGTCCCGATCTGTTTAAAATATTCAGATATAAACATGCTATACCGCAATATGGCCGTGAGTCGGCCGAAAAGTTGAAAGTCATCTCAAGGCTTGAAGAAAAATTTCCCGGACTGCTGCTGGCGGGTAATATAAGGGATGGCATCGGAATCGCTGACCGTATAAAACAGGGAAAAAGTATTGCTAATCAATTAACTGCCAAAAAAAATGACAGCCGGTAAAACAGCCGTTTTGCTTCTCAATGTGGGAAGCCCGGATAAGCCAAAACTATGGCAGGTATGGAAGTACCTCACACAATTTTTAAACGATAAGAGGGTTATTGACCTGTCCTGGCCTTTAAGAACCTTATTGGTCAATTTAATAATTATACCCTTCAGGTTATTCAGGTCAACACAGCTCTACAAGCGGTTATGGACTGAGAAAGGTTCTCCGCTGATCATCTATTCGCAAGAGATGGCAGAAAAGCTCGAAAAATTGCCAGGAGTAAATATTAAAGTTTTTCCAGCCATGCGCTATGGAAATCCCGGTTATAAGGAAGCTATAACAAAGATAGAAGCAGGAGGTTTCAATAATCTTTTTGTCATGCCGCTTTTCCCCCAATATGCTATGTCAACCACAGGAACAGCGATTGAAGCCGTTAACAAAGAGATTAGGAAGAGAAAACTGGATGTCAGGCTGATAATAAAAGATCAATTCTACGACCATCCCCTGTTTATTAAAGCTTTTGTTGCGGAGATAAGCAAATTCCCTCCCTCTTCTTACGACCATATAATATTTTCATATCACGGTTTGCCCTGCCGGCACCTTGAAAAATGCCATCCTGGTATCAGTCCGGCAGATTGTCAGTGTGATCAGTACATGCCAGACTACGGCAATCATTGTTACCGTGCAGCCTGCTATGGTACAACCAGGTTGCTGGCCAAAGAGTTGAAACTTGGTGCAGAAGACTATACTGTTGCCTTTCAGTCGAGACTCTCAAAAAACTGGATGGCGCCTTTTACTGATGCTGTACTCCTGGAATCTTTAAGCAAGGGTTATAAACGAATACTGGTTGCAGCTCCTTCATTTGTCGCAGATTGCCTTGAAACCCTTATTGAGATCGGGGAAGATTACCACAAGCTCTTCAAAGAAGCAGGAGGAGAAGAACTTCAGCTGGTCAGCTGCCTGAACTCAGGTGATCTGTGGATAAAAGCAATGGCTGAAATAATCTGTGATCGGATGAATTACAATTGATTTTCTCAGTCTAAAGTATAAAAGTTTTCGAAACGATCAGAGTTAATCCGGTTCCTGCAGCCAGCTGTGTACCTTTAAAATTTTGATAAACAGGCAAGTCAACCATGCCCGAAATATACCAGTCGCCTTTAGCAACATAATTTATTTGTGGTGAAACAAAGAAAAGTGTACTTCCGGAGGAAGCTTTTATTTCATCAGCCAGTTTATCAGGTGCACGAAGTTCATTACGCAGCTGGACAATTGCAGTCCAGTCACCTTTTAGCCATGAGAACATTAAGTGTTTGGAAAGATAAAGTGAATTATATAGTGATGTGCCTAATTTATAATTGTATTTATTAGTTGTATTTGTTTCCAGCCTGTTTATTAAAAAATACCGGATACCGCTTTCAGAATATTCTTTCACAAATGAGACACTAAATACAGCGCCATAAGCTCCTATCGTAGGCTGTACTTCTACAGGAAGCTGTATATTATTTACCAGCTGGTAATTGCGAGAGAAAGGCACTTTAGGGCCTGCTGCCCCGGTAATAAAAAACCGGTTTATATGATCAGTGTAAATACTGTGTTTGATCAACAAAACTATATTTGAAAACCCTTTGCCGGTATGGGGATCAGGAGAGTTTTGGTAATTGTAAGTTTTATTAAAAAAATAACCTGTCTCCGTTTCCAGTGACAGCTTTGAAGTGAGGCCATATCCTATAATGGCTGACAGGTAATTATAATTAGCATCATTAATATATTTATAATCAGAAGGGGCAGATCCTTCAAAATAGCGGCTATTTTGTCCGTATTTATAAAAAGAAATGACTCTGAAACTATTCTTTTCAAGAACAAGAAGATTATTCGTTCCTCCCACAGGATTAACAGAAGAAAGGCACTGTGCCCGTAAAAAAAACGGCAAAAGAGCAATAAGTCCTGTAAATAGTATAATCTTCAGTTTAATCATAAACAACAATATGCACATCTTTGGTTTCAGATTGACTGCCACTCGATACTTTACATGTAATTTTTCTTATACCCAGTTCACACTCGCCGGCAGAAAAGAGCACCTGATAGGGTTTGTCAGTCGAATTTAAAAGCCCTGCATCGGCAGACCACACATATTCCAGGTTTGTTCCCGTAGCGGTAGCAGTTATTTTTGTCTGTTCTCCCAGGGCAATTGTATCTTTTTCCGAAACGAGCGAATGAAATACCAACTCCCCTTCCGGTTCGGCATCGTCCGACTTACTGCAATTCCAAAAAGAGAGGGTGATAACAAAAATATACAAAAAAAATATTTGTTTCATGACTATATCATTGTGTGGTTTGTTGATCCTTGACACATCTAACAGAGAACCCTGCCCCTTTACCAAATGTAGCATACCTGCCGACCCTTGAATCACCGGGAGAAAGACAACGTCTCCATGCCTCATTATTATTATATTCCGAAGAGGTCCAAACATATTCAGAACCGTGCAAATAACCGTAGCGCCCATAAACAAACCTTCCTGATATTTTTGCATCGTATCCTGAATCACCGCCCTCCATTAATCTGGTTCCAACAGGAGAACCTCTCCATGTGTTCCCCAAATCAGCCTGTTGCCGTGACATGCCCAGATACATTTCCAGAATTTTAAATTCCTCATCAGAAGGAATATGCCATCCGCACGGACATATTCCCTGGGCACTCTCCTCTTTGGAGCCATTCATTGCAACATTCCACGTATATAATCGGCCATATACTGCAGCATTGGTAGTATCATCATTATAAACATAACTTTCAATATCAGTTGAATCAGAAGCATGAGTAACGCGCAGGTTCTGTCTCATCCATACTTGTTCTCCAATCTTTTTTATAGTGTAAATATTACCGTCAACATCTATCAGAACATCAATAAGCTCCACACTGTCAATGGCAACCTCTTGCCTGCTGTCGGTAACGGTCAAAGCATACATTCCTGCCGGCAACTCTTCCACATTCTGGCTTTTTGCACCGTTAGACCACAGAAAACTAAATGGGGGCACACCCCCGGTAATTTCTGTGGTTACAGATCCGTCTGATGCACCTGTTTCAGAGGGATTGGTAACTTCAAAAATGATCTCAACAGGTTCACCCGGTTCAGGTTCAGAATTATCTCCCTCCTTCTGACAACCAATAAAAACAGAAGATATGATTAATGTCAGGTAGAATTGAATGCAGATAACAATGTAACTTTTGTTCATATAATTATTATGTAATACCTCTTATATAATCGTTCTTCTTACTTCAAAATTAATAAAATAGTGTCAAAAATAAAAAAAGCTTCAAGAATTATTTAAAAAAACAAGCTGACTTATGTTCTAATAAACAATTCCAGGCATCAATTAATACAACTTAAAACATTCAACGGAAATAATATTTTTATAAAAAAATTTTTTCTTTACTGAAAAGCTGTTATTTTTGCATCGCTTTTCAAAAATAAGTGATCATTGAAATAGATTTTATCCTAATGGTTAGCCTAGGTTCTTAGTCATCAGGCCCGCAAGGAATAAAGGCGCAAGGATAAAAAGTAAATAAATTCCCTAGTAGCTCAGTTGGTTAGAGCGGCGGACTGTTAATCCGTAGGTCGTA
>CAZBWK010000116.1:0-11476 GCA_964495655.1 uncultured Prolixibacteraceae bacterium | reverse complement strand
TTCTATTATTCTTTTTATGGTGAAGTTGCTGACCGCAGAAAATTAATTGACCACCTCAACCGGCATACCGTCAAGCAAACGTGCCTGTCCGGTAACAATAACATGGATGCCCGGTTCCAACTCATCTGAAAATACTTCAATGTCGTCATCGTATCGTTTCCCGATAGTAACAGAGACTCTTTTGGCCTTACCGTTTTGATTCACAAACAGGTACCGGTCATTAGATCCCTGCATTTTCAAAACAGCAATCGATGGAAGCAGAATAGCCTCCTCCTCATCAAGGTCAAATGTTACCCGGCTGAACATTCCCGGCCGTAGCAGATTCTCACGGTTATTAAGCAATACTTCCACTTTGAATGTACGATCCATAGGGTTTATTGTCGGGTGGATACGAAAAACTCTTCCTGTGAAACTTCTCTCTCCGTAGGTATCCATTTTTACAGATGTTTCCATGCCATTCTTAACCATAGGGAAATATTTTTCTGACATGGAAACTATTGCTTTCAGCCTGTCGATCTGCACAATAGAAAGTACAGCGGCTTTGCCGGCCTGAGTATTGGGAGTTCCTGAAAACATCTCGCCGGGTTCGAAATAGCGGCCTGAGATCACTCCGTTGAATGGCGCCGGCAGCATGGTATTTTCTCTGAGAAATTCTACGTTAGACCTGGCAACTTCATATTGTGTTTTAAGCTGGTCATATTGCTGTTGAGCAATACTTCCGTATTTGGCGAGTGTGTCAAGCCTTCTGAAATCAAGTTCTAAATTCTTCAGCTGTATCTCTGCCTGATGCAGTTGTGTGCGATCCATCTGTACCAGAGGGGTTCCTTTTGATACACGGTCTCCTGTTTGTGCATGGATCTCTTCAATACGTCCGGGAGAGGCAGGTACCATGTGTACCTCTTCATAAGCTTCAAGTGTGGCCGGATACTCTACCGACCGTGCAACCGTCCGGTATTGAAGTTCCATGACTTTTACCTTCTCTTTTTTAATGGATTCGGATGACTGATCCGGTTGATCCTTCTTCGTACCCTGCATACAAGAGCTCAAAGCTAATGCTGCAAATGTTATTGTCAGAAATTTAATATGCTTCATGGTTTTTCTTTTAATTGTTCAATATATTGCCGGTTAGTGTATTTAATTCGTTTCTGGCCTGAAGAACTTCCAGTAATGACATCAGGTAATCAGACTCCGCTTTCAGATAATTGGTATCTGCTGTTGTCAGTTCAAGGCTTGATATCATCCCCTGTTCGTATTTGCGTTTCAGATTCTGATAGACTTCGCGTGATACTTCAACATTTTTTTTCTGGGTTTCATAACCTTCCAGGGCATTTTTCAGGTTAAACTGAAGCTGCCTGAACCGGATATCCAGCTGCTCTTCAAGCAGCGCCTTGTTGTTTCGGGTGGTTTCCAGGTCAATTTTTGCCTGTCTCACTTTCGACCTGCGCTCTCCGCTTGAAAAAACAGGTATATTCATCTGCAGTCCGATCATGTGCTTAGGGGACATGTCAAATGCAGGCTTCAATATTTTTTCGGTGTAATTGTAAAACCCTGTTACAGTTGGCAAATATCCGGCCTGCTGCATTCTGATTTGCTTTTCGGTCATTTCTTCCTGAACCTCAACCAACTGGTAATCGAGGTTTTGATCCGGTGAAAAATCGCTTTCAAAACCAGACAAAAAATCCTCGGGCAAAAAATCAGATAAGCTTTGGATAAGCTCCAGTTCTGTTTCTGCCGAAACACCCAACTGCACGCGCAGCAGGTTTTTGGCCATTTCATATTGCCGTTCGGCCGATCTGACTGCATTGTCGAGAGAATTTACCTGCACCGAAAGCTGGTCGAGCTCTACTTTTTCAATAATGCCAACTTTTACCATGGGTTCTGTTTTCCGGTAAATATCGAGCAGGTTTTCGGTGTTGTTTTGCAGTATTTTAAGCGACTCTTCCGAAATTAATACCAGGTAATAGCTTTCAACCACCTGGCTGACCACATCCTGCTCTGTCTTTTCCAGGTTTTTTTCCGTAAGTTTTTGGGCCAGTTTTGCCGTTTGTATGCCTACGATGTAGCTTCCGTTAAAAAGTAATTGGCCCAATTGCAGGTTAAAGTTGCTGGTGGGCTTGATCGGGATCTCGGTTGCAGGCAGGTTTTCGTCAAACTGAATGCTGATCTTTGCACCCATTGCATTGCTGTAATCTGTTGTAGCATTGACCTGTGGTAATCCGGTAGCAATAGTTGCCCACAGAGCCTCCTGCGATTTATCAACTGCAAGTCCGGAACTTTTAATTGTACGGTTATAGTTCAACGCATGTTCTTTGGCAGCCTTAAGATCAAGTGTCAATACCTCTTGTGCACCGGTAACACCAAATAACATGGAACATAAAATAAATGTAATTATTAGTCTTTTTTCCATATGATTAAAATTGAATATTTTATCTGTAATTATCCATATGATTATAATTGTTTATTTTTAAAGGTATATTATGGAACTCGCGTGCATTTTAATAATTCTCTTGGGTGATTTTACAATCATGCTCGTTTCATTTTATAAATTTGATTCAATAATTTCAATTCCTTTCTGTGTGGAAATTCCACGCATGAAATTAATAGTGAGGCTTTGAAAAAGGTCTGCATAATTGAATTCATCACGAGGAAAAACCTTTTCATCAGCAAGAAGTTTCATCTGTTCATGAAAGAGCTTTGCTACGATTGGAATGTTAATATCGCTTCTGAACAGACCCTCCTCAATTCCCTGTTTCAATAATTTTTTAGATAGAACCAAAACAATTTTTTCGTTTTCTTCTGCCAGTGATCTCCATGTGGAGGAATAAAATTTTTTCATGTCCATAAAGAAAACGGGATTGATGGAAGACATGTTTTTTATTCCTTCCCTCATAAAGGTGAAAATAGTGTCAATTACGTTGCGTGAAGTGGAAATAATTTCATGATTTCTCTTCTCATGGCTTTGCTGTAAATGCTTGATGCAGAAGTGAATAAGTTCTGTTTTATCTTTGAATATTTCATAAATAGTGCGCTTTGAAATTCCAATACTTGCTGCGATGTTGTCCATTGTGACATTTCTTATGCCATAAGTGAGAAATTGACTTAATGCTTCCTCAATAATTTTATCCCGTATTTCCATTTAAAAAAATTTGGACACAAATATATGTGAAAACTTAAAAAACTATAAAAGTTTTCTGTAAAGTGGGTATTATTATCGGTAAACAGCGGATTAATTAATATCAGCTTAATCCGGGATATATAATTTGTAAGTATAGTTGACTCCTGTTTGCAGGCAAAAGGTTATATTTAATAGTGATTTTTTATCAGATAATATGAAGCAAAATGTAGCCCCCGCACCGGGCAGCGACGGGGAGGCAGGCACGGGATTATAGTTGACGGTGGACTGCTGAAGCCATAGAAAAGTTCAGAAGTTCTAAGGAACCTATTTCCTGACAGGATTTTGCATTTACCCCTGAGATAAAAACCTTTCAATCACCTGTTTTGTCACTTCAGTAATTTTTTTTCTTCTGACAGTCGGACATCTGTTTAACTTGTCACTGTTTTTCATTGCTGAGCAATCCGACGGCAAAGGATAAGGCCTGATGCAGCCGTATCATAAGTTCATTGCCTTCCCCCTTGCCGTTAGCCTGAGCGAACGGATTAAATGTGAAATAGTTACTGCCTTTTCATTGATGTACTATATAAAAAAATTAATCATGAAAATTATTAAAAATAGTTTATTTCTGGTCTTTTGTTTTTTAATGTTGGCCGGATGTGCCGGAAAAAACAACAGTCAAAGCGAAATGATCCGTAAAGTGAAGGTTGAACCGGTGAGAGAGGCCGATTCTCTCCTGATAAAACACTTCCCCGGGATAATAAAAGAAGCTAATGAGATCAATCTGGCCTTTAGGGTAGCCGGCCCTATTGAAAAAATTCTGGTAAAAGAGGGCGACTATGTAAGGGCAGGGCAGGTGGTCGCGCAGATGGACACCCGCGATTACGAAGTGCAACTGGCGGCAGCACAGGCACAACACGACCAGGTAAAAGCTGAAGCCGACCGTGTAATTGAGCTTCATAACCGTCAGAGTGTTGCAGGCAACGACTACGATAAAGCCGTGTCGGGACTGAGAATGGTGGAGGCTCATCTTAAGAATGCCAAAGATCAGTTGGGCGATACCAAATTGAAGGCGCCGGTTTCGGGTTATATACAGAAAGTGAATTTTATAGAAAACGAACTGGTGGATGCAGGAATGCCGGTAGTATCTGTTATTGACGTGAGTCAACTCCATGTGGAAGTGGACATTCCTGTTTCCCTGTATATAAACCGTGATGACATCGTGTCATTTTCAGCGCTCCAGCCCGATCTGTCAGATGAGTCATTTTCGTTGAAGTTGCTCAGCTACAGCAAAAAAGCCGGCAACAACCAGTTGTACAAAGTGCAGCTCGGCCTTAATCCTTCCAGCCAGCCCCGTCTGGCGTCCGGCATGGACGTTCAGGTAACGGTTTTGTACGATAACGATGCCGAACCGCTGGCCTGTGTGCCCTTACCGTCATTGTTCAGTGAAGGGGGCAAAACGTACGTCTGGATTTACCAGCCGGGCGGAACCGTACAGAAACGCGAGGTGGAAACAGGCAAGCTGACAGGCGATGGCCGCATTCGCATTTCCCGCGGAGTTCAGGTAAACGAACAGGTGGTGACGGCCGGAGTGAACAGCCTGAATGAAAACGACAAAGTGGAACCGCTGGCGCCGGTTTCAGAAACCAACGTGGGAGGGCTTCTGTAATGTACCTTACTGAAATGACTTTCCGCAGAAAGGCCATCATATGGTTTTTGCTGATTTGTATGGTTGCCGGGGGTATTCTGGCATTTCGCTCCATCAGTAAACTGGAAGACCCGGAGCTGGTGGTGATGATGTCACAGATTGTGACCGTTTATCCGGGCGCGTCGGCACACGAAGTGGAGATGCAGGTGACCAACATCATCGAAGAGGAGCTGAACACTCTGGGCGATGTGGAAACCATCCGCTCGAAATCGATGCCCAATATTTCTATGGTTACGGTGATGCTGGAACTTACCGTGCCGCAGGATGAGATTGAACAACGCTGGGATTTCCTGCGCCGGCGGATGAACGAAGTGGTTGTCAAACTCCCTCAGGGCGCACAGCCTCCTATGGTTTTCGACGATTTTGGCGATGTTTATGGCATGTTTTACGCCATGACCGCCGACGGCTATTCATACAGGGAGATGAGCCAAATGGCCCGGTTCATCAAACGCGAAATGCTGGCCGTAAAAGGGGTTGCCCGGGTGGAAATTTACGGAGAGCAGCAGCCGGTAACCGAAATAGTCTTCAATCCGTCGAAAATGGGCGAACCGGGCGTTTTTCCGTTTCAGGTGATGGCGGCGCTGCAGACTGAAAATGCAACGGTTTACCCCGGCACTTTGCAAACAGGAAATCAGCAACTCGGTATTTCGGTGAACGGGAAAATTGCCAGTGCCGAAGATGTGGCCAACGTGATGATACAAGGCCTCGACGGCAGCCTTTTTAAACTCTCGGATATTGCCGAAGTGAATGAAGTTTACACCGAAACTCCCCGGAATACCATGTTTCTGAACAACAAAAACGCCATTGCCATTTCACTTTCCATGGAATCGGGTGAGAACATTGTTGAGGTAGGGAAGCGCGTTGAAAAAAGGCTGGCCGAACTGCAAAAAAACATTCCGGCAGGCTACACATTTGAAAAGGTGTTTTTCCAACCCGATTTGGTAAGTGATGCCATCAATGGGTTCATGTGGAATCTGATTGCCTCGGTGCTTATTGTTATTCTGGTGCTGATGGTTTCCATGGGTTTTCGCAGCGGCTTCATCATTGGAACGGGTTTGTTGCTTACCATTCTGGCCACTTTTCCTATTTTGCTGGCTGCCGGCGGTACGTTGCAGCGTATTTCACTGGGGGCTTTTATTGTGGCCATGGGAATGCTGGTTGACAATGCCATTGTGGTCATCGACGGCATCCTGGTGGATTTGAAAAAAGGAGTAAAACGGAAAAAGGCGCTCATCCATCCGGCAACACGAACAGCCTGGCCGCTTTTTGGCGCCACATTCATTGCAGTGGCTGCCTTCCTGCCTGTTTATCTCTCGAAGGATGCCGCCGGAACGTATGCCCGCGACCTGTTTGTGGTGCTCTGCATTTCGTTGTTTATCAGTTGGGCACTGGCCATGACGCAGGTGCCGCTGTTTGCTGAAAAATTACTGAAACGAAAAAAGAAAAAAGAGGGCGGGGAGCTTTACCAGGGCTGGGCTTACCGCAAGTTCAGGAATATTCTGGGCCTGCTGCTGCACTACAAAACGGTTACACTGATTGTTGCTGTTTTACTGCTTGCAGTGGCCGCTTTCAATTTCAGCAACATTAAAAAAACCTTTTTTCCCGATTTTAACTACAACCAGGTTTACATTGAATACCGGCTTCCGGCAGGCTTCGGACCGCAAAAGGTGAACGAAGATTTGCACCAGATTACGGAACACCTGCTTTCGCTGGAAGAAGTAAAAAAGGTGGTAACCAGCCACGGGCAAACGCCAACGCGCTATGCGCTGGTGCGGCCCATGGGCGAAGCAGCCGATAATTACGGTGAACTGATTGTGAATTTTGAGGACTATGAAACCATGACACGGATGAAACCGTTACTGAGCGAGTACCTGCACGACCATTTTCCCGATGCCCGTACCCGGATTCGAAAGTACAACCTCTCGGTAAAAGCCTCCCACACGGTGGAGGTCGAATTTGCCGGTCCCGACCCGGCTGTGCTGCGTGATTTAAGCCGGCAGGCACAGGTAATATTCCGGAACAATCCGTATGCCGACCCCTATACCATTGAGGATGACTGGGAGCCAACGGGACAGGCACTGACCGCAAATTATGTGCAGCAGTCAGCACGAAGAGCAGGCACCACCCGCTCCGATATGAGCAACGCCATTCTTGCCGCCACCGACGGACTTCCCATCGGGGAATATTTTGAAGGTCAGGCCCGCGTGGGCATTGTAATGAAACTGCGAAACAACGACGGTTCCAGGATTGAAGACCTGGAGGACATTCCGGTTTGGAGCATGATGCCCAATCTTTCGGGGGTAAATGAAAATACGGTTCGGGAACTCCTGACCGGTGTGAAATCCATCGGCGAACTGACCAATGAACTGGTCAGTCCGGTGCCGTTAAGCGCCCTTACTCAAGGAGTTGGCCTCGACTGGCAGGAACAGGTGGTTCGCCGGGTAAACGGACAACGCGCTTTACAGGTGCAGTGCGAACCTATCGATGGTTACAGTCCGGCCCTGGTACGAAAAACCATGCTGAAAGATATTGAAAACATTCAGCTGCCCGACGGGTATAAGGCAGTTTGGGTAGGCGAACATGAGTTGCAGGGCGATGCGCTGCGCAACATTTTCAGGTACCTGCCCGTCTCCATCATGATTATCCTCCTCACACTCATCCTGCTTTTTAACGATTTCAGGAAACCACTTATCGTTATATTTTGCATCCCCATGGCCTTCATCGGTATTGTTCCGGGAATGATTCTGGCCGGACAACCGTTTACGTTCATGGCTATTATCGGCTCCTTCGGACTGATGGGCATGATTGTAAAAAATGCCATTGTACTTCTCGATGAGGCAGAAACACTTATTACAGAGGGCGTTGAGAAATACCATGCCCTGATAAATGCCACCATTTCGCGTACCCGGCCGGTGCTGCTGGCTTCATTTACCACCATCCTGGGAATGATCCCGCTGCTCACCGACCCCATGTATGTAAGTATGGCCGTGGCCATCATCAGCGGTTTGCTGGTCGGAACTCTCATCACCCTGATTTTTGTGCCCATTTTATATGCCTCTTTTTATGGCGTGAAACGAATTGAAAAAGATGAAAACAGAACAGAAATAGCATCATGAAGACGATCAATTATATGTTAATATTTATTTTTTTAATATTGCGGGTCCAGGTGGCAGCCCAGGAGCATTTAACCCTGCAGCAGGTCCGGGATTTGGCTCTCCGGAAGAATGAAACCCTGAAAATAGCAGGTAAACAGTTGGAGAAGGCCGAGGCACAAAAGGCAGCGGTCAGAACGCTTAGGTTACCCTCTTTTTCGGCAACAGCAACCGGTATTTATCAGGATAAGGATTTCGAGATGGAGCTTATATTGCCAACCCAAAAACCCAATCTGCAAACTGGTGAACTGGAGCCGAACATCATGATGAACCCGGTAACCGGACAGCCGGTAATGGGAACAGATGGTAATCCGCTGTTCAGTATGTATGCCTGGATGCCTTTGAATGTGAGCCTCAGCGGGGCTTACCTTGCAGGAGTGGCAATAGAGCAGCCTGTCTATGCCGGCGGCAAAATAAACGCCGGCAACAAAATGGCTGATGTTGGAATTGAAATGGCCGGCGAAAATAAAAAATTGCAACAGATGAACGCTGTTGCAGAAGCCGATAATGCTTATTGGACTTATATATCGGTTTTTCAAAAAGTCAAACTGGCACAGCAGGGGGTGGACATGCTTGCCGAGCTGGTTAAAAAAGCACAGGATGCCCACGAAGTTGGCATGTCGGGTCGTAATGAACTGCTGAAAGCTCGGGTGGAGTACAATAAAGCAATTCTCAATCTGCAAAAAGCACAAAACGGTTTTGAATTAAGCCGTATGGATTTGTGCCGCGTAACCGGTCTGCCGTTCAATACTGAAATTATGGCTGTAGATACCACAATTTCAGTAAACCGGCCGGCAGGAATGGCCGCCGGAGGCGAAACATTCACCCGGCGGCCCGAGTACCGCTTGCTGCAGAAAAACATCGATTTGCAGGAGCAGCAAATCCGTATGACAAAAGCTGATTTTCTGCCCACGGCAGGTATCCAGGCCGGGTACAACCATATCGGGGGAATCGAATTCAGCGGCACTGATTTTTCCAATACCAGCCTGAATGTGCTGGCTTCGGTGAAAATTCCGCTGTTCCACTGGGGCGAGGGAATGAATAAGATCAATGCCACGAAAATTGATAAGGAGATAACCGAACTGGAGCTGGAAAAAACCAAAAAACTGCTGCAACTGGAATCCGAACAAGCCTGGCTGAACCTGCAACTGGCCTGGGAGCGCATTCAGCTTAACGAAATTGCGCTGGAGCAGGCAGAGGAAAACCTGCGGGTAACCCGCGACAATTACGAAGTAGGCATGGAAACAATTACCGAACTGCTGATGGCGCAAACCAACTGGCAGCTCTCTTTCAGCGAGCTTATCGATTCCAAAGCCGATTTCAAAATAAAAGAAACTGTATGGCTGAAAGCCACAGGACAATTGGGAAAGGAATGATTTTAATAATATTACCTGCCGCTCACTCCAGCGAACGGAATTATGGTTATTGGATTAAACATCTTTGTGTAAATTATTTATTATTTTTGAATTAAGCATTTTTTTCATGAGAAACAGGGAACTTCACTTTCTTAGCAGATTATCAGCCTATACCCTTAAGAGTTTTCTGATAAGGGTGGCAATGGTGAGTGGTGTGGGGTTATTGTTCCTGTTTCTGGCGAAAGAGATCGCAGGGGATAAAAGTATATATGTTACCGGACTGGAGTATTTGCAGGTCGTGCTTATTTTCAATGTAATAAGTGAAAGTAATGTATTTATTGACCACCTGGCAGAGCGGTTTTTCCCTATCCCCGAAAAATTAAGCCTTCGTGTGGTAATCCATATCGTAGTCAGCCTGATCATTGCAATAGGATCTGTTTTTTATTTTTTGATAATCATCAGGGATGCTAACTTTCTTTCTACTCCGGTTGTACAACTTATGATGTTTTTCGGACTGATATTTATTTTTATACTTATATTGGTTTCTGTTACTCTGCGAATAATTGAAAAGTGGATCTTCTCTGTCAGGCAACTTGAAGAGCTGAGCAGTTTAAAACTAAAAAGTGATTACAACTCTCTGCAGGCACAGCTTAATCCTCATTTTTTGTTTAATAACCTTAGTGTATTGAAATCAATGATCACCTTTGATCCTGATGCTGCCATTCTTTTTACCCAAAATTTTACCGATGTTTACCGCTATGTCTTACAGAGCAGGGATAAGACTACAGTTAAACTGTCTGATGAACTGGAATTTATTGAAGCATATACGGCTATTCATAAAGAGAGGGTAGGTGAAGCATTGCAGGTGATAACAGAGATAAGTGAGGCAGATCTAAAAAAAGAGATACCACCACTTGCACTGCAGTTACTTGTTGAGAATGCGGTCAAGCATAATGTTGCTTTTAAAGAATCACCTCTGGTGATCAGGATAAAATCCTCGGGAGGAAGTCTGTTGGTCAGTAATAACGTAAATCTGAAAGAATCAACCTATTCCGAAAAAACCGGATTGCCAAATCTTATAAAACGTTATTCTTTGTTAACAGACAGGGTTGTTAAAATACACCCGGGAAAAGATTTTTTTAATGTAGAAATCCCACTTTTATGAGTTCGACAGTAAAGATCATTTTGGTAGAAGATGAAACATATAACCTCCGGATGCTGTGGGAAATGATAAAGAAGGTGAGGCCTGATTGGGAGGTAACAGAAACTTTTGAGAGTGTAAGAGACACTGTCAACTGGTTACAGGCGAATGCCCACCCTGATCTGTTTTTTATGGATATTCAGCTTGCCGACGGACTATGTTTTTCCATTTTTGACCAGGTGGAGGTGAAAAGCATGGTGATCTTCACTACAGCTTACGACAATTACGCCATCCGGGCATTTAAAGTCAACAGCATTGATTACCTGCTGAAGCCTTTTAAAGAAAAAGACCTTGAGGCAGCTATTCAAAAGTTTGAAAATTTCAGGCTTCAGAGTGAGAGGATAGTTAACAAGCATGATTATTCAGAAATTCTGGATGCTGTAAAAAAGGGTGAAAAAAAGTACC
Source organism: uncultured Prolixibacteraceae bacterium (assembly GCA_964495655.1). Taxonomy (GTDB): domain Bacteria; phylum Bacteroidota; class Bacteroidia; order Bacteroidales; family Prolixibacteraceae; genus JAAYJR01. Next base: position 543 of record CAZBWK010000116.1, on the reverse strand, counting down.
GTAAAAGATTCCTGGTATCAAAGGGGGCAGCTTTCTATAGTCTTGTCACCGACGACATAGCCTGCCTGTATAGCGAAAACCGTATAACGACCGCTGTTACCTTCAGTCAACAAAACCATATCGTTGATTATTCACTCGATGCTCTTGAAGAGGAGCTGGACCCTGAGTTTTTTTTCCGGGCTAACCGGCAGATGATCGTTAATATCAAATCCATAGAGAGAGTGGACAACTATTTCGGAGGTAAGCTGAAAGTAAGGCTGAAAACACCTTTTTATGGTGAAGTTGCCGTTAGCAGGCTAAAGGCAACAGATTTCAAGGAGTGGTTGGGCAAGTGACCGCGGAATTAATTTTTTTTGCGATTGTTAATTTCGTCTCTTAATACAGAGGCTTTTTCATAATCTTCATTCTGAACAGCTTCATTCAGCAGCTCTTCCAGCTCCTGGAGTGTATACCTTGAGAAAGGTGAGGATTTGGAAGGTTTGGAAGTCTTGTCCTGTCCGGCAGGTTCCGTTTTTTTTACTTCGTCGGCCTCTAAAATAATAC
>CAZBWK010000115.1:6051-11657 GCA_964495655.1 uncultured Prolixibacteraceae bacterium | reverse complement strand
TCCCTTGATTCCTTCAGTGAAGCTATCTCAACGCCCCCTTTAAGCTTATAACCTTCAGATTCACCATGTATCTGTAACGGGACTTCTTTAAGACCTTTGCCCTGACCGGTATCGGTTTTTATCTGCAGGTAACCGTCCCTTACAGCCTTTCCCTGTAATTCTATTCCAAAAATCCCAACCAGCTTGTTGTCAGGACAAAATACTACCAGGTTGCCCCCTCCCTTTACATAGGAAATAAACACCTTCGCCTGATTCGCACTCAATGGATATTTACCCAATATCACCAGGTCAAAACTTTTTAAATATCTCAAAGTCAGTTTATCACCCAGCGAATCAACCTGAAAGCTGTTAAATCCCTCTGCCCTTAGCATCTCACCGGTATATCTCCCAAAATTAATGTCATTGCCCAATACCAGGACCGGTTGCCTGTGATCCTGGGAACTTACATTTTCCACAAAAAATATTGCCGCTATTATCAAGATTATTGACCGTTTCATACAATACCCGTTTTATTTTATTAAAAACCCCCTGCCTTATTTAAATTCAGTTGCTTCCGGTAATTGCCGGTGAATTCAACTGCAAAGTGCAATTTTGAAATCCTACTTATTCCAATCCCCGGCCTCTTCTGATATCTGCCGGTAAATCTTCCTGGCTTCAATATATCTGTGCCTTACCTCCTGATAATCATTTTTGTAGTACTTATGCCATCTCCCCCCGGGGGATATATTCTCCAGTAAGTTATCTATCCATGAAACAAAATATTCAGCATCCCCGGCACTTGCTCGCACCGGCATGTAATCCACAGTGACATAAACAGCCCCGGTATGACTCTGATGGCCATTCTCATCCATACGCCTGGCACAAAGCCAGCCGCTCTTTTCAAATTCCTGTTCCACTTCCAGTACCAACGGTTCACCCGGCAGCGAAGTGCCCGGCTGAACAGCCACTACCTCTCCGTTTCTTATAAGCTCAATCCTTCCGAACAACTGCTTCTTTGCAGTCCACTTTACCACAACTGAAACATCAGCCTTTTCTTTTGCCCTGATGTCATCACCAGGCCCGCAATTGCCGTTAACCGTAAGGTCAAGAAATTCATTGTTCCTGTTCCTTGATATAACAGTTCTGCCATATTTTATCCCCTCCGCCCATTTTTTATAATCCGGACTGCCTTCTATCTTTACATAGGTCAGCAATGTCCCTAACGGCTCTTTATAAGGCAGTAAAATGTGGTTACAGGGATAATCCGTGCCTGCAGCCAAACCCAGCCTGAAGCCGCAATTCAGTAACCTGTAATAAGCACTTAGCACTGACTCACTGCCACGGATATCCTCTGATATAAAATCAATCGTTCCCATGGCAGCCTCCACCGGATAGTCTATCGGTATGCAACAGGTCAGGTTGTCCTGTACCGTGCCATCCAAATGCTGCATGTGCGCAAACCCGCTTACTGCGTTCTGCTTTCTGCCCCACTCCAATACCTTGTAGAGTGATTCCTCCCATATCTGGCGGGCCTCTTTTAACCCTAAAAAGATAATATGGCCCCCCAAAGCCTTGTTCTCAAAGGTTACCCACTCCGGGTCCCAGTGCCACTCAGCATCAAAGCGAACAACCCTTTCTGAGGTAGATTCCGGGGCATCCCCCCCGGTGACCCTGGCCAGATCGATTTCACTGTCTTTTACCTCACCATTGCCCATATCTGCCAAAACAGTTAAAAACATTAAATCATTAACCTCCATCTCCTTTATAAGGTCTTTAACCGGGGTAATGGAATCACCCCCGCAGTTGCGGTGAACATGCATGTCACCCGAATACCAGCCCTCAGGCTGGGGACCGTCACCCGGTGCAGAAGAACGTGTATCGCCGTTTTCTCCACCAGAATGATAAAAACCAGGCAGAATGACAACAAGACCAATTACCGCAATAAATATTATTATCCTTTTCATTTGTCCCAAGTGATTTTGTTTAAACAATATTTTCCTTATGAAATCCTTTTATACCAATTATCTTAACTGTGACTTTAAACCGGGGGGCAATGCGCCTGCCTTATCCAGTAATCCGGCAAGTGTCCGCCCCAGTATAAGGCGCTTGTCATCATCACTTATATCTGCAAACACAACAGGTCCTATACCTACCGAGAGAGAGTTTAAAAATCCGTCAGAACCCAATATAAACTTGCCGGCCCCCACACTTTTTATGCCCCTGTCCAGCCATCCCATAGACCCCAGGTCCCATACATTGGTATACACATTATCATATTTTTTTAAAACCATGTCCTGGTAATCCATATTCAACCCGTAATGGGCAAAAATAAAATCAACCCCGGGGTACAGCTCTGCTATCCTGCATATCTCTTCCTTAGTCCAGGAATGGTTTATTATTAACATCTTATTCTCTGCTGCAAAATCGTACAACGCCATAAGGTTAGGCCCGTCACCGGGGTATTGGCACTGGTAATGGTTTATCAGTTTTATACACCTGACCCCTGATAAGTACATCCTTTTTAGTTCAGAAATAATATTGGCAGGAGTATCATTGGCATTTACACTCATAAACGGTATTAAACGATCAGGCAGCCTTTCCCATACCGCCAGAAGAAAATCATTGCCAATATGATAATCAGTCAAATCCTGATGATAACCACCGCTTAAGGCGCAAAAAGCATCAACCCCGTTTATTTCCAGATACCTCCGGGAAGAGACAACAGCCTCTTCCACACTCCTGAAGGTTGCTGCATGGGGCCAGGCCCCAATATGGATATGGCCGTCTATTACCAGTGTTCCCGGTAAACCTTTACCACTTACCCAGTTTTCCAATATTCTGCTCATCGTACTCCTTTCATTAGTCTCCTTAAATTATCCCCACAAATCATCTTCTTTGCCCTGGTATCCAAATCCAGTGCATATTGTACATTAGATACCAAAATGCCCGGATCGCTAAAGGGCATGCCCGTTGCAAACAGTATCCGCTCCGGCCCCACATCATATGCAATGGTGCGCCAGTATTCCAATACCCCGGTAATATCAAGGTATAAATTCTTCGAACGGTAAATAAGATATAATGCGGCAGGATGGATGCCAAGGCCCCCTACCACATGTGAAAGGACTATTGGCAGACCGGGATACTTCTTTACTATAAACTGCAAGGCATCAACATCATGGTCAGTCAGGGTTGCTATGGTGGACAACGGGGTGCCGAAATCAAAAAAGCATGGTATATGGTGATAGTCCAAAACATTTAATAAATCTTCCCATAACCATAAAAACAGACCCTTGTTGCTTATCCGTAACCTGGCAACCCTCACTCCAGAAGACAGCATATCACTGACTATCAACTCAGCAGCCTTCGGCCCCGGAACTGCAGGAGGTTCAAGTATCCAAACCGGATGTAAACGCACATTGCCCTGCAAGGAACTTAACAGGCGCCGGTTCCCATCTTCATAAGGATACATGCACCTGGCATGATAGTCATGTACAAGGGCTTCCCTGATAAAGTACCTGTCCATGACCGATAACAACTCATCAGCTGAACTGATGCAATTCCCTGCAGTGAACCGGCCAAGGGTAACACAGCTGTCGAAAAGCCCCAGTTCTTCCAAAGAGGGAACGTCAAAAGAGACAGCTTCACCGGAAGGATATGTCACGGAAGGTTTTGCCCTGCCACTAACTCCTGACAGTGGAAAACCCGCAGCTGGAATGCTGCTCATAATACCTGCTGCTGCAATCTCCTTTATAAAGATCCTTCTTGTTGTCATTTTATGATCATTTTTTCTCTGTTAAACAAGAATTATATCCAGGATAACCATGCCTTTCCCGGGTAAACGAACTCGAAATTCTTTGTTGTTAAAGATAACTGGTACTCCAGGGAAAGATGTCTTAACAGTAATTTTTTCAATCTTACTTTTCATCTCAATACGAGGTGTCTCATAATAATAACTATCGTTACCAATTAACAACCGATAATTCTTTTCTGAGTATTTAAGTGTCATGACTTGAATAGATTCTGATTCAGTTAGTATTGATGGCTGGTCAGTACAATTTGATATTACAGATAGACAAGCCTTAATAAATGAATCAGAGACTTTTCTATAATAAAGACTTTCTGTCCATGAGTAAGGTTCCGGTATTTCATTAAAGTCCACAGGAATATCTTCCTTAGATTCTTTTTTGATTTGCACTTCAAAGTTCTTTTTTGAATTATATACTGCACAATAAAGTGAATCAGGAGGATAAACGTCCTCAAATTGATATTCAGGGGATTCAGACAATATAACTTTTCCACCGATTATGACAATTGGTCCGTTTGAATAATCCAATACCTGGTCTAATTCATTCTGTGGAAATAAATTAGGATTAAGTACTAAAACAGGGCCCTTTATATTATCAATAGAGTTTATATTGCAGACTGAATACACAGGAGCACCAAGTACCATTAGCTCATATAACAGTTTATGTACTGACCAGCGTCGAGTCTTTATGTAATCCTCCACCTGATTCTCTACTATTTTGTCAGACCATAAAAGAGTTATTCCTCCAACACTTTCAGGCAAAGAAGAAAAACCTAAATCCCATTTTTGCTTCAACCATTGCCATTCATGACTATATAAAGCATCAGAAAGACACCCCATAGGTCCTGAGGAACACCTCTTAGGCATACCATTATTATCGTATATAAATAAATTAGCCATTGAATAGATTTCACGTTCCACAACTGTTGGAATATGCCGAAGGGCATCATATTGTTCAGTCGTATCATGTATACCTGTAAAGGGCATAAGAGGAGTTCCAGGTGCTTGAGCTTTGATCAACATAAGCATTGCCATCATAATGTAATGAATTTTTGAATGCTCATCACTTAGTCTGGGTTCCATCGCCACAGCAGAAGCCACCGCTTCAATGATAAAACCATCCACACTGAGATTAGCAATGCGTCTATAATCAATCCCATATCTATATATAGCTTCAAAAGGAGCCCTCGTCCAGGCTGAGTTTAAAATGACTTTTTTTTCATTTTGATGAAAATATTCTACAATTTTTTTATAAAAACTTTCCCACCGTTCAATATGAAAATTTATCCATTCTTGCTTGTTATTTTTCCATATCCAATCACTTCTTTGGATATATTTATTTTCATTATCATCTAATTGACCTAATAAATAATCTGGTAAATTAACTGCTGTTTGATTAAGGAATTGCTCTACCATGTCATCTGAATAATCTACATCAGACAAGGGCCTTCTTGTGTGGGCAATTCCATCAGCAATATGTAATCCATCAAATCCATAATCATTCATCACTTCACTTAGCTTATTTATAAAAAAATCTTCGTAAAAAGACCCGTCACTAAGTCTTTTAAGCGGATGAATATAAGGATACCGATTCCCCTTTACCCCAGTCTCCCATATTTCAGGATGCTGATGTCCAAATCTCATTTCTCCATCAGTATTTACAAAAAAATCAAAGAAACTACAATATACATCGATTCCATATTTCTGGAGTTCCCCTATCAGTCCTCTTAATTGATAATTCGTCCAATCCTGTCTGTTTCTTAGTCTACTATATGGTCGACCATTATATGAACAATATTCAGGTGGAAAAACCCATTCATTT
>CAZBWK010000115.1:0-6041 GCA_964495655.1 uncultured Prolixibacteraceae bacterium | reverse complement strand
CCTTGATGGGAATTGACAAAATCTGAACTTGAGAACAAAAAAGATATTGCTTTAGGAACAAATACGGTGTTATTAATGAAATTTTTAACACCATAATCCTTTTGAGTATTATCAAAACCAATTAATTCGATCCACAGCCAGATGTCATATGGAGAAATATTTTTATCTGCAGTATTTTTAATTAATTCATTATTATTAAGCTTTTTGCATCCCATATTAATAACATTGGATGATATCATATATCCTAAGCCGGTTGCAGATATTTTTAAAAACTTTCTTCTGTTGTTTTTCATTTTAAATTTTTTATATAAATAAATCATAGTATAGTGTATACTGCTAAATAACAATTTTGAATTAATTTATAAATTAAGATGTAAAGAACAGCAAACTTAATTCCTATTTATTAAACATTAATATTTGTTTATCAATAAGATAGCTATAAAAACGAGTAGCATAATTCATCATTAATTCATTTAACAGTATTAAATGAACTGTAACGATCTTATTTTTATGATTTTTATACCTTTTTTAGGATAAATAAAGATCTAGGAGGCAATGAAAAAACTTGTTTGGGTTTACCTGAGGAATCATCAGTTGATACAAAGTTTTCTTTTGTTTTAATAGTCTGTTCAAGTTTGCCATAATTAGCTAGAACTAGATAAATTTCTCTATTTGCAAACACTGAAGCAACTATGTCTTCAGGCTTTGGAATTTCAAATAATGTGGTTTCGTTAATTTCAAGCCAAACCCATGTACCTTCTTCTACAATAGGCAAATATCGTTTGAGCCATTTTTTGTGAGTAGGTCTTGTTTCAGCACTACCCGGCACCGCATCCCAGCCACTATAAGCATGGAGTTTAGATGGATCTGATTGCCATAGTTCCCAAGCTTTTAGGCACCTTTGTAATGTTTTGCCGTCATGATATTTGATTCCTGGAATAGTAGCACGTTCACCTGTAAATTTACGTCCTGCAGACAAAACTGGAAACTGCATATAAGGGATAGAATGCAAATAAGGTTCGTCATGGTTTTGTATCTCTGTATATCTCATATCAAGAGCAGGCACTATATATGGTGAATAATTTTTAACCACTTCACGCATAGAATCAGCATTGCTCACTCCCTCTCCAACCCATAAATAATCATATACTTTAAGTCCTCCACTTTGGGGTTCTTGAGCGCCATCTACATGAACTTTGAAAATGCCACCTCGCTTCTTTACTTCTGAATATAACAACGCTAAAAAATCTGTAAAAGCACCATCATACTCCGGCGTCTCCTCGAAGGCTGAAACTGCATCTTTGGCAAGCGGACGAACTTTATTTTTATAACGTTCATTAACAACATAACCGCCATCACAATAAAGGCCATCAGCTCCATATTCATCCATTATTCGGACATATTTTGGAAAAACAAAAGCACGCCAACCCGGACTAGCGGGAGAACACCTTGCCATATCCCAATAAAATCCTATAAGGTTATCCCCTTTCAAACTCCAATCCTGATTAAAATCCGGATGAGCTCGCTCTATAAAGCATGATGAAACATATGTAAGCACTTTTATCCCCCTTTGATGAGCCATTTCAATAAAACGGCGATAACCATCAGGATTTACAGCAGTATATTTATCACCACCAAAAATTTGAAGTGAATCGTTCCAATCATCAAATACCTGAAGTATCTGAATGCCATGTTCTTTTAGTCGATCAAGTTCTTGTTCATCTTGTTCATCAGGATTCCATGGAGTACGAGCAGGATATTCTCCCAAATTATATAATCCTTGTGCTGGAAGATAATTAGTTACTAGGTGTTTACGCATACATCCCTTAATAGATTGAGTACAAAATCCAATGTTTTCAAGTCGGCGCCGGTGATCTACTTCTGTGTATTCTTTTAATAATGATTTGTAATCCTGGGTATTAAATGATTTGACTAGATTAACTTTAACTTTTTTCTCATTTATAGAACAAAGAGGTATTGAAAGAAATGTACTTCCTAATATTGCCCCTTGTGAATTGACTTTTATAAAATTTCTTCGTTTCATATTGATTATTTAAATTTGCTTTTTATGGATTATTTGTTAAAATTATGGAAATGTAATCCATCTATATTATAAAAGAGAATTATATATAATTACTTATCTGAATTACTCTATTTGTCATTATTTAAGATAAAAATTATATATAACTCTCCCTAAAACCTACCTCTATTTATTTAAATTTAATTTCCCCAACCAGGATTTTGTGTTAAATTAGGATTCAAGGTAAGTTCACCTTGTGGTATTGATGTTAAATAATCTTGATTTTCTCTAAATTGATAACCATTTGGTAAAATATTTTTAAAAAAATCAATTAATCCATTATCATCAATTAAAGCATTAAAATCAGGAAATTCTTCCTCATTAAAGGGATATCCCTTTGGACGTTTTCCTTTAAAGAGAGTATGAGCAGCCCATCGCCTATAATCGAGACTACGAAAATGCTCAAATGCAAGCTCAACTGATCTTTCACGCCGAATCTCATATAATTCATCTGAAATAGTATAACCATAATCAACGCAGTGAATATCACCTAATTGTGAATGAACAAAAAAATCAGGTAATCCGGCTCTATATCTTAATAAATTAAGTTGTTCATAAGATACAGAATTGTCAAGTTCATATTTAGCTTCTGCATAATTTAATAATACTTCAGCATAACGGATAAGGATATGTCCTGTTTCACTTGGAACATCCCATTCCTGACCTGCAGCAGGCGAATATGGATTTGCAGTCTTTTTTATTGAAAAGCCTGTTGGGCATAAATAATTAGAACCTAAATTTATTGAAGGTTTATCAAAATAATTTCCAAGTAAAGAAGAACCAGTTGCTGCCATTAAATCACCTGGAATCCAAATAGATTGTCTTAACCTAGGATCACAATCATTTGCAATCTTTGTTAGAAAATCATTTCCTTTGGTTGTTTGAGCTAATTGGCCATAATCATATAGTAACCCATCTTTACTTAAATATTGTGTAATAAATTCCCAAGTAGCTCCTTTCCCTCTGTGCTCTCTTGTAACATAAGTTTGTGTTGTTGTTCCAAAGCCTTCACTTCCATTAAATGCTTTATACAATATCACTTCATCTATGTTTGACATATCATCAAAGCCAAACAGTTTAAAATAATCCTCATTGGGATTCCCAGTAGAATAAATTCCAACTTTGTAATCACCATTCATTAGTTCTTCTGCGGCCTCAATACATTCCTGAAAATATTTATTGGGATTTGCACCTTGTGTTCCAAATGGAGTATTAGCATGATACTTTTGCCAAGTACCCTCAAACAATGCTACCCTAGTTTTAAAAGCTAAAGCAGCCTCTTTAGTTAAATAATTATTTCCTCTATCTTTTCTATAATCAAGATAAATGGCCGCCTTATCTAAATCAGATAGAATATTGTCTATTACCAATGTGCGAGAATCCCTTGGTCTTAACAATCCTTCAGAAGAATCAATTTCCAATACTTCTGAGTACCATGGTACATCGCCGTATGTTTTGACCTTTTCAAAATAGAGTGCAGCTCTAAAGAAATGTGCCTCTCCAACATAATGTTGATAAGTCTCAAATGGATCCTGACATTTTTCATAATTTTCAAAAAAGATGTTGACAGCTCTAATACTGCTCCATTCACCAGTCCAACTTCCTGTTCTTAGGGTTCTTTCTCCATTCAAAGTACTATTTGGGCTTGTATTTCCATAAAAAAGGTCATCGGCATCGCCGGGATACCAACTATGAAATAGCGGCATCCCAGGGTAAAACTGCAACATATAATTTTCAAGATCAGAGGTAGTTTTCCAGTAATCATTAATACTTAACTTATCCAATGGAGATAAATCAATAAAATCTTCACAGCTATTAAATATTAAAATGGAAAAATATACAATAATTAATGTAAAAATATTTTTTTTCATAATATTAATGTTTTATAGTATTTCAATAAGTAATCGTAACACCTAAAGAATAAATTCTATCAGCTCCATATGTAAGACGACCGGAACCTTGTTTACCATATTGCCCTCCCCAAGGTGCCCAACCAAGAGGAGCAACAGGATCTATCATTTTTGGCAATTTCGAAAAGGTTAATATATTCTCTCCAGAAAAATAGATTCTTAAATTCTGCAAATAAAGCTTTTGCAACATTCTTTTCGGAAAAGTAAAACCTAACTGAATATTTTGTAACCTTAAGTAAGAAGCATCTTGCAAATATCTTGTATTAGGATGATTTTTATTTTTAACTTCATGATATGCGCCTCTATAAGGTCTGGGCCAAAATGCATCAAGATTAAGGTTCGCATCTCCTTCATAAAGCCCAACATATTTTGTACCTGGCTCATCTCTAAAATAGTCTAAATGATCTGTAGTTAAAGATGCTTCCCACCAATTTTGGCTAAACCCCCAAAGCAGAGTAGACCATTGTGAAAAATAAGCATCTTTTTTTGCAACTCCCTTCCACAACATAGAAAAATCCAAACCTTTAAAATCAAAACCCATTGTTATCCCATATTGCCAGTGTGGCTCTGAATTCCCAATTATTGATAAATCACCATGATCAGATATGGTGTTTGTCCCATTGTTTACTTTCCCATCGTCATTAATATCTTCATACCTTAGATCACCTGGATTCCAAATGGTTGCAATTCGGCTTAAGTCTGTATTTGCCAGATATAAATCAACTTCCTCTTGTGACCGAAACAGATCAAAAACTGTATATCCCCATATTTCACCTAATTCCTGACCCTCATACCAAGTTGACAATGTACCCGTAGGATTTAAATATTTAGTTACTATTGATTTATAATCATATAAATTAAGTGTTAAAAAATATGAAAAATCTCTCTTAATATTGTCTCGCCAGTTTAAAGTTAATTCCCAACCTTTAGTTTGAAGACTAGCATTATTTGAACTTGGAACATTTGCACCCAAAACACCTGGCAAGGCTTCAGAAGGGCCTACCATTTCTGTGGTTATCCTTTCAAATAAGTCAAAATCAACTTGTAATTTATTATCCAAAGTTCCAAGATTTAAACCTATATTTTTTGTTGTAACTGTTTCCCAAGTAAGATTTTTATTAACAATTCGAGGTGCACTAGCGTATCCCATAGGCCTAGTAGAACCGTAATTAAATATCCAATTTAATTTGCCGGTACTCAAAGGTATTAATTCAAGGTCACTATATGGATTAATATTTTGATTTCCTAGTTGTCCCCAAGATCCTCTAATTTTTAATGTACTAATATATTTCTCAGGTACAGTCCAAAATGATTCTTTATGAATATTCCAACCAAGCGATATGGATGGGAAAAATCCCCAACGATTTCCTTCTCTGAACACATAAGAACCATCATATCTGGCATTAGCTTCAAATAAATATTTTTCTGCGTAATTATAATTTATTCTTGAAAAAAAGCCTTCTGTTGCATTATGGGCTAAACTTTCGGACAACATGGGGTCTCCTGTCGCTGTTTGCAATGAATAAACATCACTAGATATAACATTAATTTTATATCCGTTTAAAAATGTAGATTTCCCTTTTTCAAACTGCATGCCAGCCATAATATTAAAATTGTGGACTGTATTTATATCAAACTCATAATTAGAAAATATATTAGTAGTCCAATAATGACTATTTATAAGTACCCGATTTATACTATTTGGAGTAGTATGAGGAGCAATATAAGGAGTATTATCAACATGATAAGTAATAGAATTTTTTTCCTCGTCTGATTCAATGCTAGCAGATGAATTATAAGCAAAATTAGCATTAATTGTCCATCCTTTTATTGGACTTATATTTGTTTTAAAAGTATTCCAATAAATCATTTCATCAAGTCTGTCAGTACCACCTGTTAACTTGTGTAAGGTGTGTCCATCTAAGTAATTACCCCAACCATCATACATTGGTGTAATTGGATAATTTAGTGACGACATCATTCGAAACATGAAATCATAATCCCCTTGGTCGCTGTCCATATTAGGTTTTTCTCTATATTTTTTTGTAATT
>CAZBWK010000114.1:0-11776 GCA_964495655.1 uncultured Prolixibacteraceae bacterium | reverse complement strand
TTCCAGTTTAAAGTGGGTTACTCCTTTTAATAACCGATATTTAAAATGAAAAAATGAAAAACTTTTTGTTTATTACAGGGATCCTTTTCCTGATTTTCAACAATGTTAATGCTCAGTACATAAAAGAAGTCAATGGCCTTTATTATGAAAACAACAGGCTCTATACCGGTTTATACACCACTTATTTCGAAAACGGCCAGATAAAAATGGAGATGCAAATTAAAGAGGGGGAAAAACATGGTCCGGTAAGAATATTTTTTGAAAATGGCCAATTAAATGAGATACGTTCATATAAAAATAACCAGATGCATGGAAAGTGGGAGCTTTTTAACGAAGAAAACATAAAAGTATCAGTAGCCAGATATAAAAAGGGGACAAAACATGGAAAATGGTTAATCCGGAACAACAAGGGAATTCTATTGTATGAACTTCGTTATAGGAACGGCCGGAAGTGTGGAACATGGAAAAATTATGACAGTAACGGAAACCTTGTGAGTGAAAGGAAGTACTGATCCGTTCAAATGTAATAAAACTGTAATATTTCTTTAATTACGGTTTAACTTCTCATATGTAATTTTAGCCTGAAATTTTAAAGTTCATAATAAAATTTTAAACAGATGAAACGAACATGTTCTTTTTTAATCAAAAAATAACACAAAAAAATATGATTAAAATAAGAATATGCGAGAGTGAGGAACGAACGGTTCCATATGTTCTTAAATTTTTAATTAGTTTATTTTCAAATAATTATAAAATTTTAAACAGATGAAAAAATTAATAGCCTGCCTGTTATCGGTTTTACTTGCCGGAGCTCTTTATGCTAAAGAAAAGGAGGCCGGGACAAATAATAGTGCCACCGTGGCACTTACAGGAATTGTATATGACTTCAGCTCAGAGGAGTTGTTAGCAGGAGTGGAGGTGACAATTGAGGGCACCGACATGAAAACCTATACTGATTTTGATGGTCAGTTTACGTTTAAAAATATTAAACCTGGTGAATATAAACTCATAACAAACTACATCTCGTATAAAAAAGGTATAGAAGTATTAAAAGTAGATAATGCCGAAAAAGAGGTAAAAATAAAATTGACCAACTCCAATTAGCTGTTCATGATTACTGTGCAGAAGAAATTCCCACGCCGTTCCTGTATTCCGGGAACGGTTTTTTTTATTTCCTGCCGGAAATTCTTATAGTAATTTCACCGGTTTATTTCCACACCCCTGCAATTTTTTCACTACAAAAACTACATTTTCCGTCCCTGATATTATTTTCAATTATAACGAATCCACGCCTTTTTATCACTACTTCGCCACATCCTGAACAAACAGTATGTTCAGCATTCAATCCGGGTACATTACCGATATAAACATGTTCCAACCCTTCTTTTAAGGCAATCTCGCGGGCGCTGGTTAAAATATTTACCGGTGTGGGTGGTAATTGGGTAAGCTTATATGATGGATGAAACCTGCTGAAATGCAGTGGAGTATCTTTAAATCCATTACTTACCAGCCAGTCACACATCCTCTTTATCATATCCATATCATCAGTCCAGGAAGGTACTACCAGGTTAGTGATCTCAAGCCATACACCCTCTTCTTTTAATGTAAGCAGGGTATTCAGCACAGGTTGGAGTGAGCCGGCATTCAGTCTGAGATAAATATCATCACTAAAGGATTTGAGGTCAACATTTGCAGCATCGATCACTTTACAAAATTTAAGGAGCGGTTCCTTATTGATATATCCGGCTGTTACAATGGCATTTTTTATTCCGGCCTGCCTGGCCAGTATTGACGAATCAAAAGTATATTCATAAAATGTAACCGGTTCCGAATAGGTATAAGCTATCAGCTCACATCTGTTCTCAAGGCACGATTCAACGAGCTTTTCGGGAAGAAGATCATAATTTTTTGTTTCAGCCGGACTTTTTTGTGATATGGTCCAGTTTTGACAATTAAGACAGGCAAGATTACATCCTGCAGTAGCAACTGAATATGCCCTGCTTCCCGGCAAAAAATGATACAGTGGCTTTTTTTCAACAGGATCTATATGGACAGCGCAGGGATTCCCGTATGCAATTGTGTAAAGCTTACCCTTTTTATTAATACGGTTTCTGCAGTCGCCCGATTCACCTTCTTTGATATCACACTCATTTGGACAAATCAGACAACGTATACCTTTAGGTGTCACACTGTAAAACGATGCCTCTTTAGTCCATTTCTCCCCTACCTGCCCGGTATTAGTCAGGGCGCGGGATGCAAAACATGTTTGTTCCATGCAGAGACCTCCTGCCCCTAAAATCATTGTTTTTAAAAATTGCCTTTTTTGCATTTCAGTTAATTTTAATTCTGATAGCGCTATCATTATACTATGCAAAAATTTTCTTATTACGCGATGACCACGTTACTATCCCGCTCACAATATTGAACCCTGCAATAATTAAGCAGGTATTAATCATTCCCAGCGCAGGAAGCAAAAAAAGTGATGTCAGGAATGCGCCGAAAGCCGATCCTGCAAGATCAGTACTGTAATTAGTACCGGAAATAGCGCTGTAATCTCTCTTCTGCAATTTAGATGCCAGATTGAATTCAAAACCGATAACATAGGCAAGTGCGAATACTAAAATAAAGAAAATAACCTGTATCACAACAACATAGCCTGCAAGATAATCAATATTACTGATCAGAAAGGGCAGGGTCAGCGCAAATACTGCCAGCAAAAACTGAATCCTATAGTAATGCCTGACCCGTTTGGTTTTTTTATATAAAATATTGCGGAAACTACCGGCTGACAGTCCTCCCATAAATGCTGTAAAAAAGAATGCGGATGCCAGATATATACTACCGGCGAAAATCTGATAAGCAAGCATCATTACTATTTCGAGAGAGGAAGCAGTGAATCCACCTGTATATAATCCTATCGTCAGCGCATCCTGTTTAAAAAATAAAATTATAAATAATAATGCCGGAACAGATATGATCAACCAGTAGTTTGTATTAAAATGACTTAACCAGTGATGTGATTGTTTGACAAATATATAAGGCTTAAAATCACGATTAATTTTAGTATCCGTATTAAATTGTGAAATAATTGATTCACTCCGCATTCCAAAAAGGTCATCATCTATATAATATTTATTCACATATTCATTTTCTATTCCTCTTTTTTCAATGATCCCTGTGATATTTAGCGGCAAGGTTTTATCTGATGCCAAAAAATAATTTTTTTCACCCGGTATTAATAACATAGAGGCAAAGTGCATGCTTAGGGTTTTCCAGAGTGAAGAGTGTATTTCAAGGGCATTCTCTTCAGCATAATTAGCTGTAGACGGCAGGTTAGTGCATACTATACTCTGGTCATTACAGTGCTGCTTAATTATTTTAAAAAATTCATGAGTGTAGAATCTGTTATATCCTATAGTTGAAGGAGGTGGCAGGTTAATCAGGATAACATCGTATACCTCTTCAGACCTTGAAAGGAAAGTCCTGATATCGGATCGTACTATTTCAACATCATCATATTCTTTTAATCCGGAAACATGATTTCCCCAGTGCCGAAACACTTCAGGATTGGTTTCAAGATATGTTATCTTTTCAACATTATATTTTTTTATCTCTTTTAGCATTCCCGCTATACCTCCAGAGATAAGTAAAACCCTCCCCGGCAATTCATGACGAGCCATTGCGAAGTGTACAGCTTCCTCATTTACCATGAGATTATCTGTATAAAACTGCAGAGCGTTATTCTCATAAAAGTTTAGTTGTCCTGACTGTTCGGTAATAACCAGATTTCCATAACGGGTACTTCTGTTCAGGATAATATTCTGATTTGGCAATAGTAATTTTTTTAGTGTGTTATCAGGCTTAGTAACAAATATTAAAGCAGGCAGAATTAATCCGGCAGCCAGCATAAAAGCGCTTCTCTTTTTATAAGTCCATCCGCCAATGCGGTAACCTGCAATAATTATTGCACAAGTCATCAATCCCAGAAGTTGAAAAGAATTTAAAAACCTTCCGAGAATTAGACTGAAAAGTAATCCGCCGGCCAGGCTGCCAATAGATTCGCATGCATAAGCTTTCCCTATCTTATTCTCACCCACCGATTCAGAATAAAGAGTTGAAAAGGCTGTAAAGAGATAGCCTGAGAGGAAGCAAACCGGAAACAATAACAAAAAGGCCCCTGTCAGTGCAGCACCCAGTCCTGCAATTGTACCCGGGGGATATAACATATATTTGAACAAATACAGGAATCCAATCATTATTGCAGGCAGAAAGGCAAGAAAGGCAAGCATATTAACGCCTCTTTCATATGAAAATGAACCTGATATTTTTTGCCTGCCACTAAGCGCTCCCCACCCTGTTATCAACATCCATGTTGCCATTATTACTCCCAGCACTAATTCGTTTCCTGCAAGAACACTCATAAATTCCCTGATAAAAACTATCTGATTTATTATTGTGATTGCTCCCAACAAAAAAAGAAGACAGTCAACTTTACCTTTCCCCCTTCTGTAAGAAACTCTTTTTTGCTTAATTACGGTATACTTCCTTAAGCGCGGTAAATA
Organism: uncultured Prolixibacteraceae bacterium; assembly: GCA_964495655.1. Lineage (GTDB taxonomy): Bacteria > Bacteroidota > Bacteroidia > Bacteroidales > Prolixibacteraceae > JAAYJR01. The sequence continues at coordinate 7,214 of CAZBWK010000114.1, read as the reverse complement.
GTAGCTGATGTGGTTAAAAAAATGGAAAAAAGCTATTATTGCCATTCCAATCCCAAAAGAAACATGCCATTTTAAAAGTTGATCATATATAGAGATTTGCAACTTATAGTTGATTTTAATGACACTTATCAAACCTGATAATCCTGAAATAAGGAAAGTGATAAGAAGTAAGTAATTCCAGAATTTCCGGTGTGAGCGCAACGTGAAAATATCCCACTTTGAAAACAACCATGTTACAAAGTATGCTGCAACTATAATAACTACAACCGGTATAAGCGGATATGCCGTATTCATTTTATCGAATATTAGTATCCTTTTTGTTTTTCAGTTTAAATACAACCTTAAAGTTAACAAACAGCAGCGAAATTTAAGTAAATCAATAAGAACTCTTTATAAATTTCCTTGTAGTAAAAGTACTTCTGTTAATTCCGAGGCCGGCTATATCATTAAAAAACACTATTTTTGAATTAGTAAATAATACAATATTTACCAGGTATGAAACGAGCATAGTGGTAACATCACTTAAGGGTAAGAATAAAACATTTGCGAGTTACATACTATACCTTAAAAAACAAACAATTTTAATAGTATGAAACGAGCATGTAAAATATTTACACCCAAGGTGATGATTAAAAATGCGAGTTCCATATGATACCTTTGAAAACAATAAATTTTAATCATATGAAATTCAGACTTTTATTAACTTTAGTTATTATTTTACTGATATCCTGTAATAAAAACCCCGAAAATATACCACTCCCCGAACATCCCAGGCCAGATTTTGAGCGGTCAGTCTGGCAAAATCTGAATGGTTACTGGCAATTTCAACCTGACTCTCTGGACGCAGGGTTAGCCGGGAACTGGCAAAACAGAGCTGAATCATTTGACCAGCAAATATTAGTTCCTTTTTCCTGGGCGTCTCCCTTGAGTGAAGTTCAGTTACCTGACGTTCACATCGGATGGTACTACAGGACTTTTACAATTAACAACCCGAAAAAATGGTCTGGTACGGATATGTGGCTTGTATTTTGTGCCAGTGATTTTAATACTACCGTATGGATAAACGGAATTGAAGCAGGCAGTCATTCCGGCGGTTATGTACCGTTCAGTTTCAATATCTCCAAAATGCTTAAAGAAGGAGAGAACAAGATCGTTGTCAGGGTAGAAGACAAAGAGCTGGATAACAGGCCGTCGGGGAAGCAGTATTATGGAAATGCAAAAGGGATATGGCAGACCGTTTATCTTGAGGCAAGGCCTGAAAACCATATCTCCAACGTCAAATTCACCCCGGACATTGATAATCAGATTGTAAAGGTGGAAGTAGCATTGGCAAAAAGATCCACCAATCCGTTAACATTTAGTATTTCGGGTAAAAATAATGATATCAATTTCCAAAATACTATTCCAACTGACATGCCCACTGCAGAATTCACAGTGCCGGTAAAAAATCTGAAACTATGGCATCCTGATGATCCCTTTCTTTATGAGATAGCCATCACCCTTTCAGATGAGAACATAGCAGATGAGCTGTCTACCTATTTTGGAATGAGGAAGATCTCTGCAGTCGATATTCCAGGTAAAAATTTCAAATATGTAGCGTTAAATAATAAACCAGTTTACCTTAAACTTGCATTAGACCAGAGTTATCATCCCGAAGGTTTCTATACATTCCCCTCCGATAAATTTATGAAAGAGGAAATTTTAAGGGCTAAAGACTTGGGATTAAATGGATTACGAATTCATATTAAATCAGAGATCCCAAGAAAATTATACTGGGCTGATAAGCTCGGGCTGCTTATTCAGTCAGATATTCCAAACTATTGGGGAGAACCCGACTCTATTGCAAGAGCTAATTGGGAGTATATAGCAGAAGAACAGGTTAAGCGGGATTATAATCACCCCTCCATATTCTCCTGGGTACTATTCAATGAAACTTGGGGGTTATTTACCCGCGATACTGTCACCGGCAAGCGCAATTATCTGCCTGAAACCCGCGAATGGGTAAAAGAATGGTATTACAGAATAAAGGAATATGATCCTGTTAGGCTTGTTGAGGATAACTCTCCCTGTAATTGGGACCATGTTATTACCGACATAAACACATGGCACAGATATTCTCCTGCCAGACACTGGTCAGGTTTTCTTGATATGGTTGTTAAAAATACCTATCCTGGTTCTGGGTTCAACTTCACAGGCGGCAATGTCCAGGGTGATCAGCCGATGTTTAACTCTGAGTGTGGCGCTGTATGGGGATACAGCGGAAGTACAGGTGATATAGACATAACCTGGGAATACCATATCATGATGAATGAATTCAGGAAACGCCCTAAAATTGCAGGCTTTTTATTCACTGAATTTCATGATGTTATCAATGAATGGAATGGATATTACCGATTCGACCGCACCGAAAAAATATTTGGCCTCGATGAGCTCTGTCCGGGCATGACCATGAAAGATTTTCATACTGACCTGTACATTGTGGCGGGTAAGGATTTTTATCAAACATACAAGGGAGGCACTAAATTTAAAATGCCACTGGGAATAAGTGCAGTCACCGGCGATATTCCGGAGATACTTACAGTCAGGTATTCGATATACGGATGGGATTGTGTCGGTAAAAAATTTGAACACGCCTCAGGGTCAGTCGTTACGAAAGCAGAACCTTTTACCTTTAAAGAGTTGTCTCCTATAGAAATAACAGCTCCTGAAAGGAGTTCCGTGATGATTTTTTCTGTCATGCTGGAGGATGAAAACGGAACCATCCTGCACAGGAACTTTGTTCCCTTCAAAGTTGATGGTAACCCTGACAATAAAGATCAAATAATCACCGTAAGTCCTGAGAACTATACTGACTCATCATGGAGCATAAAACAACATTCACCCCAGAACGGCAATAAAACCTGGGGAATGGGTTCTGGATACTTTGAATATCAGTTTGAGCTGCCCGGGCATTTATCAGCTGAAGAGGTGAAATCTATTGAGTTCAGAGCTGAGCTGGCATCACGTTTCCCACAATCTAAATATCTTGAAGAGGGTGATGCTGAAAAAATTGGAATGACTGTTGTGACAGAGAAAGGGATTGATCCGGGATATGGCAAAAACAGTTATCCGCAGACTGATACTTATCAGCACCGCTCCCTTGTAAAAATCACGGCAAATGACCAGTTAATAGCAGAAGTAGAACTTCCTGATGATCCGGCCGACCATAGGGGTATTTTATCATGGATGAACCAGCAACCGGGCTGGGAATGGGGAAGCAGCGATCAAAGCATCCCCTGGGAACTTGATGAAGCAGGCTCTTATGGATTCCTCGTAAAAGCAACCCTCGATTTAATAGCTGAAAAATCAGCCTTAGAAACCGGAAAAGTCGTAATACGCCTGTTAGTTGATGAAACATCATCAAACAGAGGCGGTTTGTCTGTTTATGGAAAAGAATCAGGACGTTTTCCGATGGATCTGACCCTTTTGATCAGAAAAGGCAACGCTTAACTTTTTTTAGACTGAAAAACCCCGATAGGATCTACTAATGCTTTAAAAAATGGTTCAAAATCAAGATTATTCGACAAGGAGGTCAGAGTTAACACACTGACTTTTGACAAGTTCAATATATGATGTGCAAAAGCTCCGATATAATTATCATAAGTATACCCTTCCTGGTGTGTCATAATCAAAATCATACCGGCATCAACCTCTTCAGCGTATTCAAGCACCCTCATAAACGGAGGTATTTCAGTGCGGTCGAAAAGCTTCATTTCACACTCCAAACCATTCTTTTCCAATAAATTCCTGGCATCTTTCAGTTTACTGTAAATGCGGCTCTCCTTCTTTTCAATCCCTCCCACAAGTGTAGAGACCAAAAATATTTTTGCATTTTGTGAAAGGCCAAAAAACAGAGCACACGAGAGTTGGTCATCTGTTTTCTTTGTCAGGTCGAGAGGAACGACAATCCGGTCCTTCATAACAGAAGTATCTCCCTTAAGGGTAAGAACAGGTATCTTTGACTTAAGGGTAACGTGATAAACTGTAGTCCCCAATTCGTCTTCCGGATCTCCACACTGATGGTTCTCGCCCAATATTATCATAAAAGCCCTGATCTCCCGGGCAATTTCAAGAATTTTCTGATACGGTTTACCTCTTTCAACTCTGGTGGAAATTTCTGTATCCACACCCCTTTTTTTAAGTGATTCGGATATTTCAAACAGTTTTTCTTTGGCATTACTAGTTATTTTTACAAGGTCGTCTCCTGACGAAAAAAACTGAAACAACAGTCCGGGTGTATCAATCACATATAATAATGTCAGACCGGAATTGAATTTTTTTGCCATTTTACAGGCATAATGAACAGCTTTTACAGATGGTTCCTTAAAATCTACAGGTACCAGAATCACATTTTTTTTCTTTTTCAATGTGTCAGTATTATATTGAATTCTTTTACTTCGTTTATCAATCGGTTCCCAAGGATCCGTCCGTCTGTTACAGTTCAAACGAATCGACTACCCTGTATGCTTTTATAAAGGCAAGTTCTCCCTCTTTCCCGGATATACTTTTCCCGTGCTCACAGCACAGCACACCCTGGTAACCCTTATCATATATATGCTTAAAAATATTCTTGTAATTTATTTCACCGGTTGTAGGTTCTTTTCTTCCCGGATTATCTCCAATATGAAATGCCCCTATATAATCCCAGCACATATCGATATTAGGAATTAAATTACCTTCTGAAATTTGTTGATGATAAATATCATTTACGATCATGCAACTGGGATGGTTAACGGCAACGCAGATCATTTTGGCCTGAGGCATCCTTGTCAGAAACAGCCCCGGATGGTTAGTATGCGCATTTAGTGGTTCCATAACCAGTTCCAGTCCTGTTTTCCCGACTATCTCACAACACATACGCATATTGTCAATGACATTGGCAGTTTGATAGTCCCAGTGAAGTTTCTCATCAAAATGTCCCGGCACCACCAAGGCCTTACTTACGCCTGTGCGTTTTTGCACCTCCAGCCCCTGCTGCATTTTCTTTTTCAGCATATCTTTGATCTCCGGATCCTGAAAAACAAAAGATTTTACCTCAAAATCTGCATACAATACAAATGGTCCTATGTCCAAACCAAGACGTGAGGCTTCATTTGCTATTTTTTCCTGCAATTCGGGCGCTCTGTTCATCAGTCCGTTGTCAAATATTGCCCTGAATCCCTGATCTGCAATAAACCTGATATTATCAACAGGGTCTTTACCTGCATGTTCAGGAAACATGCCTAAATGTGGAGCATACTTCAAATTAAATTTCGCCGCATTAGAAACTACTGTATCTGAAGCTGTTGCACTTGCAAATCTGCCTAAACCGGCTACAGTTATGCCACCGGCAGCAGCACTTTTTATAAAATTCCTTCGTTCCATGAGTTATTTGTATTGATATTATTTTTATATTATTGGACTAAATTAATGAATTGTAACTTAAAAATACTAAATAATTTATCAGTTCTTTTTATTAATTGGTTTGTCTTCTTCCAAAAGAGTTTTTAAATTTAATGGCAATTTTAGAAAAATCAACTTGAATTATAAAATTATGAACAGAAAATTAAGAATGGGCATGGTTGGTGGGGGAACCGATGCATTCATAGGCGCCATACACCGTTTGGCTGCACTCATGGACAACCAGATTGAACTGGTCTGCGGTTGTTTCAGTGTAAATCCCTCGATTTCCAAATCATCGGGCCGGCTTTATTATCTTCCTGACAACCGAATATATGAAACTTATCAGGAAATGTTTGAAAAAGAGGCAAAATTGAAAGAGGGCGACCGCATGGATTTCGTCTCGATAGTGACTCCAAATTTTGTACATTTCGAACCGGCTATGATGGCCCTTGAGAAGGGTTTTCATGTAGTTATTGACAAACCGATTACATTTTCTCTCGACGAAGCGCTCAAACTCCGGGATAAACTTAAGGAAACAGGCCTGACACTTGCCTTAACACATACATACACCGGATATCCTGCAGTTAAACATGCCAGGCAAATTGTTTCCGAAGGACAGCTTGGAAAGATCAGAAAAGTATATGTCGAATATCCGCAGGGATGGTTATCTTCAAAAGTAGAGGATCAGGGCAATGTGCAGGCCTCATGGCGGACAGATCCCAAACGCTCAGGTAAAGCAGGTTGTATGGGAGATATTGGCACTCATGCCCACCATCTTGCAGAATATGTCACCGGTTTGAAAGTCACCTGGTTATGTGCAGAATTGAAAACTTATGTACCAAACCGCTTACTGGACGATGACGGTGCAGCGCTACTGCGTTTTGAAAACGGTGCAACAGGAGTCTTAATGGCATCACAGATAGCTGCCGGTGAAGAAAATGCAATCAAAATAAGAGTATACGGTGAAAAGGGCGGGCTGGAATGGTTTCAGCACGAACCCAATACCCTGATACTAAAATGGCTCGATCAACCTGTCGGGGTCTTACGTGTGGGTACCAGCATGAATAGCGCTATTGCAGGCCATAATACCCGTACCCCCGGTGGCCACCCGGAAGGCTACCTGGAAGCATTTGCTAATATTTATCGCAATTTTGCTGCCACAGTTATGGCTAAAACGGACGGCAAAGAGCCCTCTCCGGAAATGCTTGATTTCCCGGGAATTGAAGATGGTGTTAGAGGCATGCAATTTATTGACACTGTCGTTAAAGCAGGATATGATGACTCAGTTAAATGGGTTAAATTCGGTGAATAATATTAAATTTATTAAATAAACCAGTAATATGTCAAGACCAGTAACTCTTTTCACAGGACAATGGGCAGACCTGCCGATAGAAACAGTTTGCCAGAAAGCCAGTCATTTTGGCTATGACGGTCTCGAACTATGCACCTGGGGCGACCATATGGAAATAGATAAGGCCGACCAGTCTTATTGTGATTCAAGAAAAGCACTTCTTCAAAAATATCACCTGAATTTGTATACAATTTCTACACATTTAGTAGGCCAGTGTGTTTGTGATCACATTGACGAACGTCATAAAGGGATATTGCCGGATTATATTTGGGGCGACGGGGATCCGGAGGGTGTTCGCAGACGCGCTGCCGAAGAGGTAATAAAAACGGCGAAAGCAGCCAAAATGCTTGGACTGGAAACTGTAGTTGGTTTCACGGGAAGCCCTGTTTGGCACCTTTTATACTCCTTCCCTCCTATTCCCCCGGGTATGATTGAAAAAGGT
>CAZBWK010000113.1:0-12244 GCA_964495655.1 uncultured Prolixibacteraceae bacterium | reverse complement strand
ACAAATGAGACCGCAATAAAAAAGTTATCAGAGAAATCTTATCAGCCTGCAAACAATTTGTTGTTAAAGCTGGCAAAAAAATTAAAAGGCAAATTGAAAGTTGCTTTTTCCATTTCGGGAGTTGCACTGGAACAGTTAGAGGTCTATGCACCGGAAGTAGTCAGTTCTTTTAAAAAGCTCAATAAAACAGGCTGCATCGAATTCTTATCAGAAACATGGTCTCATTCACTCTCCTCATTAAATAATAAATATGTATTTGAAAACCAGGTAAAAATGCATGAAAAACGGATCTCAGAACTTTTCGGACAGAAACCTGTTGTTTTCAAAAACACCGAAATGATCTATTCTGACGAGATAGGATCTCATATCTGTAAACTGGGATATAAGGGCATTATTACAGAAGGCCCCAGACATATACTGGGTTGGAAGAGTCCTAATTTTATTTATGTCAATGCACTCAATCCACGCTTAAAAGTACTGATGCGAAACTTTAAACTGAGTGATGACATCTCATTTCGTTTTTCCAACAAAGACTGGGCTGAATACCCCCTTACTGCCAGAAAATACATCCAGTGGATCAAGAGCCTGAATACCAGAGAGGAGGTGGTCAACCTCTTTCTTAATTATGAAACTTTCGGGGGAATACAACAGGTTGAAAGCGGAATATTTGAGTTCCTGGAATATTTTATAACCAGTGTGGCGACAAGCGATGACCTGAAGTTTGCTTTCCCGTCGGAAATTATTAAAGATATACAACCTGTTTCTGCTGTTAATGTTCCTTATCCCATTTCGTGGGCGGATGAGGAGCGTGACCTGACTGCCTGGCTAGGTAATGACATGCAAAAAGAGGCTTTCAGGAAACTATACAGTATATGTGACCGGATGAAAGAGTGCAGCAATAACAAACTTTTAAAAGACTGGAATTATCTCCAGGTAAGTGACCATTTATACTATATGTGTACAAAAATGTTCTCAAACGGTGAAATACACAGCTTTTACAATCCCTTTGATTCACCATACGAAGCATTTATTAATTACATGAATATTCTGAGTGATTTTAAAATCAGACTAAATTCTGTTATTCCGGCAAATAAGGTAGAACAGGAAATTGCAAGCCTCCATCAGCTTTTGGATGAGAAAGAGAAAAAAATAAAAAAAATGGAAGCAGAATTACTTGCACTCCATAAGCCTGCCGGGACCGCTAAAACAGTCAAAATACGAAAGTAAATGCCGCTCTTATTATTAACTAATAAAACCAAATTTGAAAAATATTAATATTATTCAGCGTTTATACCAAATTAGAAAATGTATTTTTGCAAACTTGTGAAATAAATATCAACTCAAATTAAGAAATATGAATCCGGAATCAAATAGAAATACAGATAATAAACCAAATGAACTACCGGTCTGGAAAAAGATCATAGTTGAATCGCATCTGCCTGACTCTCTCTACCCGCTCAGGGATCTTTCCAAAAATCTCTGGTGGGTCTGGAACAACAGTGGAAGGGAATTATTTGAATATATAGACAAAGACCTTTGGAAGGAGCATGAGCACAATCCGGTACTTATGCTTGCCGAGGTAAACTACAAACGTTTCCAGGAACTTGAAAACGATTCATTTTTCATGTCTGAGATGCATAAAGTCTTTGATCAGTTCAATCAATATATCAAAGAACGTCAGGACCCCCCCCAACCCCAGATTGCTTATTTCAGTATGGAATACGGACTACACGACTCACTGAAAATATTTTCAGGTGGACTGGGAGTGCTGGCCGGCGACTATCTTAAGCAGGCCAGTGACATGAAAGTTAACCTTATAGGTGTAGGATTGATATACCGCTATGGTTACTTCAAGCAGGTACTTAACCTTCATGGCGAACAGCTGGCAAATTATGAATTCCAGGATTTTTCAAAAATCCCTGTCCAGCCTGTATTGGAGCCAAACGGTGAATGGATGAAGATAGAAATTGATCTGCCCGGCCGTAAAATGCTTGCACATATTCTGCAGGTCAATGTAGGTGCGGTCAAGCTGTACCTTCTTGATTCAGATCTTCCGGAAAACAGGGAAGAAGACCGCTATGTTACCCATCACCTTTATGGAGGTGACAAAGAAAACCGCCTTAAACAGGAGATACTTCTGGGCATAGGTGGCATAAAGGCTCTTAAAAAACTGGGATATAATCCTGATATTTATCACTGTAACGAAGGACACTCGGCATTTTTAGGCCTCGAACGGATAATAAATATAATTGAGAAATACGGATTAACCTTCCCCGAAGCAAAAGAGGTAGTCAGGTCTTCCACTGTCTTTACAACTCATACACCTGTACCTGCAGGCCATGACTCCTTTCATAATGACCTTTTCAGGCATTATATGAAGTCTGTGCCTGCTGAAATGGGAATAGGTTGGGATGAATTTGATATGCTGGGGAAAGCAAACTCTTCCGAAGACCATTTCAACATGAGTTATCTTGCCTGTAACCTCTCTCAGGGAATAAACGGGGTCAGCAAGCTCCACGGGGAAGTCAGCAAATCAGTACTTCACTCACTATTCAAAGGCTATCTGGAAGAGGAACTTGAGATAGGCTATGTCACTAATGGCGTTCATTACTCTTCATGGACTGCGCAGGAGTGGAAAAACATCCATAAGGAATATTTTTCGCCCGACTTTCAACAGAACCTTCTCAACTTTGAAATATGGGACCATATTTACCAGGTTCCCGACGAAAAGATTTGGGAAATACGCAAAACACTGCGCACTAAAATGATCAGTTATATCATAGAACGATTCTCTGACAACTGGATTAAAAGGAATGAAAACCCGAAACTTATAAGGGAAGTGATGGGGAAACTGAACCCTAATGCCTTAACTGTTGGATTTGCAAGGCGTTTTGCAACCTACAAAAGAGGTTATCTTCTTTTCAGGGACCTTGACAGGCTTTCAGAAATTGTAAACAAATCCGATTGTCCGGTTCAGTTTATCTTTGCCGGCAAAGCTCATCCTGCCGATAAAGCGGGCCAGGATCTCATAAAATATATTGTTGAGATATCAAAACGGCCTGAATTCAGGGGAAAAATCCTGTTTATCCAAAACTATGATATGAACCTTGCAAAAATGATGCTGCAAGGTGTTGATGTATGGCTGAATACACCAACAAGGCCCCTTGAGGCTTCAGGCACCAGCGGACAAAAAGGTATAATGAACGGCACCCTGCACTTTTCAGTACTGGACGGATGGTGGGTTGAAGGATACAGAAAAAAGGCAGGATGGGCCCTGCCGGCAGAACGGGCTTATGATGTTCAGGACTTCCAGGATGAACTGGATGCAGAAACTATATATAACATCCTTGAGGAGGAAATTGTAAAAACTTTTTATGATCGAAACAAAGAAGGTATTCCGGTAAAATGGATCGACTATATCAAAAATACAGTTGCTCAAATCGCCCCGCATTTTACTAATGCCAGGATGATGAAAGACTATCTTGACCAGTATTATATGCCTCAGTATGAGAGAACCCGGAGTATTATAAATGAAAATTTCAAGTGGGCAAAAGAGCTTTCTGCCTGGAAACAGAAAATATATGATAAATGGTATGATATTGAATTGAAAAATATGTTCATTGCCGATGAGATCAACAATATAATGAAGATAGGTCAGGATTATCCTGTAAAAGTAGAACTTGACCTCAAAGGATTAGCATGTCATGAGGTGGGAGTGGAACTGGTAGTGACAGAAAACGGGAACCGCGAAATTCCTAAAATAGTTGAACGACTTGATTTTGAATTAGGAAAAACTGAAGGATCAATATGTCATTATAAATTGAACTATAAACCGGTGCACCCCGGATCGTTTAATTACGGCATAAGACTTTATCCAAAAAACGAAGGACTCCCCCACCGCCAGGATTTCAGATTTGTAAGATGGTTATAAACAAAATAAGTGAGAGTTAAATGAGTTCAAATATTATTGGTAAAAAACTTAAAGAATTTCGCGAATTCAGGCGTATTTCCAGAGAGGATCTGACGATTAAATCGAATCTTAATGCCGGCCAGATCGAGAAAATTGAAGAAGAGGGTGTTATGCCCTCACTGGGGCATCTTATAAAAATATCCAGAGCCATGGGAGTGCGGATCGGAACTTTTCTGGATGATCAAACCCAGCCGGGGCCGGTCATTACCAGAGCTGAGGAAAAAAAATCGGGTGTCAGCTTCTCTACAAAAGATGAGTCAACCCGCGAACATCTTAACTTTTTCTCCCTGGCACAAGATAAATCCGGCAGACATATGGAACCTTTCATTGTCGAAATAGAACCCTCAGAGGAACCGGATTACAAACTGTCAACCCATGAAGGTGAAGAGTTCATCTATGTGCTCGAAGGAAGTGTGGAAATTAATTACGGAAAAGATATTTACCGGATTAACAAAGGTGATTCAATTTACCTGGATTCGGTTGTCGAGCATAATGTGCACGCAGGGGAAAACCAGCCGGCCAGGATACTTGCTGTAGTATATACTCCGTTCTGAACTTTTTAAACTAATACAGGAAAAACGTAAATTATTATATGGAGTTACTCGATTATACTTTAGGGGGAATCCTGGAAAAATGGGCTTATGAAACTCCCGATAAAGAATTTATGGTCTACCCTGACCGAAATCTGCGATTTACATACAGCCAGTTTAATGAGCGGGTAAATAACCTGGCTAAAGGAATGCTCTACATCGGAGTAAAACCGGGGGATAAGGTAGGTGTTTGGGCTAAAAATGTACCCGACTGGACAACCTTTATGTTTGCCACAGCAAAGATAGGGGCCATACTTGTTACTATTAACACCAGTTATAAAAGTGCAGAGGTGGAATATCTCCTGAAGAATGCAGATGTAAATACCCTGTGTATTGCTGATGGTTACAAGGACAGCGACTTTGTTAAAATGATATTTGACCTGATCCCTGAAATAAAAGAGCAGGCCAGAGACAACTTCAATAGCGAAAAATTTCCTGAACTAAAGAATATTGTCTTTATTGGTCCTGAAAAACACCGGGGTATGTATAATACCGCTGAACTGATCCTGCTGGGAAATCATGTCGACGACATTGAGATTGAGAGTATATCAAAACTAATAAACTGCCACGATGTGGTAAATATGCAGTACACATCAGGAACTACCGGTTTCCCAAAGGGTGTGATGCTGTCGCATCACAACATTGTCAATAATGGTTATGCCACAGGTGAGTGCATGAGATTTACCTCAAATGAAAAGGTACTTATCTGTGTGCCCCTCTTTCATTGTTTCGGATGTGTTCTGGCTGTCTGTGCAATAATTACCCACGGAGCTACAGCCGTCTTTAATGAAGAGTTCGATCCGCTGCTGGTTTTAGCTTCGGTTGAAAAAGAGAAATGCACAGCTCTATACGGTGTGCCAACTATGTTTATCGCAGAGCTCAATCATCCTATGTTTGATATGTTTGACCTGAGCTCTCTAAGAACGGGCATCATGGCAGGGGCCCCCTGCCCGATAGAAGTTATGAACCAGGTAATGACCCGGATGAATATGAAAGATATCATAATCGTCTATGGCCTGACAGAATCGTCACCGGGGATAACTGCAACCCGGGCCCATAACTCACCTGAAGTGAGATCTGCAACTGTAGGCTTTGAATATCCGAATGTTGAAGTGAAGATTGTCAATCCGGATACAGGTAAAGAGTGTGAGACAGAGGAGCAGGGTGAGATCTGTTGCCGTGGTTATAATGTTATGAAAGGGTACTATAAAAACCCTGAAGCTACAAAAAAGGCTATTGATAACAATGGGTGGCTGCACTCAGGCGATCTGGGAGTTAAGACAAAAGATGGTTTTTACCGGGTTACAGGACGGATAAAAGATATGATAATAAGAGGCGGTGAGAATATATATCCCCGCGAAATTGAAAATTTCCTCTATGGGATGCCACAGATTGAAACTGTTGAAGTAGCAGGCATTCCAAGTCCTAAATACGGTGAAGAAGTAGCAGCCTTTATAAGGACAATTAAAGGTCATTCACTTACAGAAGAGGAGGTAACCGACTTTTGCAGAGGTAAAATTGCAAGGTATAAAACTCCTAAATATGTGTTTTTTATTGATGAATTCCCGATGACGGCAAGCGGAAAGATACAGAAATATAAGTTGAGCAAGCTGGGTGAAAAGCTTTGTGAAAAGAAAGGAATAAATGTTAAGTAGCTCATTAAATCTAAAACTATGATCAAATACAACCGGATTCTGTTAAAACTTAGCGGAGAGGCATTTATGGGAAGCCGGAATTATGGAATCGATGAAGCAATATTAGATGAATATGCCGGACAGATTGCCGAATTATCTGCTCTGGGAGTTCAGATTGCCATAGTGACAGGCGGCGGTAATATTTTTCGCGGATTAAAAGGTACCTCACTCGGATTCGACAGGGTTACAGGCGACCAGATGGGAATGCTGGCAACAGTAATAAACAGCCTGGCGCTTAAATCTGCATTATTGAAAGCCGGGGCCGGAGCAACTGTTTTCACATCGATCCGGATGGAACCTGTAGGGACTTTTTATACAAGGGAAAAGGCAATTGAAGCAATGATTGACGGAGAAATTGCAATTATTGCAGGAGGAACCGGCAATCCAATTTTTACAACTGATACGGCAAGCGCCCTGCGGGCAATAGAAACCGGAGCAGAAATAATGCTTAAAGGTACCAGGGTGGACGGAATATACAGTGCAGATCCTGAAAAACACCCTGATGCGCGTAAATATGACCAGATCAGTTATGATGAAGTGTATAAATTAAATCTGCGGGTTATGGATCTGACTGCCATAACTTTGTGCAAAGAAAACAATCTTCCTGTACTTGTTTTTAACATGAACCGTAAAGGAACTCTTAAAAAAGTCCTAAAAGGTGAAAAGATTGGCACTTTGGTTAAATAAAAATTCAGATCGCTTTTAAGAAAAAAGAAATAATAATTTTGATATAATTATATTTTTTTTATTTTTGCTTTTGTTCACAAATGAAATGAGTTTTTCTGTTTCAGACAGAATGCAGGAGTAAGATTAGCTAAAGTAACAAATAAGTAATTATTACCTGACCAATGCAAAAAGATGTAGAGCTAGTATTAGAACAGTGTGAATCCAGGATGGAAGCTGCTATTAATCATCTCGAAAAAGAATTAATACATATAAGGGCAGGGAAAGCATCTCCGGCTATGTTGGATAATGTTCAGGTAGATTATTACGGAAGTCAGACCCCTCTGAATCAAATATCAAATATAAGCACTCCCGATCCGAAAACCATTGCTGTTCAGCCCTGGGAAAAAAGCATGATCCCGGTGATAGAGAAAGCAATACTGGCTGCAAATCTTGGTTTTAATCCTGAAAACAATGGTGAACTGATAAGAATAAATGTTCCTGCTCTGACCGAAGAGAGGAGAAAGCAACTGGTTAAGCAGGTCAATAAGGAAGGCGAAATAGCAAAAGTAAGCATTAGAAATGCCAGAAAAGATTCTAATGACCAGCTTAAGAAGCTTCTGAACGAGGGATTGTCAGAAGACATAAAAAAAGATGCTGAAAACGAAGTGCAAAAACTTACAGACGATTTTAATAATAAAGTAAATATTTTGGTGAAGGCCAGGGAAAAAGATATTATGACTATTTAGTTTTTTCTGGTTTTCTGTTTTCTGAACATTGTTTAATTGTTTTCATGGCTTTAAGGCAGCTTGCAAAAGCTGCCTTTTTTTTTGAATGATAATGGTTTCATTCGAAAATTGTTATCTTCGTAGCTCGAAAATTTTAAACAAGAATTGCATTATAATAACTGAAAATTAATGGCAACGTTACAAACAATTAGGACAAAAGCAGGGATATTGGTGGCAATCGTGATTGGTATCTCACTGGCCGCATTTATCCTGGGGGATATGCTTCAGACCGGCAATTCACTTTTTCAGAAAGACCGGCTTGAAATAGGAGAAATAGAAGGCGAATCTGTTCAGTACCCTGAATTTCAAAGGCAAGTGGAAGAACTGGGAGAGATATATAAAATGAATACCTCTCAAAATCAGTTGGATGAAGATTCGTGGGCACAAGTCAGACAACAAACCTGGGAGAATTTCATACGCCAATATATAATGACAGATGTGTATGAAAATCTGGGCCTTACAGTAACATCAGAAGAAATGTTCGATATGCTGCAGGGAACAAACCTTCACCCTATTGTCCAGCAACTGTTCAGAAATCCTAATACCGGACAGGTTGACAGGGGAGCTGTTATAAGGTTCCTTCAAAACCTTGAAACTGGTGTAGCTCCCGAACAACGTCAATACTGGCTATTCCTGGAAAAACAAATTGAAGAAGAAAGGATCCAGACTAAATATAATAATCTTATAGGGAAAGGCCTTTATGTTACATCGCTCGAGGCAGAGAAAAGCCTGCAGGAAAAAAATAAAATTGTTAACTTCGATTTTATAATGCTGAACCACAGTTCTGTTGCTGACAGCCAGGTAGTTGTTACCGACAAAGACCTTAAAGATTATTATAACAGTAATCAGGATAACTATAAGCAGGAAAAATCGCGCACAATTGAATATATAACCTATCATGTGGCGCCTTCACAACAAGATTTTGAGGATGCGGAAAAATGGATCAATGATATTGTGCAGGACTTCGCTGAAACAACGGAAAATATAACTTTTGTAAATTCAAATTCTGATGTTCCGTTTGACGATAATTGGTATAAAAAAGAGGAATTGCCTGAAGATATTGCCTCCTGGATCTTTGATGCTGAAACACCGGTAAACAGCATCTTTGGACCTTTTCGCGAAGAAGATGCATTTAAACTTGCTAAACTTCATGCCTCAGAAATGATGCCTGACTCAGTGGAGGCAAGGCATATTCTCCTTGAAGTGAACTCACAGGAAGAGATTATCCTGAAACAGGAATTAGCAGACAGCCTCAAAACGGCTATCGAAAACGGCAGTGACTTTGCTGCACTGGCTCTTGAGTTTTCTACCGACCGCGGATCAGCAATGCAAGGTGGTGAACTGGGGTGGTTCGGCAGGGGTCAAATGGTTAAACCATTCGAAATTGCCGCATTTAATAATAAAATAAATGAGGTGACTATTGTGCCCTCACAGTTTGGACTGCATATTGTACAAACCACAAAAAGAGGAAAAGAAACAAGACAGGTGCAGGTTGCATACCTGGTAAGAAATGTTATACCCAGTACACAAACCTATCAAAATGTTTATGCACAGGCAAGCAAATTTGCCGGAGAGAACACCTCAAAACAAAAATTCGATAAAGCAGTCGAAGAACAGGAACTTGAAAAAAAATCAGCTGTGCTGAGGGAAAATGATCGTCAGATCCAGGGACTTGACAATGCAAGGGTACTGGTCAGGGCTGCTTTTGAATCGAAAGCAGGAGAAATACTGAAAGACTCACAGGGATCAACGATCTTCGACCTTGGCGAAAACTTCGTAATTGCAACACTTGTATCTGCAACAGAAGAAGGAATAGCAGATTTCGAATCAGTTAAACAAAGAGTTAATTTAGCTGTTTTAAAAGAGAAGAAATCACAATTTCTGATCGACAAAATGAAAAAAGCTATTGAAAGTAAGACAAATCTTACTGCTATTGCAAGTGAACTGGGAACTACTGTGAGAAGTGCAAAAGATATTTCATTCAGTTCTTTCCAGATACCCGGCGCCGGAGTGGAACCTGCATTAGTCGGAGCAGCAACTGCTCTTGAACCAGATGTTATTTCAAAACCGGTTGCAGGTAATAATGGCGTATTTCTGGTTAAGGTTACATCAGTAAACATGGATGCAGAAGACCCTGATATCGAAACTGAAAAAATAAGACTGGCAGGAGAACTGAATTTCCGTGCAAACTCAGCAGCATTCTCAGCCCTTCGTGAAAATGCAAAAATTATTGACAGAAGATCAAAATTTTATTAACCCCTTATGACTCATAAGAAGAAAACCTTATTGATGATACTTGACGGTTGGGGGATCGGTGACGGTTCAGAACGTGACATAATTGCCTCCGCACCAACACCGGTCATGGATGGTTTATTGGAAAAATATCCCCATTCCCGGCTTTTGGCATGTGGCGAAGATGTAGGACTGCCTGACGGACAAATGGGTAATTCGGAAGTTGGCCATCTTAATATAGGCGCAGGCCGTGTACTTTACCAGGATATGGTAAAGATCACACGGGCAATCAAAGACAGGTCTTTGTGGAATAATCCCGGGATCCTGAAAGCATTCAATTATGCAAAAGAGAATAATAAAAAAGTACACCTCATCGGACTTATTGGTCCCGGCGGTGTACATGCACTGAGTTCCCATATGGTTGCCCTGTCACAAATAGGAACAGATCTGGGAATTGAGAAGATATTTATCCACGGCCTGACTGACGGAAGAGATACAGATCCCCGCTCAGGCTACGGATTCATTAAAGACGATCTTGCCGCCCTCTCTTCGACTAATGCAAAATTTGCCTCTCTCATAGGCAGGTACTACGGTATGGACAGAGATAAAAACTGGGACC
This sequence comes from uncultured Prolixibacteraceae bacterium, assembly GCA_964495655.1. Taxonomy (GTDB): domain Bacteria; phylum Bacteroidota; class Bacteroidia; order Bacteroidales; family Prolixibacteraceae; genus JAAYJR01. The sequence goes on along the minus strand of CAZBWK010000113.1, from coordinate 1,688 downwards.
GTATCAAACTTGCTTATGACCTCTATACAAAAGGAAAGGGCACTAAAGCAACTGATCTGCTATCAGCAATAAAGGATTCCTATGATGCCGGTGTTACCGACGAGTTCATCAAGCCGGTTGTAATGGTAAATGAAACCGGAGAGCCGGTTGCTTTGATCGAAGAAGATGATGTGGTAATTTGCTTTAACTTCCGGACTGACAGGCTTCGCCAGATAACCATCGCATTTACCCAGGAAAACCTGCCCGAATTCGGAATGAAAACAATGCCGCTGCAATGGTTTACCATGACTAACTATAATGCAAGCTTCAAAGGTATTAATGTGATCTTCGATAAAGAAAACGTTACCAACACAATGGGCGAGGTGGTTTCAAAAGCAGGTCTTAAACAGATACGGATAGCTGAAACAGAAAAATATGCTCATGTAACCTTCTTCTTCAGCGGTGGACGGGAAAAAGAGTTCGAAGGAGAAACACGAATACTTATACCCTCGCCTAAAGTACCTACCTATGACCTTCAACCTGAAATGTCAGCGCCAAAAATAAAAGACGCAATCGTGCCAAAGCTTAAAAACAGAGAAGCCGATTTTATATGTCTCAATTTTGCAAATGGCGATATGGTGGGACATACCGGAGTATACGATGCTATTTATAAAGCTGTTCGGGCTGTTGACAAATGTGTGGGAGAAGTTGTGGAAGCAGCTCTCGAAGGGGATTATAATGTAATGATCATTGCTGACCATGGAAATGCTGATAATGCCGTTAACGAAGATGGCTCGGAAAACACAGCCCATTCACTGAACCCGGTGCCATGCATTTTGGTGAGTAATGATAAGTCAGATGTAAAACTGGATAACGGTATTCTTGCAGATGTTGCGCCTACCCTTCTTTCAATAATGGGCCTTGAGGTCCCGAAAGAAATGACCGGAAAAATTTTGATTATAAACTCTTAACCGGATAAATAACAAAATCGGATTTTCTTAAAACCAATGAGTTACACGGTGCCGGCATCATCAATGATACAGCCTGAAATTAGTTTAAGATATGATTGAAATTGGCCGTACCATCATCAGCAGTGATATTGTTGAGAAAAAATTCAGGTGCGATCTGGAAAAATGCAGAGGCGCCTGTTGTATAGAGGGTGATTCAGGCGCTCCGCTGACTTCTGATGAGGCTGCCATAATTCAAAGCTTATACCCTTTATTTAAAGAATATCTTCCTGAAGAGAATACCACAGTTATTGAAAGTACAGGTTTTTCTGTGATCGATCAGGATGGCGACATCGTTACTCCCCTCACAGGCAGCGGACAGTGTGCTTATTCCTTTTGCAGTGATAAAGGAATACTGTGTTGTAGCATTGAAAAAGCATTTAACAAAAAGAAAACCAATTTCAGAAAACCTCTTTCCTGTCACCTTTTCCCCATAAGGATCAATGAATATAAAAATTTTGACGCAATAAACTATGAAGCGCTTGATATTTGTAAACCTGCACTGGCCTGCGGAAATATTATGCAAATACCTTTATTCAGTTTTTTAAGAGAGCCCTTAATACGAAAATACGGAGAAGAATGGTATCACGAGCTGGAGATAGCTGCAAATCATATTATAAAAAACAGATGAAACGAACATGAAAATTTTAAACAGATGAAACGAACATGAACTTTTTTAAACAAAAATTTCATAAAAGAAAA
>CAZBWK010000112.1:0-12246 GCA_964495655.1 uncultured Prolixibacteraceae bacterium | reverse complement strand
AAAGTTGATACGAAAATTGCAGATTAATTAATTGAAAAAATAATAGTATGAAAAATTTAGTAATACTTATCCTATTTGCAGTGTCCCTTCTTTTACAGGGAATGCCGGCCAAATCACAGGTCAGAGTGGACTTAAAAAAGAAAGTTGAAGAGAATGTTGAACAACGTGCAAATGAAAAAACGGACGAAGAGGTTAATAAAGGACTCGATAAAGTTGACCAGGGAATTGATAAAGGCCTGGACAAAATCGAAGAGGGCATTGGCAAATTGTTCGGCAAAAAGAAAAAAAAGAGCGACCAGGGCGAGGCTGATGAAGAGACTCAGGGTACTCAGGGAGGAAGTGTAACTGCCGGAGATGCCGTTCAGGGACAATCTGCAGCGGATGAGGCTAAAGGGCCCGAACTAAACTGGTCTAAATACGATTTCGTGCCGGGCGATAAGGTTATTTTTGAAGACAACCTTGAGGAGGAGGAAAACGGCGAATTCCCGTCAAGATGGGATCACAGGGAAGGCAATATTGAAATCGCCTCATTGGGGAGTGAGAATGTTATCATGTTCAGAGAGTATGGATCAGAAATAATTCCTTTCATGAAGGATCCTGAATCTGATTACCTGCCTGAAATTTTTACGGTTGAACTGGATGCATACATTCCGCATGATGCTCTCTCGGTCTATTTTTTTGACAGGAAAAATCAAAATTCCCCAAAAGGCAGAACTTATCTGGATGTATGGGGAGACGGACTGGAGTTTTCACCATCCTCCGGTAAGCTTCCAGGCGGTGAGAAGTTGAACAACCAATGGATTCATGTTGCCATAGCTTATACCCGGGGAAAAATGAAGGCCTACATCAATGAAACAAGATTGATCAATATTCCCCGCCTAAGTTTCGATCCGACCGGAATATCTCTCCGGGCCCTCCATTCAGGTGATAAGTCTCATTTTTATATTAAAAACATTCGCATCGCCGAAGGCGGTGTTAAGTATTATGACCGTATGATGCGGGACGGTAAAATCATTGCCAACGGTATCCGGTTCGATGTGAACAAAGCTACACTAAAGCCGGAATCAATGGGGATAATAAACGAAATCGCCACATTGATGAAAGAAAATCCCGACATTAAATTCAGCGTTGAAGGCCATACTGACAACGACGGGGATGATGCTTCCAACCAGACATTATCTGAACAGCGTGCCGCAACTGTAGTCAGCACACTCACAAAACTGGGAATAGATGCCAACCGCCTAACCTCCAAAGGCTGGGGCGAAAGTCAACCTCTTGATACTAACAACTCGCCCGAGGGCAAAGCCAATAACCGAAGGGTTGAATTTGTGAAGATATGAGAGCAGAGCCAAGCTTGCTTGAGCTTTGCCGAAGATCGGAACAAATGTGCGTAGCAAATTTGTGAAGATATGAGAGCAGAGCCAAGCTTGCTTGAGCTTTGCCGAAGATCGGAACAAATGTGCGTAGCAAATTTGTGAAGATATGAGAGCAAAGCCAAGCTTGCTTGAGCTTTGCCGAGTATCAAGCAAATCTGCGCAGCAAATTTGTGAAATTCTAATATTTTTTAGCACTTTTAATAAAATAATTGCACTTTTACTGCCAGTCTGAATTTTTCCGGATTCAGTTACACAATCAGATTGTATATTAGAAAATTTCAGTAAATGAGTAGCAGAATATTTTTATACAAAAGTGCGATTGTAGCATCCCTGGCAGGATTTCTCTTTGGATTCGACACAGTGGTTATTTCCGGTGCGGAGCAGACAATTCAGTCATTATGGAATTTAGACAGCGCACTTCACGGACTGGCAATCAGCATGGCTCTTTGGGGTACTGTGCTGGGCTCGGTAACAGGTGGATGGCCGGCAGAATATTTCGGAAGAAAAAAAACATTGCTGTGGATCGGTATTCTTTACCTTGTATCTGCTGTTGGCTCTGCACTTGCACCTGAAGTTTATTCATTTATGATATTCCGGTTCATTGGGGGGTTAGGAGTTGGAATATCAACTGTGGCAGCACCGATGTTCATTTCAGAAATCGCCCCGCCCTCATTGAGAGGCAGACTTACAGGAATGTTCCAGTTTAACATTGTATTTGGTATCCTGATAGCTTTTCTCTCCAATTCTCTGCTTGGAGGTATTGGCCACAGTGCATGGCGCTGGATGCTGGGAGTTGAAACTGTACCTGCCCTTCTCTTTACCGTCTTTTGCTTCGGATTGCCCGAGAGTCCCCGCTGGCTCATCGTTCACAATAAAAACAGAACTGCCGGTTTAAATGTATTAAAAAAGGTCAATCCACGTTTTTCAGATACAGAACTTGATAAACTGGTACAGGAAATTGAATCAACAGGAAATCAGAAAAAAAAGGCAGGAACATTCTTTTCAAAACCATTACTAACACCAATTTCACTTGCATTTTTTATTGCATTCTTCAACCAGCTTTCAGGTATCAATGCCGTACTCTATTTTGCTCCGCGCATTTTTGAAATGACCGGACTGGAATCACAGGCCGCCCTTTTACAATCTGTCGGCATCGGTATTATTAATTTCATCTTTACTTTCGTCGGACTCGGACTGATCGACAGGCTCGGCAGACGAACCCTTTTATATATTGGCTCATTTGGATATATTTCTTCGCTGGGACTTGCTTCATGGGGTTTCGCTTCCGGTCATCCGGGGATTGTACCTGTAAGTATTTTTGCCTTTATTGCTGCACATGCAATCGGACAGGGAGCTGTTATATGGGTATTCATTAGTGAGATTTTCCCAAACAGACAACGTGCTTTTGGCCAGTCATTTGGCAGTTTTACTCACTGGCTTTTTGCAGCCTTGCTCACGCTTGTTTTTCCTTTGATGGCAGAAGCGCTGGCCCCTCAAATAATCTTTGGGATATTCTGCGGCATGATGATATTGCAGCTCATATGGGTCAGGTTGTTTGTCCCCGAAACCAAAGGCATGTCACTGGAAGAGCTGGAGGAAAAAATTAACCGCTCCTGTGATTAAAGTGAACAACAGACAACAGTTTTAATTATTTCTGTCTGAAATATATCTGTATGGGCACTCCGGTAAAATCAAAATTTTCACGGATCTTGTTTTCTATATATCTGCGGTAGGGCTCCCTGATATATTGCGGAAGGTTTGCAAACAAAGCAAAAGCCGGCACAACTGATGGAAGCTGGGTAACATATTTAATTTTTATGTGTTTCCCTTTTATGGCCGGCGGGGGATATACATTAACCGCCTCAAGCAATACTGAATTAAGAGCAGAGGTCTTTACTCTCTGCCTCCTGTTCTGGTATACCTTCATGGCTGTTTCCAATGCTTGATAAACCCTCTGTTTAGTAACCGCTGAAATAAAAAGAACCGGTACATCTTTAAACGGAGCAATCTTTTCGCGAATTTCATCTGCATAATTCCTTGTGGAGTGGATATCCTTTTCGATGATATCCCACTTATTAACAAGAATGACTACCCCTTTTTTATTTCTCACAATGAGATTAAAAATATTGACATCCTGTGATTCCATGCCACGGATGGCATCTACCAACAGGAAACATACATCGGAGGCTTCGATGCTCCTGACTGATCTGAGTACTGAGTAAAACTCTATATCATCGTGTACCTTTCCTTTTTTTCTTAATCCTGCAGTATCAATAATTACAAAATCATAACCAAACTTGTTATAGCGCGTATGTATGGAATCACGGGTTGTCCCGGCTACATCAGTAACAATATAACGATCCTCACCCAAAAGTGTGTTTATAAATGAAGACTTACCCACATTGGGTCTTCCCACAACTGCCAGGTTTGGCAATTCATGCTCCTCTTCCCCGTTGCCTTTTGCCGGGAAACTATCAATTATCTTATCCAGCAGGTCACCAGTTCCGCTTCCTGTGATAGATGAAATACAAAATATCTCACCCAGTCCGAGTCCATAAAACTCCTGGGCTTCTGATATACGCATATTATTGTCTACCTTATTCACGGCAACAACCACCTTCTTACCGCTCTTTCTCAATATTGCGGCAATGGCATCATCAAGGTCAGTTATCCCCGATTCAACATCAACTACGAACAGGATAACATCAGCTTCATCTATCGCAAGGTGAACCTGCTTGTTTATTTCCGATTCAAAAACATCATCCGAATTGACCACATAACCACCTGTATCAATTACTGAAATCACTTTACCGTTCCATTCAGCCTTCCCGTAGTTGCGATCACGCGTAACCCCTGATATCTCATCCACAATAGCCTCTCTCGATTCTGTAAGCCTGTTAAATAATGTCGATTTGCCTACATTAGGACGCCCTACTATCGCTAATATTCTGCTGCTCATCTTTGGTTTCTTAAATATATATTTAATCTGCTTTAAAAAAAACTTTCAAAATACTTCATATCCGAAATTCTTCAGGTCTCTGTCCTTGTCTCTCCAATCCTTTGCCACTTTAACAAAAAGCTCAAGAAATATTTTCTTTCCGAAAAACTCTTCTGCATCCTGCCGTGCTTCTATGCCGACTTTCTTTAACATACTGCCGCCTTTGCCGATTATTATACCCTTCTGACTTTCACGGGCGACATAAATCAATGCCCTCACATTAATAAGTAAATCATTTTCTTTAAACTCCTCGACCGACACTTCCACCGAATAAGGGACCTCCTTACGATAGTTAAGCAAAATCTTTTCCCTGATTATTTCCTGAATAAAAAATCTCTGGTTCTTGTCGGTAAGAGCATCCTTTTCAAAAAATGGCGGATTTTCAGGTAGCAGTTTAAGTATTTTGTCAAAAACCGGCCCGATATTAAAATTCTCTTTAGCAGAAACTGCAAGGATATCTGCATCAGGTAATGCACCTATCCAAAAATTGTAAAGCTTGTTCACATCCTCCTGATTTGAGATATCAATTTTATTTATAAGTAAAATAACAGGTATCCCTGAGCTGCGTATACGCTCAATATATAGAGGATTTTTACCCGGTTTCTCAACGACATCTGTAACATATAAAATGATATCAGCATCGATGATAGCGCTGTCGACGAATTTCATCATCATTTCCTGTAGCTTATATCCGGGTTTCAGAATTCCGGGTGTGTCTGAGTATACAACCTGAAAATCATCTCCGTTAACTATCCCTTTTATCCGATGCCTCGTGGTTTGCATCTTTTTGGTAATAACAGACAGCCGCTCACCCACTAATACGTTCATCACAGTCGATTTCCCGACATTGGGATTACCAATAATGTTAACAAAACCTGCCTTATGTGCCATGATCAATACAAATAACTAAAAATCAGCGCAAAGATAATCCATTTATACTATCTGTAACGACTTTCCAGTTATCGTTTTTTTTCTCCATGTAAAGTAACTTCTGTTAAAAGAACTTAAAATTCTCATTATTAACACTGTCCCTATTTGAATTTTTATCTTTTTTTTGTATTTTAAAGTTAAAATTAGCATTGTTCAAAATAAACATTATGACAAATATATATCTCGATAAAATAGCCATTAATGTTCATGCACGCAGGATCCTTTTGGCCATCCTGGAAGAAAATCCGATTTTGGAAAGAATTCTTCGCAAGTCGAAAGATGAAAATGAGGCAATGGAGTTAATTAAAGAGTGGATTCTTCCGAAACTGAAAAAAAATCCTGCAGCTGAAGCCTTTTACAAAGGGAAAAATCATAATCACGAACTTTTTCTGAAGCTCAATTGGGAAGATTTTGCTGCGATTCGTTTATTGGACTACATTGAACATGCAGGAGAAAAATATCCGGATCAGAATATTCATGGTGAAATGGCTGTTACAAATCCTGTTAAGATGATGTGGCTGGCTACTAATTTTGGGATTGGCGGTGCAAAACCTGATTTTTTCCTGGATATGCTCCAGCTTCTAAGGCAACTTAACGGTAAACTAAAACCAGAGATCCCTGTAAAACAACAGGTTGAAGAATGGATGGAGAGGTACCCTGCTGGTATTGATCCCAAGATTGCATCCCTGAGGGAAGATAACCGGAACCGGATCATAAAAATTATTATCCAAAAAATTGATAAAAAAGAGTTGAGTAGCAAAAGGTACCATTTTGAAGCAGGGATGTCATATTCACAAAAAACAGAAAAAATGAAAGAGTGGTGGAATGAAAGTTCTTTCCATCTGAATTTTGCTGTCCGGTCGCCCGACATGCTGAATGAAATGCTTGATTATTCACTTGACCCCGACACAATGGACATTTTGTATGCTGCAGAAAAAAAAGGAATTCCCTTTTTTGTAAATCCATACTATCTCTCTTTACTGAATGTGCAAACTCCGGGTTTTGCAGTCGGCGGCGACCTTGCCATACGTTGTTATATTGTTTACAGTAAACAACTGGTTGAAGAATTCGGACAGATCGAAGCATGGGAAAAAGAGGATAAGGTCATGCCGGGAAAACCCAATGCTGCAGGATGGATAGTCCCCTCACACAATATCCATCGCAGATATCCTGAGGTTGCAATATTCATTCCTGATACTGTCGGGCGCGCCTGTGGCGGTCTTTGTGCAAGCTGTCAGCGGATGTACGATTTCCAGAGCGGGCGTTATAATTTTGACCTGGGGAAACTTAAACCAAAAGAATCGTGGAATGAACGTCTGCCTGAATTATTAAAATACTTCAAGGATGATACACAATTGCGCGATATACTGCTGACAGGGGGAGATGCTTTGATGAGTTCCGATACCAGCCTGAAAAAAATACTGAGTGAGATATGGAAAATGATTATCGAAAAAACAGAAGAAAATAAAAAAAGGCCGGATCATGAGAAGTATGCTGAAATTGTAAGGATAAGGATCGGAACACGCCTTCCTGTTTACCTTCCGCAACGTATTACCCCCAAACTGGCCGCTATACTTTCCGAATTTAAAGAAAAAGCATCAAAGGCCGGTGTCAAACAGTTCGTAATACAAACACATTTTGAATCACCAATGGAGGTTACCCCTGAAGCAGAGAAGGCCGTGCAGCGTCTGTTAAAATCAGGATGGGCTGTTGCTAATCAGCTGGTTTTTACTGCTCCCGCATCCAGACGGGGCCATACAGCGAAACTCAGAAAAGTCCTTAACGATATAGGTATTTTAACTTATTACACCTTCACTGTTAAGGGATTCAAAGAAAATAGTTCCAATTTCACTCCTAATGCCAGAGCTGTACAAGAAGAACTTGAAGAAAAATATCTTGGAAATCTTCCCGAAGAGGAGATAAACGATATTCATAAACTGATGTTTAATCCTGAACAAATGACAAATAACATCAATATGATAAGGCACGATTCAAACCTTCCGTTCTTAGCTACCGATCGCAATATCATGAATTTGCCGGGAGTAGGCAAAAGTTTGACATTCAGGACTATAGGCATAACAAGATACGGCCGGAGAATTCTTGCATTTGACCACGACCGTACCAGACATCACAGTCCGGTTATCGATGAAATGGGCAAAGTTATTGTGGTTGAGTCAAAATCGATTACAGAGTACCTTCGCCAACTCGAAGATATGGGAGAGGACAGAAATGAATATGAGGGTGTATTCGGATATTCCCTTGGAGAAACTGAACCGAGAGTGCCTATTTATGAATATCCGGAATATGACTTTGAAATAACTGATGAGTTAACACATATCGATGCCAACATGACATAAAAACTGCCGGTTTTATTAAATAATGCCTTATAAAAAATTATTTCGGGGCAAGGCCGGCAATAGCCTTCCCCCTTTTTTTAAATTAAAAAAAGATTTTATACCTTTCCGGTTATTACTGCTTTATTCCCGGTGACCGGGAAAAATGAGGCAATATTTTTTAAGCATTTATTTCCTCAGCGGAAGCTTTTTTGATTACTTTTTTGTCCCGAAAAACCGGGTCACGTGCCAGAGGTAAGTTCTCTCTATATAAATGATTGATTATTAATTTATAATAATATTCCTATGAAGTATATATTATTATCTGTTGCAATAATGATAGTTTTATTTTCTGTGAAATGTAAATCACCGGATAAAGAGAATATTGTGCTAAGGAGAGAAACTATCAATACTGTGCCCAAAATTTTTCCCTGCAATCATGATGATCTGATCTACAGTAAAACAAGGCACGAAGCAATGATGAAATTTACCGTTCATCAGCTTCCTGACAACCTGGCGGACTGGGAGAAGCATAAAACTATACTGAAAGAAACTATTACCTGTAAAACGGGATTCTCGATCGATCATAGCCTGCCACTGGATTTGAAAGAATCAGGATCTGTTAAAATGGAGGGTTATACAATTAAAAATATTATCTTCCAGACCAGAGAAAATATTTATGCAACAGCAAATTTATATATTCCTGACGGGGAAGGACCCTTCCCCGGAGTGGTTGTAATGGCCGGACATTATATAAACGGACGGCTGGGTGGTGTGCAGTCATTGGGCTATACCCTGGCACTGAACGGATTTGTTGCTTTAACTATTGATCCCTGGGGAGCAGGCGAACGAACAACAAAATACAGGGAGTATGAATACCACGGGGCTAACCTGGGAGCATCGCTGTTAAATATAGGAGAATCGTTAATGGGACTGCAAATCACTGATAACATGAGAGCTGTTGACCTGCTCTGTTCATTGCCTTATGTAGATCCCGAAAAAATTGGAGCAACAGGCGCCAGTGGCGGAGGTAACCAGACTATGTGGCTGACAGCAATGGACGAACGGATAAAAGCAGCTGTACCTGTAGTAAGTGTCGGTACTTTTGAATCTTATGTAATGGGACATAACTGTATTTGTGAGACACTGGCCGACGGCCTCACATTCACTGAGGAGTCAGGCATACTTGCCCTCGCAGCGCCAAGGGCTTTGCTTATTTCAAACGGACTCAGGGACAGCAATACTGCTTTCTATCCGTCAGAAATGTTGAGAAGTTATAATAATGCAATGCCTGTTTTTCAATTATATAATGCGGAAGAAAATTTCAAACATTTAATATTTGACGGCCCTCATTCATACCCCCCCGAAACCCGTGAGGCAATGCTCGATCTGTTTAATATCCATCTTAAAGGGACTGATAAGGGATCGCCGGGGTTGATCTCCCGGAATGACAGGCTGGACGAAGAAAAAATAATAAATTTCCCTGCAGGTGACCGCCATAAAAGTGTTATAACTACTGCTGAATATTGTAAAATAAGAGGCAATGAATTACGAAACAGTTACCTGTCTCATAAATCATTTAAAGTAAGTGAAAAAAAGAAAAAATTGAGGGAAGTGCTTAAAATAAAAGATCTTCCCGTTCTATATAAAGTCTATGAATACCCAACTGAAAATCAATGGCAGAAGTTTGCCCTGGAAACATCAGATGGTAAGCTAATCCCTTTATTGAATTTAACTCCGGTACAAAATTCTGAAAAATATGTAATATTATGTAACCCGGACGGAGGAGTAAACATACCTCTTACTATTATTAACGATTATTATAAACAGGGGGCGGGCATAGTTGTTGTTGATCTTTCAGGCACCGGAGAAGCTGTATCCCAAAAATCAGAAAATTATGACAAACTGGCTCCGCTACATACACTGGCAAGAGCTGAATTATGGTTAGGAAAAACTCTGACCGGTGAATGGGTAAAAGAGTTAAACAGCGTTGTTCAATTTCTCACCACTCACTTTAAAGCTGAAAAGATCACTATAGATGGCACCAGGGAAGCAGGACTTGCAGGCCTGTTTCTTAAAGCTGCCATAAGAGAAGTACATGAGGCAGTCCTCCGAAATTCTCCGCCCAGCTATCTTTTCGATAACAGGGAAACAATAGATTATTTTAGCATGGGCATCCATATTCCAGGCATTCTGAAATGGGGTGATGTTTCACTGGCTGCAGGCATAGCCGGTGGAAATATAACATTTATTGATGCGGTAACTATGTCTGGCCGTGATCTTCGGGGTTCTGAACTGGAAAAATATAAAGATGAATTTGAAAATATAATCAGCAAATGTAAAAACCGCGGAACAATTAACTTCTGTACTACTCTGAAACAGTAAATTACATATTTTACCAATAACTACTAATAATTCCTGAAATGAACAATAATCGCAGAGACTTTCTTAAACTCTCCGGACTGGCTGCCATCGGACTTGCCGGAGAAAAACTTTTTGGCTGCACAGCTAATAAAACCGGAGACGACAATCAAAACGAATCTGCCCTGACAGATAACCGGTCACAAAAATTTAATATGGCAGGATACGCAGCTCCTAAACTTGATACAGTAAGGGTAGGAAATATTGGACTGGGAGGAAGAGGAACAGGTGCATTAAACCGCCTCTTGCGGATAGATGGTTTAGAGATAAAGGCTTTATGTGATCTATATCAGGAAAAGGTTGATGCTGCAATACAAAAATTTGAACCGGCAAATTATAAACCAGATAAATATTATGGCAGTGAGGATGAATGGAAAAAGGTTTGCGAACGCAATGATATCGACCTTATCTATATCACTACTCCATGGAGACTACATACTCCAATGGCTGTTTATGCTATGGAGCATGGGAAACATGCCGTCATAGAAGTACCGGCAGCTGTAACTCTGGATGAATGCTGGCAACTGACTGAGACTTCAGAAAATACCAGGCAGCATTGTATGATGCTCGAAAATTGCTGTTATGATTTTTTTGAAATGCTGACACTGAACATGGCACGTCAGGGATTCTTCGGCGATATAGTTCATGGCGAGGCAGCATATATCCATACCTTTAGTTTCAATCCCGCCAACAAAGTCAAGACATGGCGCCGGGAGGAGAATATCCAAAGAAACGGCAATCTTTATCCTACTCACGGACTGGGACCGATATGTCAGATTATGGATATCAACCATGGTGATAAAATGGACTACCTGGTTTCTGTTTCCGGCAACGACTTTATGATGAAAGATGTTTATGATGAAGCTGCCAGGGAAGATGATTTCTGGAAATCATTTGCAGGGAAGGCTTCCAAATCACACAGGGGTAATATGAATACTACCACAATCAAAACATTCAGAGGCCGTACAATTATGTTACAACACGACATAACTTCGCCTAATGTGTATTCACGTATTCATAAAGTAAGCGGCACAAAAGCTGCAGCCCTGAAATACCCCCTGCCGCCAAAAATATCCATAGGCCATGAGTGGGTATCCCCTGAAAAATATGCTGAACTGGAAGAAAAATATACCCCCGAAATAACTAAGAGAGTGGGTGAAATGGCAAAAAAAGTGGGAGGACACGGAGGAATGGACTTCCTTATGGACTGGAGACTGGTTGACTGCCTTCGCAATGGGCTGCCACTCGACATGACAGTATATGACGCCGCATTATGGAGTGCTGTCGGGCCGCTCAGTGAATGGTCAGTCGCCCATCGTTCAAGCCCTGTTGATATACCTGACTTTACCTGCGGCTCATGGAAAAGTAATAAACCACTGATGGATATTAATCTGCTGAAGGGTGGAAATACAAAAATGATATAGTATAAATTACCCCGGCGGTTTTACATGGATTATTTGTAATAATGGCTTTATTACCTGCCTGAACAGGAAGCCTGAATAAATAACTTTTTTAATAAATAAATATATGATACAATTTAAACTTTTTTTGACAGCTGTTTTTATTATCCCTTTCCTGGTTTTAACGGCACAGGATGATATGTTGTGTGTTGGCCATCACTGGACCCCTGACGAGGCTAACCTTAAAATGAAGGAGTTTGCATCAACCTGGAATGACAGGGCTACCTGGGAAAAACGGGCCCGTATGATAAGAGAAACCATAGTAAAAGGGATGAAAATGGACCAGATGCCTGCTGTCTCCGGCAATTTCAATCCTCAGATAACCAACAGCAGGGAATTTGATGGCTATATTGTTGAAAATATCAGGCTCACAAGCTTCCCTGGCTTTTATATTACCGGAAATCTTTACAGGCCGGTAAATTCGAAAGGGAAAAATGCTGCAGTACTTTCACCCCATGGCCACCTGAAAGACAAACGATTGAAAGAGGATGTGCAATACAGATGTGCAGTGCTTGCAAAAATGGGGGCTGTGGTGCTTGCTTATGATATGGTTGGCCACGGCGATTCACACCAGGTTGATGCACACAGAATGCCAATCGCTATGCTGCTGCAAACATGGAACAGTAAACGTGTACTGGAATATCTGATCTCCAGGCCTGATGTCGATCCTGAAAGAATTGGCATAACAGGCGGGTCAGGCGGGGCAACCCAGACTTTTATTCTTACTG
>CAZBWK010000111.1:0-12432 GCA_964495655.1 uncultured Prolixibacteraceae bacterium | reverse complement strand
TGAAATTTAACATGCCCAATTATAGGGCATCATACAAGTGGGAAACTTTAATTAAATAACAACGAACAACAGACAGTTAACCATTCTTATGCGGTTCTCACCATGCATCGCCCTTCAAATGTTGACCAGCAAGAGATTCTGGAACCTATCCTCAATTTTCTGACAGATGAAGTTGCCTCCGACATGCCGGTAATCTGGCCTGTCCACCCCAGGACAGAAAAAATGCTGAAATTATTCGGCCTGTGGGAAAAAGCTGTCAGATGCACTGATCTGGCACTACTCCACCCCGTGGGATATCACGAAATGTTGAGACTGAATATTCAGGCAGCCATTATGCTGACTGACAGCGGCGGACTGCAGGAAGAATGTTGTGTCCTGGGAACTCCGTGTCTCACTCTCCGCTGGAATACGGAAAGACCTGTTACATTAAAAAAATATGGTGGCGCAAGTGTATTAGTCGGAAATAATATAAACAGGATCAGAGAAGAATATAAAAAAGCGCTTAATGCAGGAAGAGTGCCGCAAAGACCTGAGTTGTGGGATGGTAAAACCGCCATGAGATGTATAGAAGCTATTGTTAATTATTGAGTCTGCTGCTTTTTTATAAATTAATTTGAAAGGAAAATTTGATTTCCAGGAAAGATTGCTGAATGTTTCTGAGACTCACAATGCATATATATCAAAAAGCATTGTAGTGATGAAATATTTAATATTTGTATTTATTTTAGCAACTGACAATAAAATGCAGCAAAAAAATTAAAACAGATGATAAACATGCATAACTATTTGCGGCTGGTAAAATTTGAGCACACAATATTTGCTATGCCGTTCGCTTTTATTGGTTTTTTCCTGGCAATAAAATATAATGACAGCAAATTTGATCCGGCCTTGCTGGGATTGGTAATATTGTGTATGATCTTTGCCCGGAATGCAGCAATGAGCTTTAACAGGTATCTGGACAGGCATTTTGACAAACTTAATCCGCGGACGGCCCTGCGGGAGATCCCTGCAGGAATATTAAAGGCAGAATCGGTTCTTTGGTTTGTTGTAGCTAACTCTATCCTGTTTATTATTACAACCTGGTTCATTAATCCACTCTGTTTTTATTTATCGCCAATTGCTCTTTTTATTATACTTTTTTACAGCTATACTAAAAGGTTTACTGCCTTCTGCCATTTTGTACTGAGCCTCGGACTGGCCATTGCGCCTGTCGGGGCATACCTGGCAGTTACAGGTTCTTTCGACTGGCCCCCTGTACTGCTTGCTCTGGCAGTTTTCTTTTGGGCAAGCGGATTCGATATCATTTACGCTTTGCAGGATGAAGACTTCGACTCAGGTTTGAACTTAAAATCAATACCTGTCTTAACCGGCAGGAAACGTGCATTGATCATATCAAAGGTAATACATGGATTTTCTGCTCTTTTTATAATAGCAGTAGCTGTGAGAATAACCGCAAACTGGCTTCATTGGACCGGTACCTTCATTTTTATCGGACTCCTCGTTTACCAGCACACCCTCGTTAAAAAAGGTGACCTGAGTAAGGTAGACCTTGCTTTCTTTACCATGAACGGAATTGCAAGTGTTATTTACGGATCACTTGTAATAGCTGCGTTTTATATATAGTTAATCCTTTCTCCTGGTACGGGTGACCTGCCTGTTTATTTTATAGGTAAAGCCGATATTTATAAACTCCTTGATCTGCAGTTTCGGTTCTTCTCCAATCTTTACATCATTAGCATCATAGATGGGAAACAACACATCGTCGTCGTAGATAAGGTGAACCATCATTCTTAAATTTATATGGTCAGTAAGTCTCATTACTACCATATTTTCCCAGTTAATATCAAGATTACCAAATGGCTGCTTGTAATTTATAAACATCTTGTATTTTGTTTCATAGGAAATATCCGGTGTAATATCCTTTTTAAAGTTAAGGTCAGCATTCAGACCCGGTTCCCAGAATCCTCTCTTATTCTGATCAACACCAAATTTAGTCTGGTCTATCTTTACTGTGTCTTTAACAAAAACATTTTTGAGAGTCAGT
The DNA here is from genome assembly GCA_964495655.1 of uncultured Prolixibacteraceae bacterium. Classification (GTDB taxonomy): domain Bacteria; phylum Bacteroidota; class Bacteroidia; order Bacteroidales; family Prolixibacteraceae; genus JAAYJR01. The sequence continues at coordinate 10,388 of CAZBWK010000111.1, read as the reverse complement.
GGAGAAAGAAATAGTGAAAAATTCTTACTGGGTTTATAATCAAGACCGATTTTGAAAAATGTACGTGCAGGAGACATGAATGCAGAAATGGGATCCGGATTAGTCGATGTGGGATATTTATAACCGTTAAAAAACTGTGTTTCATAGTTAAACTCAGTACTATAATACCATTTTTTAAATGCACTGAGACCGAAACGTGAAGTTATTTCAAATTTATCATCATTCTTTTGAAGCTCGGCACCAGTGCCTCCCGGCCTGATCCATCCATTCCTTATCTCACCTGAATTTTCCCATTTTACCTTGTTGTCATGGCTCGAATAATTTGCAAATCCCTTTAGTATTATCATAAGGGACAAGGCACTCTCACCTCCCTTTTTCCAGTTGTCAAGATAGGTCTGGGAAAACCCCACTGTACCGTCTCCTCCAATTCGCCACGGCGTAAGAACCCTGTATTTTGCATCAACCCCTGTAAGACCTGCAACTGCTTTGTTAAGCGAGGCAAAATCAAAATCTTTGGTCTGCTTTGGCCTGAACCTGCTAATGGTAACTCCATCATCAATCAGCATCTGGATTCTTCGTTTATCAAGATTTTTAACCGTGACCCTCAATGAATCATTCTGCTCATTTTTTAACCATACTCTCGAGAAATATTGATTCCCGTTTTGTAAAAGTATGGAGGATTCTTCGCCTGCAACATTTGCCATAAAAATCCGGGTGGTATCAATGAAATCAGCATACTCAGCAAGCTTTTCAACAATTATTGCAATCGAATCGTTTACCTCCGCTATAATGGAATCATTATAATTCTTTAAAATATTGTAGTTGTTAATATTTATTGAATCTGTCAGATAACTTCTGGCAAAATCAAATTCCTGCCTATACATCTTCTGCCTGTAATCCTCAATTATTGAGTCGCGGTATACCCACAATACCGAATCATTGTACTCCTGCCGTTTTTGTTCAATATATACTTCCCTCAAACTGTCAAGCTTTTGTAAACGCCCGAAATCAACCGGAGACCTGATCAATGAGTCAGGAATTACATCATACGATTTCAGGCTGTCAGGAAATGAATATATCTGACTTTCAAACAGCATTCTGCCCTCACCGGGAGGTATAACTCCCGCCTTTTCCTCTATTCCGGTAACCAGATGCAAAGGCACAGTTATCTCATTTTCAAGGTATTTTGACCTTAAATTATTCTGTATTAGTTCGAGATCTTTGTTTAACTGTGTAACAGGATAGTAACCGGGAACAGACAAACTGTCAGAAACATGCTCCGGTAACCTGTAAACAAAAAGCCGGTTCGTGTCTTCAAGTGAACTGTATACAGTTTGCAGTATAGAATCCAAAGGCTGTTTTTTAATAAAACTGATCATTCCCATCACCGATTCACCTGTTTCAGGCTGAATAACATGCCACGTAGTATCTTTATGAAAATACCTCTCAAGAACACTTATACCAAGATCCAGTACCTGCCTCTTCTCTTCATCCTCATTTATCTGCTGTGCAATGGAGGAGTTGATATTAACAATCAAAAAAAATGTAATAAGAATAGAAATAACTTGAATCCTTCCTGAAAACATATCTGTAAAATTTATGCGATATTAAAGTTCAAAACGTAAAATTAATACTTATCTTATTAATCCGCGTAAAAATTTATTCGATTGTACTATTTTTACATCCGTATCTTAACGGAACTGTAGGAAGTTAGTGGAAATAAAACCTTGAAAACAGCATTACATAAAAATTAAATTCATGATCAACAGAGAAGAAGCGATACAACTCCTGGAGGCAAACATTGGTTCGGAAAATATGAAAAAACACTGCTATGCCTCTGAAGCAGTTATGCGGGCGGTTGCCCGCAGATTGGAAAAAGATGAAGAAGAATGGGGATTAGCCGGCCTTTTGCATGATATTGATGTAGAAATAACGAACGCCGATCCTTACACCCACGGACCTCATGCAGAGAAGATACTTAAGAATAAAGTCACTGCAGATATGCTTGATGCAATAGTCATGCATAATGAGATTGCCACGGGGAAACCGCGACAGACAGAATTTCAACATGCACTGGCAGCCTCTGAAACTATTACAGGACTGATAACTGCTACTGCACTGGTCTATCCCGGCAAAAAAATTGCGGGTGTAAAAATTAAATCTGTTACTAAAAGGATGAAAGAAAAAGCTTTCGCAGCATCTGTAAAAAGAGAGAATATTATGGAGTGCGAAAAAATCGGAATCCCGCTGAATGAATTTGCCGGATTAGCGCTGGATGCAATGAAAGAGATAGATGAAATATTAGGCCTCTGATTATAAGATATCACCAAAAATCAAAATTAAATTTAACTTTTAAATAAAAATCCACAAATAAATTTCAAATCGTTTTGCTTTTTAAATATAATTTTTACTTTTGCTTCCGTGACTTGTTTGATATAAAGCATTAATGACAACATTATAAAATATACTATATCAAACAAAGTCTTAGAGCATAAAAAAATTATGAAGTTATTTAATGCATATATTATTGTCCTTCTAGTGGTCGTCGTCGGGCTTGCCGGGGAAGGTTAATTTTATATGTTATCAATAGATATTAAAAGCCTTTCCCAAAGTCGGGAAAGGCTTTTTTAATTTTAATTTAATAAACAAAAATATAACTTATGCAGATCCCATTAAGAAGTAACGTCACCACCCAGGGCCGCAGAATGGCCGGTGCAAGAAGTCTCTGGCGTGCCAACGGAATGAAAGAGGAACATTTTGGCAAACCTGTATTAGCAATTGTAAACTCATTTACCCAGTTTGTCCCCGGCCATACACACCTTCATGACATAGGACAATATATTAAAGGCCTGATCGAAAGTAAAGGTTATTTTGCTGCAGAGTTCAATACTATTGCAATAGATGATGGTATTGCAATGGGTCACGACGGTATGCTCTATTCTCTTCCTTCCAGGGATATTATCGCCGACAGTGTGGAGTATATGTGTAACAGTCACAGGGCAGATGCAATGATATGTATATCCAACTGCGACAAAATAACACCAGGGATGCTGATGGCCGCAATGAGGCTGAATATTCCTGCAATCTTTGTCTCCGGAGGTCCTATGGAGGCAGGTAAGGTGGGCGACAAAAACCTTGACCTGATTGATGCTATGGTAATGGCTGCTGACAAGTCGGTATCAGACGAAGAACTGGCCGCTGTTGAACAAAGTGCATGTCCTACATGTGGCTCCTGTTCAGGCATGTTCACTGCAAACTCAATGAATTGTCTTGCAGAAGCAATCGGATTAGCCCTTCCCGGGAACGGAACAATTGTGTCAACACATGCCAACAGAAAGAAATTATTTGAAGAGGCTGTCAAAAAAATTGTGTCTGCAGTTAAAAAATATTATTACGAAGGAGATGATTCAATTCTTCCCCGGAATATTGCGACCAGAGAAGCTTTCCTGAACGCAATGAAACTTGATATAGCTATGGGGGGTTCAACAAATACGGTGCTTCACCTGCTGGCAATTGCCCATGAAGCAGATGTTAATTTTACCATGAAGGATATTGATATCCTTTCCAGGAAAACGCCCAACCTCTGTAAAGTGGCGCCAAGTTCACATTATCACGTGCAGGATGTAAACAGGGCAGGAGGAATACTGTCCATAATGGGCGAACTTGAGAGGGCCGGACTGATTGACACCTCAGTTAACAGAATTGACGGCAGGACCCTGTTGGAGGCTATAAATGAATATGATATTATGAGAGATACCATAACTGAAGATGCTAAAACCAGATTCCTTTCTTCTCCCGGAGACGGTTCAAGAAACCTGGTAATGGCTTCCCAAAACAATTATTATAGCAGTCTGGATACAGACAGGATAAAAGGATGTATAAGGAATGTGGAACATGCATATAATCAGGATGGCGGACTCGCTGTTCTTTATGGTAATATAGCAGATGACGGTTGTATTGTAAAAACAGCAGGAGTCGATGCTTCTATACTTAAATTTAGCGGAACGGCAAAAGTGTTTAATTCTCAGGAAGCAGCCGTTAACGGGATCCTTGGTGACGCTGTCACAAAAGGTGATGTTGTTGTTATAAGATATGAAGGACCAAAGGGCGGTCCCGGAATGCAGGAAATGCTCTACCCTACTTCCTACCTTAAAGCAATGCAACTCGATAAAGATTGTGCATTAATAACTGATGGGAGGTTCTCGGGAGGCACATCCGGATTGTCAATAGGACATGTCTCACCGGAGGCAGCTGCCGGAGGAAATATCGGACTAATAATGAATAACGATAAGATAGAGATCGATATCCCGGGCCGTTCAATCAATCTTCTTGTTTCAGATGAAGAACTTAAAGACAGGAGGAAAAATGAGGAGGCTAAAGGTAAAAATGCATTTACACCGGGAGAGAGAAAAAGAATGGTATCAAAAGCGTTGAAAGCATATTCATCCATGGTATCTTCAGCCGATAAAGGAGCAGTTAGGGTAATAGATTAGTTAATAAAAAATTTAATCATATGAAACGAGCATGCTTGTAAAATCACCCAAGAGGATGATTGAAACATGTGCGAGTTACATATGATACCTTTGAAAACAATAAATTTTAATCATATGAATACAAATAAAATTTCAGGTTCACAAGCGGTTATACTGTCGTTACTGGAGGAGGGGGTTGATACAATCTTTGGCTACCCCGGAGGAGCTATCATGCCGGTTTATGATGCTCTGTACGACCACAATAAAAACATAAAACACATACTTACCAGACATGAACAGGGTGCAGTGCATGCTGCAGACGGATATGCCCGGGTTACCGGCAAACCCGGGGTGTGCTTTGCAACCTCCGGACCGGGCGCTACTAACCTTATTACAGGCATCGCCAATGCAATGCTCGACTCAATTCCAATGGTCTGTATCGTAGGACAGGTTGCATCTCCCCTGCTTGGTTCTGATGCATTCCAGGAATCAGACATGGTTGGTATCTCTATGCCGGTTACTAAATGGAATTACCAGGTTACATCTCCCGAAGAAATTCCGGAAACTATAGCCCAGGCTTTTTATATTGCCCGATCCGGCCGTCCCGGACCTGTACTTATCGACCTCACTAAAGATGCACAGTTTGGAATGCTCGATTTCAACTATAAAAAATGCAAAAAGATAAGAAGTTATGTGCCTGAATTCCCTGTCGATCCGTTTAAGGTTAAAGAAGCAGCCGAACTGATCGATGAAGCCAAAAAGCCAATGCTGTTATTCGGACAGGGCGTTATTATAAGTAAAGCGGAGTCTGAACTGAAGAGGTTTATTGAAAAAACCGGGATCCCGGCTGCGTGGACTCTCCTCGGACTGTCTGCCCTGCCAACTGACCACCCTCTGAATGTTGGAATGCTTGGTATGCATGGCAATTACGGGCCAAACTTACTAACTAATGAAGCTGACCTGATCATAGCAGTCGGAATGCGGTTCGATGACAGGGTTACGGGTAATGTCAAAGAATATGCAATAAAAGCGAAAATAATACATCTTGAAATTGACCCCGCTGAAATCAATAAGATTATTAAAGCCGATGTAGCAGTTTTGGGAGATGCGAAGAAGTCACTGAAGATGCTCATTGACAATGTTAAAGAAAACAGCCACCCTGAATGGGTAGAACGTTTCAATGAATGCACAAAAACAGAGTATGATAAAATTATCAATAAAGACCTGTTCCCTAAAAAGCCCGGACTTACTATGGGTGAAGTAGTGCGTATTGCCAGCGAAAAAACTGATCATGAAGCTATTCTGGTTACCGATGTAGGCCAGCATCAGATGATTGCATCAAGGTATTTTAAATTTAAACATCCAAGAAGTTTCGTTACCTCCGGCGGTCTGGGAACCATGGGATTTGGCCTTCCTGCAAGTATGGGAGCACAAATAGGAGCACCCGGCCGGAAAGTTGTCACCTTTATAGGTGATGGCGGATTTCAGATGACTATCCAGGAACTGGGAACTATTGCACAGAATAAACTGCCTGTGAAGATCATTGTTCTCAATAACCATTTCCTGGGCATGGTCAGACAATGGCAACAGTTGTTTTTTGAGAAGAGATATTCATTTACAGAATTGCAAAATCCTGACTTTATTACAATTGCTAAAGGATTCGGTATTGAAGGCAGCAGCGTAGACCAAAGAGACCAGCTTGAAGACAGTGTTCAAAAAATGATGGATCATGATGGCCCTTATGTGCTTGAGGTTACTATAGAGAAAGAGGATAACGTTTTTCCCATGGTGCCTGCAGGAGCATCTGTGTCTGATATTATGCTGGAGCCCTGAGAAATTGAAATCTACAAATAATATTAATTTTTATCATATGAAACGAGCATGTAAAATATTTACACCCAAGGTGATGATTAAAAATGCGAGTTCCATATGATACCTTTGAAAATCATTAATTATAATCATATGAAACGAGAATATATAATCACAGTATACTCAGAAAACCATATCGGTTTATTGACCAGGATCACAATCATATTTACCAGAAGGAAAATAAACATCGAAAGTCTTACCGTGTCAGAATCTGCAATTCCCGGTGTATTTAAATTTACTATTGTTGTATATACATCTGCCGAACTTATAGAAAAAGTTGCAAGTCAGATAGAAAAACAAATTGATGTTCTGAAAGCATTCTACCACACAAACGAGGAAATGATTTATCAGGAGATCGCTCTTTATAAAGTCCCTACTGAAGCCCTATATGAAAACAATACCATAGAAACAGTTGTTCGTAATTCGGGCGCCCGTATTCTTGAAATTACACGGGAATACACTATTATTGAAAAAACCGGACATAAAGAAGAAACACAGGCGCTGTTCGAAGAATTGAATAAAGCAAAAGTTCTTCAGTTTATAAGATCCGGAAGAGTGGCTCTCACCAGGGACCCGATAGAAAGATTGTCTGAATTCCTGAAAGAGAGGGATGCAATGCTGGACAGTATAGATTAATAACTGACTGCTAAATTATTTGACTTACAATATGTAAGGAAAACTTAATAAAATTGATAATTTTGCATAGATTTTTATCTGATATATTTTAAATTAAAATAATAAGTATGGCACAAATAGACTTTGGCGGAGTTAACGAAAAGGTCGTTCTTCGCGAAGAATTTTCAATGGAAAAAGCACAGGAAGTGCTTAAAAATGAAAAAATTGCAATAATTGGTTACGGTGTGCAGGGACCTGCCCAGGCTCTTAACCTTAAAGATAATGGTTTCGATGTGATCATAGGCCAGGCGCCTGAATTCAAAGAAGACTGGGATAAAGCGGTTCGTGACGGGTTCATCCCCGGCGAAACTCTTTTCCCCGTTGAAGAGGCTGCAAAAAAAGGTACTATTATCCAATACCTCGTATCAGATGCAGCTCAGCGTATTCTGTGGCCGAAATTAAAAGAATGCCTGAATGAAGGTGACGCACTCTACTTCTCACACGGTTTTTCAATTACTTATAAAGAGCAGACCGGCGTAATACCACCTGAGAATATAGATGTCATAATGGTTGCTCCCAAAGGTTCAGGAGCCAGCGTCCGTACTAATTTCCTGGCAGGAAACGGGATCAACTCAAGCTATGCTGTATTCCAGGACTATACCGGAAAAGCAGAAGAACGCACTATAGCATTGGGGATAGCTATTGGTTCAGGATATCTGTTCCCCACTACTTTCGAAAATGAAGTGTATTCAGACCTGACAGGAGAAAGAGGAGTGCTTATGGGAGCACTTGCCGGGATAATTGAAGCACAATACGAAGTATTGCGCAAAAATGGGCACAGCCCTTCAGAAGCTTTTAATGAAACTGTGGAAGAGCTTACACAAAGCCTCATACGACTTGTCGACCAAAATGGAATGGACTGGATGTATGCTAATTGCAGCGCAACTGCCCAGAGAGGGGCACTCGACTGGAGGCACAAATTCAGAGAAGCTACCCTGCCTGTATTTAACAACCTGTACGAAAGCGTGAAGACAGGTGCAGAAACAAAAAGAGTTCTCGACTCTACGAGCAGCGCTGATTATAAAAAGATCCTTAATGCAGAGCTGAAAGAGATGAGGGAATCAGAACTCTGGCAGGCCGGAGCCGCAGTCCGTAAACTACGTCCCGGTAAATGATCAAAATATTGAATACCGTTAGCTTAACAACTTAGCTAATGATATTCCTGTTACAATAATTTATAATGTCAAAAGGCCGGCTCAAAATCTGAGCCGGCCTTTTTTTTTACCACTTCATAACAAATATCTGTCCGGATTCGCCGTTATTAAACCTTAAAGAAACAAGAAGGCGAAGCCTATCATTGAAACAATTATTTTCCTACCTTTGAAAGAAAAAATGCCGGATAAAAATAGTGGTATATACCGGTTAATACTTACTGCCGTACTATTTGTACCGTGCATTCATAGTCAGTCAGGAATCCTTATCTTTTCAGAAAATACAGATGATCATAAAAACAGATATGATCTGAGTCTTTCTGCATACTGCACCGGTATCCTGAATAACCATCCCGACTCAATACATAACTTAAATTTCCGGTACCCTTGTGAAAAAAAGGGTTTAATGCCCTTTGTCACCCCTGCCCTGCTGATCTCAGGAGGGACGGCACTGCATTTCATGACAGGGACAAAAGAGAATTTCAACAATTTTATGCAGGATAATGTCAAGTATAGCGGCAGGTTCGACGATTATTCACAGTATGCCCCTATTGCTGCTGTTTATGCATTAAAAGCCCTGGGAGTTTCGGGTGAAAACAACTTTGGCAACATGACGGCCATAGCAGTAAAGAGTTTTCTGCTGAACGGTGTAATAACCGACCGGCTGAAATATTGGACTAAAATAGAAAGACCAAACGGAGAGTTGGGTTCTTTTCCATCCGGACATACATCTAAAGCTTTTTGTCTGGCCCACCTGATGCACAGGGAATACGGAAGTACAAGTGCCTGGTACAGCATCGGGGCTTACTCATGTGCAGCAACAGTCGGGGTTCTTCGTCTGGCCAAAGGTGCACACTGGGTCTCCGATGTGCTGGCCGGAGCCGGTATCGGTATCCTGTCGACTGAGCTGATACTGCTTACCCACCAGTACAAATGGGATAATGAACATTTAAAGAAATTTGATATTCTTCCTTTTAAATTTGGCAAAAATAAAGGGGTGGCTGTCGTATATACCTTCTGAAAAAAATTTTAAACGAATGAAACGAACATGAAAATTTTAATTATAAAATTTTCTTGTGAGAGTGAGGAACGAACGGTTCCATATGTTCTTAAATTTTTAATTAATTTATTTATAAATAATTATAAAATTTTAAACAGATGAAAATAGTTAAATTACTCTTAATAATATTTTTTTTAGCTCCAATTTTAAGTAATGGTCAAAACTTTGAATACCTGATAAATTTCGAAGGTATCGGCGATAACAGGGAGTTTTTCAGCGGTAAGGCAATGTCCCAGACCATACTGGGTACCAGGGGAGCTTTTGAAATGGGATCAGGAATTGATAACCATAAGGTCAGAGCCGGCTTAAACCATCTTCTGGAGTTTGGCAGTGATATAGATTACCACAAACCTAACCTTACTTTGTACTATCAGTATGCTGATGAAAGAAAACAATTCAAATTCGGCGCCTTTCCCCGGCGCAATACCATCAATTTCCCACTTGCAATGCTTACCGACACATTGCTATATTACCGCCCTAATATTGAAGGATTGTATGGGAAGGTAGCCTGGACATGGGGCCATCAGTCCGGATTTGTCGACTGGGTTAGCCGCCAGACGGATGTTAAACGCGAAAACTTTATGGCAGGCTTCTCCGGTGAAATATTTCATGATAATATATTTTTACAAAACTATCTTCTCCTGTTCCATGATGCAGGTGCAGCAGTTCATGTTCCTGATGACCATATCAAAGACTATTTTGGCTATTTGATACAGGCAGGTATGCGAAGCTCAGAATACAGTCAGTTCACCGGCAGCATAAAAGCAGGCATTCTCGGCTCCCTGTTCAGGGAGCGTACGGTGACAGATGGTTTTCTTAATCAAAACAGTCTCTATGCAGAGGCAGAAGGTAAGCTGAAAAACTATGGAATAAAAACAACCCTGCACACAGGAGGCAGTCTCCGTTTTGCTTACGGAGACAGGTTTTACAGAACAAAGAACTACTGGCGTACAGACCTGATATGGTATTTTATTGATCACTCAAGGGTAAAGGGAAGATTTAACCTTTCATTTCACCTTCTTGACTGGAATGACCTTGATCAGCAACAACAAATGTCTGTTATTTATCTATTCGGAAAGGAATGAAAAAAAAGTCTGTAACAGATCAATAATTAAAGTTTCCCACTTGTATGATGCCCTATAATTGGGCATGTTAAATTTC
>CAZBWK010000110.1:0-12551 GCA_964495655.1 uncultured Prolixibacteraceae bacterium | reverse complement strand
CAAGGATTTTCCCGGCATATCCTCAATGCTTCCGGTATTCCAGTTCCTCCTTGCACGCCCTGATTACCATATGTCTGTACCTGCATGAATTTTTAACTTTTAAAACTTTTAATCATGAAATCTTACAAGAAAAATTACATCGGTAAAGGAACACAGAACGAAAACCTGGAAATCGTAAAAGTTACAGTCAAAGTAGAAGAAGCTCTTAAATTCAAGCACGAATTCAACGGCGAAGAGTATTTAACTTTTGAAGTTGCCAAACTCAGGGAGCCTGATAAATTTGACAGGACACATACAGTTTATGTATCAACCCTGGAAGACAGTCCGGAAAAAGAGGAAAAGAAACCGGTTAAAGCTCAAAAGAAAAGACGGGTAAAAAAGGATTCCGATGAGAACCTTCCCTTCTAAAGTATCTAAAGAAAAACATCCTGCTTCGGCAGGATTTTTTTTGGTCATATTAGCTAACCTGCAGAAAACTCTTGCTTCCGGGTAAATCACAGCAGGTTTATCTGAATATTATACTCATGTCCTCAAAAAGGTTATCAAAGTATAAGGGTATGCCTTTATTTAATGGTTCCCAAAAATCCTTCCCGGGCGTACTTTTTACTTCACATCAGTTAGGTTTTATTGGATACAAAGCCTTCAGTCATCGCCAATAAATTCATCGATGGAAAAAACATCATTCCCTGGGTTTGGACTTCCCGGGCGTTTTTGAAATGGTCTCATGGTAAATTTCTAAATGCTGAGCAAAGAAATATCACAATTGCAACTGTAAAGTCAAGGATTTTCCCGGCATATCCTCAATGCTTCCGGTATTCCAGTTCCTCCTTGCCTTCGTTGAAATTTTGATTCAGGGAAAGCACATCATTTTAAAATTTTTTAATCATGAAATCATTATTGTACAAAAACAGCCAAAAAGAGATGAACCAAACAATCAACATTTTAGATGCTTTTTCTGATTACATCGACAGTATTTATTTTCCGGGTGCTTCAGAAGTTCTGGATCCTGATCTGCTGACTTTTGAGTTTTCCAAATTCAGATGTGAAGTTTCAGCATAAAAAGAAAGTCCTTCCTTCGGGAAGGATTTTTTATGTTCACTGCTTAACTGACACACACTCCGTTTAAATCACGGCAAATTTATTAATCGCTCCACGGAACAGGCAAGGGTAACACAAGCTCTTTTGCCTGTTTTTCTTTTGTGGTTTCGCCCTTGCCCTTATCCGTGGCAGCTCAATGCCGGTGCGCCAAAATTTAACCGGCGTGCCAGATGCCAACATAAATCCTCAAGGCAGGGGTGAATCTCATGACATTATTCGAACAACAGATCGCAGAAGTTAAAATCAGCTATTCTCACATTGTAAAACCATCGGAGCAACCAAAAATCACCTGCTCTTCAGATGCATACAGGTATATGCGTGATAGGTGGCCAGATATGGATTACCGGGAACGTTTCGGAGTTCTTCTTCTTTCCAGAGCTAACAGAATTTTGGGGTTTTCCTGGATATCAATGGGAGGAACATCCGGAACCGTTATTGATGTCAAAAATATTTTCCAGGTTGCCTTAAAAACAAATTCCAGCTCAATCCTTCTTTGTCATAACCACCCTTCAGGGAATACCGATACCAGTGATGCTGACATAAAGATCACAAGGAAAATTGTAACAGCGGGAAACTTCCTTGATATATCAGTTCTGGATCATGTTATTCTTACTTCTGAATCTTACCTGTCCATGGCTGACGAAGGTATCCTGCCTTCAGCAAATAAATCTTAATCTAAAAAGGAGGAAGTGAAAATGAAAAATCAAAATAAATTTTCAGATATCATGTCGGATCTTGCCATTCGACATAGCATGAATTCGGTTTTTTCTGATTTTCTGACCTTATGCATTTGCGCATTTTCCCTTGGAAGAATGGAAGAAAAATATCTTTCTGTTATCTCAAGGTACTCTAAATCTGAAGCTGAAAAATTCTCATCAGCCCTTGCAGCACTTGTCATAGAAATGACAGGTGAGGGTTATGGTATGGTGGATGTCCTGGGAGAATTCTTTGAAAACAACTTGAGCCATGGCAAAAACGGCCAGTTCTTTTCTCCGCAAAATATCTGTGATTTGATGGCGCAGGTTTTATACTCTCCAAAACCCGGATCCCACATAGCGGATCCGGCTTGCGGCAGTGGTCGCATGCTAATGGCAATGGCCAAACTAAACAGAAATGCCCTGTATTTTGGGGCAGATATTGATGAAACCTGCGCTAAAATGGCAACCCTTAATCTCTGTCTTAACCATATCTTCGGTGAAATCGTATGGATGGACAGCCTGTCAAATAAATTCTACGGAGGATGGGTAATAGAACCTACAATTAAGGGATTGCCCCGTATCCGTGAGATCACCCAAAAAGAAAGCTATATCCATCTTAAATTGCCTGCCAATTCTGATGAAAGGGTCAATGGTAAAAAGCTTATCGAATTACCACAGCAAAAGCAGCTAATCTTTGAACTGTAATACTGAGCCCGGGTACCATCCGGGTTTTTTTGGTCGTTATTTATTTCCCAAATACACCTGTAAAAACTTAAAATTCACACCGGGATTTTAAGGTCAGTCTTACCTCCGGAGGAGGATTACACTTCAAAATTTTGCCACAAAGATATTGATCGCTTTTCGGAACGTGCAAGGGTTTATAAACTCTGTTAATTGATTAGTGCAGTTGGTTCCGCCCTTGCACTTATCCGAAACAGCTCAATGAAAATGGCAGCATAATTTTTTGTTTTTTAATCCGGTGTGCCAGATACCAAAATAAGACTGCAGGGCAGCAGCAAGATCATTATGACAGCAATTACTGTTAAAAATTCAGATGGAAACGGCAAAGCAAAAGATGCCAAAGTCGAAGTCAAAAAACAAGAGCCCAAAGCGGCTGACCAGATTATCAGCCTGGAAAAACGTATCCGTAGGGTAGAAGAGCTTAACATCGTTATTGAGAAATGGAGAAAGCTGAATGAAGCAAGAAAAAACCTTACCGGCTTTCAGCTGGGCAATGACGGGCTTAGCGCACAGATCACCCTTCGGGATTCAACCGGACAGGAATTCAAGACCAGCCATTCACTGGTTGTCAACACTGTCCTGGATACTTTGCAGAATGTAGTTGATGAAAGAATCCGTGAATGCGAGCAGCAGATCAGCTTCTAGTATTGATCCAAAAAGAGGGGCCGTCTGAGACGGTTCCCTTTTTTTGGTCGCTATCTTTAATTGAAATACTCTTTTTGTCTTTTGATACATTAGCACAAACCAGGACAAACCGAATTTGAAATATGCCTTTAGATTTATTTTGTATAGGTTTCGATATAAAAGGGCAGTCGGTATTATTTTTTAAGGTAAAGATGAAAATGTTAACACATAAAACTGCGATAGAATTTAATACAATTGCTCAGATGAGAGGTGATAAAAAATTGAGAAATCATTGTGGAACCCATATGATTGCTTGAATGATATTGTTGTGTCAGGTTATATAATTTATGGCAACTACTGCAAGAATCGGATTTGCTCTGGGTGCAACAGTAATTTAAAAGCTGAATAATTAATAAATCCCTTCCTGTTATTGAAACTTCGTCAAATCTTCGATTGGTTACTTTTGCCCTCAGACTATGTTATGCCAAATACTTAAATTCACGACGCGATGAAAAGGGCATTTAAATGAATTTTGACTAAATTCAATAAGAGTCATCAAATAAGTAAAAGTCCGAAATTTATTGGCATTAAGTCTTTGAAATATAATTTTAATCCTGGAAATAGAACATATAATGTTTATTATTACTTGATTGTTCCAAATAGGAAAATTGTAATTCTTCTTTAAAAGGAATGATTAAAACTATGGATTAAAAGGGTTATAAATATATGAACACAGGAAATTGGGATAATTAAAAATAATATGAAAGTACTTATTGAAGTAAAAAATATGGCAGCGAAATATTTAGTTTCGTGGCTTCTGTTTTTTTATTGTATTGATTTATAGGGACTACATAAAATATGATTTGTCGGAAAATTAACATTGTGTTAAATGGAATGTATTTTTTAATAGCAATGTTTTAAATATTACCCCTTCTATAAAAATTTCAGGCGCTCATCTCTTCTTAAATTATTTCGTGTAACAGAATAAAAATTCTTAATTTTAGAGATTAAATAAAATAAAAATAGAAGTTTGTTAAAAATCTATTGTTAAGAAATACACCTAATTTATCTGCAAACCAAGAACATGGACACCTTTCAACTTCACCAGCAAGTAATAACGAGTTACCGAAACTATCTTAAATCCTTTATCGATATTAAGGACCCAAGAATTAAACAAAAAGCAGAAGAAGCTTTTGAAGAAAAAGGTTTTTTACCGGAACCTCTGATTCAATTTAACCCATCGTTTGACAGGGGCGAAAAATTGGAAGAACTTGAAGGAATTCATACTGAATTACCTTCCATTTTTGAGAATTACAAATTATATAAGCATCAGGTTGAAGCACTTAAAATTGGCCTTCAGGGAAAAGGTTTTGTAGTAACCAGCGGAACAGGTTCTGGCAAGAGTCTAACTTACCTGGCAACCATATTTAACTCGTTACTTCAAAACGGGAAATCAGACAACAAGGGAGTTAAAGCTATCCTTGTTTATCCCATGAATGCACTGATAAACTCACAGGAAGAAGAGATAAAAAAGTATGAATTAAACTTTTTACTCAGCAAATGCACTTCCGGTACTGAAATTCCTGTAGAAAAAAAAACGCTGGATGAAAAACTGGAATTTTTGAAAACAAAAACGGATTACCGTTTTTCAGTTACTTATGCAAAATATACGGGTCAGGAAAATGCTGACGAACGCAAGAGGATTCAAAATGAAAAGCCGGATATTATCCTTACCAACTACATGATGCTGGAGTTAATCATGACACGGCAAACGGAAGAATGGATGCGGGAATCGATGAAAGACAACCTTCAGTACATGGTTTTCGACGAATTGCATACGTACCGTGGAAGGAAGGGATCCGATGTTTCCATTCTTATCAGGCGCATTAAAAATCTGGTGAAGAAATCTGTTGTTTCAATTGGTACATCAGCAACAATGGCATCAGGAGAAGGCACCAGGGAGGAAAAACAAAAAGCCGTAGCTGAAGTAGCAGAAACTATATTTGGAGAGAAGTATGAATTATCCCAGATTATTGGTGAATACCTGATTACATGCACAAGCACTGAAAATGGTATTCCCAACGAATGGGAATTGCAGGAGGCTATCCACAAAGGAATCAAAATAGAGGATGATGAAAATTCTTTTCAAAACCATCCGATGGCTATTTGGCTGGAAAATAATATTGCCCTTAATAAACATGCTGACGGATACATTGAGCGGGGAATACCGTCACGGTTATCTGAAATAACGAAAAAACTTCAAAACGATTCAGGTGTCTCGAAAGAAAAAGTTGAAAGTCAGATAATAAACCTGCTTCATTGGGCTGAACGATTAAATATTGAGGCTGTTAAAAAATCAACCGGCAAATCGTTCCTGCCTTTTCGTTTTCATCAGTTTATTTCTCAAACCAATACGGTATATGTTACGCTCGATCCCATGAACAAGCGCGGGATAACAATTAAAAGTGGTCGATACATTAAAAATGATGGCAACAATAATGATGATAAATTCATTTATCCCGTTCTATTTAGCCGTTATTCCGGACATGAGTTTATTTGTGTGACAAAAAACTTTGCAAAAAATATCCTTGAGCCGAGAGATCCTTCAGAAACTCCGCAGAACCTGACACTTGCTGATGCTAAAAAAATGGGAATTACCGAAAAAAATTTTGCGGATGGTTACCTGATTATTCCACACAATGAATCAGAAGAAATCTGGTCAATAGAAGATGAAGATGAACTGCCGGATAATTGGTGGAAAATAAAAAAAACAAGCAAAGAATTACAGCCATTTTATCGGTTACAACTACCTCATAAAATTTACTTTAACAGCTCTGGTAAATTTTCAAAAGAACCTGTTTATGAGCAATGGGGATGGTTTGTTTCCTCTAAACTACGGGTTGATCCTACTGCTGGAATTATTTACGAAGACGTAAAAACCAATGAGAACACAAAACTCATGCGGTTGGGAAATGAAGGGCGCAGCACAGCCACAACCATAATGGCATTTTCGGTTATCGATGCATTGAACCGGCAGGGGGAACATTTAAGCAATCAAAAATTATTAAGTTTTACCGATAATCGCCAGGATGCTTCTTTGCAGGCAGGTCATTTTAACGATTTTCTTACAACAGTTCGGCTGCGTTCTGCTGTTTGTCAGGCATTGAAAGATAACCCTAAGGGACTTAAAGTTTACGAAATTGCACAAAGAACCTGTGAGAAACTCTCGCTGAAGGAAAGTGAATACGCTCAAAATCCTAATGATGACTGGCCTGATGATGAAAATGAACGGGCGTTAAAAGATTTTCTTTTAGTCAGGATTCTTTATGACCTGAAACGAGGCTGGCGATATGTCCTTCCAAATTTGGAACAATGTGCTCTGCTTCGTGTTGAGTACGAAAAACTGAGCCTTTTCTGTCAGCAAGAACAATTTTTTAAAGATGTAGTTCTGTTCGATGCAATATCCCCTCAAATGCGTGAAGACATTTTTATACAGGTCCTCGACCACTTCAGAACATCTTTTGCAATTCATCACCCCTACCTGCTTGAGCAAAGAAGAGAAAAAGAAGACTTCCTTAACCTCAAATTGGACAATGATAAATTATGGTCGCTCGATAAAAACGAAAAAATTGACGCGTCAGCATATTTAGTTAGCAAGAATCCGGGAAGAACCTTTCGCTATTACACAGGAAGCATAGGCCTGCATTCCAACCTTGGCAAATATTTCAGGAGGATATTTAGAGAGAATGGGCTTGAACCATTAAGTGGTGATAATTACGTGGATTTTATCGATGAATTATGCAGTGTCCTGAAAAAAGGGAATTTTCTCAGACTTGAAGAAATAAAAGGGGATAAAGGAACAGTAACGGGCTTTCAGCTAAGGTCAGATAAAATCATTTGGAAAATTGGTAATGGCGAAACGGTAGGTGCTGATAAAGTGAGAGTGTCATCATACCGAACGGTTGAATTAAAGCCCAATTCATTTTTTAAAGAGCTTTATGCTTACGATTTTACTGCGTATAAAAAGCAAATTATTGGTCGGGAGCATACCGGACAGCTAAATACTCAAGATAGAATTGACAGAGAACATGGATTTCGCAGCGGTGAAATTTCTGCACTATTTTGTTCTCCAACAATGGAATTGGGCATTGATATCGCTGATCTGAATATCGTTCACATGCGGAATGTGCCTCCCAATCCGGCCAACTATGCACAACGAAGCGGCAGGGCGGGACGAAGTGGACAGACGGCACTTGTGTTTACCTATTGCTCTGCATGGTCACCCCACGATAAAAATTATTTTGATTCTTCTGAAAAAATGGTTTCCGGAGTAGTTGTTCCTCCCCGGATTGACCTTCGAAATGAAGAATTAATCCGCAGCCATTTCAATGCATTTGTGCTAATGGAACTGGGTCTTGAAAAACTGAACGTTTCCGTATTCGATTTAATCGATGCATCAAATCCTAAAGAGCTTCCGCTGTCACCTGAAATTAAGTCTTTCATTGCCGACCAACAGGATAGATACAAACATCAATGGGTGAAACAATTCAGAAAAATTATTGAAAACATTGAATCACAGCTGCTTGAAACCCATTGGTACAACAATTCCTGGTTAGAGCGGCAGGCAGAAGCATTCTTAACCAATCTGGATGATGCATTCAACCGTTGGCGGACCTTATACAGAAATGCAAAAGCTATGATTGAAAGAGCGCGGATAGTGATGGATGATCCGACCGTAAGAAATGACAGCGAAGAAGGTCGCGAAGCAAAACGACAGCATAACACCGGCCTGAACCAAATTGCATTGCTTTGTAACGAGCAACAACAAAAATTTGGTGGCAACTCCGAGTTTTACATTTTTCGCTACCTTGCTTCAGAAGCCTTCCTTCCGGGTTACAATTTCACCCGGTTACCGGTACGTGTTTTTTTGGGCTACAAGCATCAGGACCAAGGTGAATACATTTCCCGCTCACGGTTTATGGCGTTAAAAGAATTCGGGCCTCAAAACCTGATTTATCATAATGGCAGTAAATACATGATCAACCGAATGATGCTGCTGGAAGCCGAAGCAAAAACAAGAACAATTAAAATATCCAAACAAACCGGTTATGCATTCCTGGATGACGCTGCTAAAACAGCAAACAATGACCCGATTACCCGCACAGAACTGAAAGGAGATAAACACACCGAGGTTATTCACAGGATTCTGGAAATTAGTGAATCCGAAGGAATCCCGCGTGCACGCATCTCCTGCGAGGAGGAAGAACGCACATCCCAGGGTTTTGATATCGACCAGTATTTCGGTTACTCAGGCGGCATACAATCTACCCGGCAATCGGTAATAAAAACCGGTGGTTCTCCCTTGCTTAATGTGATATTCGGACCGTCAACTGATTTGATTCAGTTGAACAGGAAATGGAAAAGATCAAAAACTAAAGAGGGAGAAGATCAGGGCTTTAACATCGACAACCGAAGTGGAAGATGGTTAAAACAAGCTGAAGTGGAGAAACCGGAATACAAGGATCACGTGAAGCAGGTGATGTTATTTGCAAGAGATACTGCAGACAGTTTATATCTTCAGCCGGTAAAAGATTTGGAAATTGGACCGGAGCAGGTTATTACGCTGAGCTACGCCCTGAAAAGAGCCATTGAAAAACAGTTCCAGACCGAAGAAAATGAAGTAGGTGTTTGGGTGATGGGCAACAAGGAAGCTCCAAATATCATGATTTATGAAGCTGCAGAAGGAAGCCTTGGAATTTTGTCTCAGCTAATCGAAAATCCCGCTAAATTCAAACAGTTGTTTGTGGAAGCTTATAAAGTGCTTCACTTCGACCCGGAAACAAAAACAGATACACGACCTGACCTACCCAAAGCTAATTACGAAGATATCCTTTCTTATTACAATCAACCCCATCACGAGGTGCTGGACAGATTCAGTATTCAGGCAGCGCTTGAAAAACTGATGGAGTGCACCATTGAACCATTAGGGAGTAAAGGCGACAGGGAGGAGCAGTACAAATACCTGCTTGAATCGTATGATAAAAATTCATCCACAGAATTCAAGCTGATAAAATACCTTTATGAAAACGGATACGCATTGCCCGATTTAGCTCAGCAAAACATGAAGGATTATTACATTAGTGCTGATTTTGTTTTCAAAACCAATTCCGGACCGGTGTTGATTTTCTGCGATGGCAGTGTCCACGATGGGTTGAGTCAGAAAAAGGAAGATGAACACAAACGACAAAAACTCCGTGATGCCGGATACGATGTCATTGAATGGCATTATATGGAAAAGTTGGAGGATTTGGTTAAACGAAGAAAAGATGTATTCAGAAAAATTTGTTAGTTATGAGCGTTGCAGAACTAAATAATCCTGGAAATCTGGTAAAATACAGAGAACGTGAATGGATTGTTCTTCCTTCGGATGATAAAGACCTGATGGTATTAAAACCCATGGGAGGATCGGATGAAGAAATCACATCTTTATATCTTCCGCTACAAATTATTCCCGGAGAAAAACCGGTTAAGGCAACTTTTAAACTGCCAACAGCAGAAGATTTGGGAGATTTTGAAACGGCTAAAATACTGTTCGATGCATCCAGGCTCTCTTTCCGCAATGCAAGCGGCCCTTTTCGGTGTATGGGCAAACTGTCTTTCCGTCCACGGTCATATCAGTTGGTGCCGCTGGTAATGGCACTGCAACATCGGGAAACCGTCCGATTGATGATTGCCGATGATGTGGGTATCGGGAAAACCATCGAAGCATTAATCATACTGAAAGAACTGATGGAACGCGGAGAGGTGAAAAAATTTGCGGTGATATGCCCTCCGCATTTGTGTGAACAGTGGCAAAAAGAATTAAAAGACAAACTCGACATTGAGGCAGAAATTATCCGCTCAAGCACTGCGGCAGCGCTTGAGCGGAGACTGCCAGACGACCAGAGTGTTTTCTACCATGTTCCTTACCAGGTAATTTCAATCGACTATATTAAGTCAGATAAGCGCCGGGGACTTTTTTTAGCCGATTGCCCCGAATTTATCATTGTGGACGAAGCGCATACCTGCGCACTTCCAGCCGGTTCCAAGTCCAAATCGCAACAGCAAAGGCATAAGTTAATTTACGATATTGCAAACGACCCGAAAAATCAGGACAGAAACCTGCTGTTATTAACGGCAACACCGCACAGCGGAAAAGATACCGAGTTTCTGTCGTTGCTTGGTTTGCTGAACAAGGAATTTGAAACCTTTAACTTTCAGAAATTTAGCGAAAGCGAAAAGCGAAGGATTGCCAGGCAATTCATTCAGCGGAAAAGAGAAAAAATCAGGAGCTGGATGCACGAAGAAACACCTTTTCCTGAAAGAGATTCAAAAGAAATCGGGTACAAATTGTCTCAGGAATACCGGTTGTTTTACCAGGATATTTTGCAGTTTGCCCGGGGAATTTCGAAAGATACCGGCAGGGAAAACACCAGTAGAATCAGGTATTGGGCAGCCCTTGCTTTGTTGCGTGGTGTAATGTCGAGCCCGGACATGGGACTGGAAATGCTACGGAACCGGATGGTGAAGCAACTTGAAAGCGAAGAGTTATCCGAAATTCAGGACCAGGACAATCCGGTGATTGAAAAAATCAGTTTCGACACAGACAACAGCCAGGCAGAACTAATTGATTATTCTGGATTGAAATCCGAAGAGATTGAAGAACTGAATGAGCTAAGCCGACAGTTGGAAGGTTTGCGTTCGCTCGAAAAAGACAACAAAGCAAAACGGGCGCTGGGAATTATTCATGAATGGATAAAAGAGGATTTTCATCCCATCGTATTTTGCAAATACATTGCAACAGCAAAATATCTGGGTGAAATTCTGAAAGAAAACCTGCCTAAAAAAGTGGACGTTCAGGTCATCACCTCAGAGCTTGCCGACGAGCAAAGAAAAGAAAAAGTGGATCTGATGCGCAACAGCGATGCAAGGGTCCTGGTGGCAACCGACTGTTTGAGTGAAGGCATCAACCTGCAGGAATTATTTACGGCGGTATTGCACTACGATTTACCCTGGAATCCCAACCGGCTGGAACAGCGCGATGGACGTGTTGACCGCTTTGGACAGGATGCCCCGGTTATTAAATCGTACCTGCTTTGGGGCGAAGACAATCAGATTGACCAGATTGTATTAAAAGTTATTATTAAAAAAATCAGGGATATTCAAAAAGCAACAGGAGTCTCAATTTCAATAGGTGAAGACAATCAATCCATTATGGATGCTGTATTTAAAGAGGTTCTCCTGGAGCGGGAGCACGAATCGGCTGTGCAGTTATCCATTTTTGAAGATACGATTACCAACGAACTGGAATTGGCTCGCCGGAAAGCAGAAAACCTGCGCTCTATTTTTGCCCACGAAACCATTAAACCGGAAACCATTGAAAAGGATTTGCAGTCAGTGGATGAAGCCATCGGCGATATTAGTTCGGTAGAACATTTTGTTTTGAATGCCGTTAACCATCTTCAGGCATCAGTCACCCGCACAAAGCAGGGGTATGTATTGTATCCTCAAAACATGCCCTGTATCCTCAAAACATGCCCTTCCACCTGAAAGCCCATTTCGGAAACCAGAAGGAGGTAAAAATAAGCTTTGATTCACCTACTCCGAAAGGGTACTGCTACATTGGCCGGAACCATCAGTTTGTGGAACAGCTTTGTCAGTATATGCTGGCCCTGGCTTTCGACGGGAACAGCCAATTCAGTCCGGTGGCGAGAGTTTCCGAAATTCGCACCGATGCGGTAAGAATTAAAACGACTTTGGTGATGTTCCGGGTGCGAAATGTAATTAAAGAAGTGACAAATAAAAAAGAGGTGATTGCCGAAGAAATGTATCTGTGGGGATATGAAGGCACCGGAAGCAACGCACGAACTCTTGCATACAAAGAAGCCAAAGAACTGCTGTTAAATGCCCGGAGCGTCGGCAACATCTCCTTCGAAAAACAAAAAGATGATTTAACCCGGGAATTGCAGCATTTTAAGGAATTGAAAAACCAGTTTCTCGAACTGGCAGTTGAGCGGGCTGAGAATCTGGTGAAAGCTCACGGACGGTTTAAAGAATTGGTGGGCGGTCGTCGCTACGAAAAAGCAACGCCGGTTTTACCACCCGATGTAATGGGAGTGTATATATTAATGCCGAAACCAATAGATATTTTTTAATGACAAAAGAAGAATTACTGGAACGCATCAATGATTTGGAATGGGAGGATTTTGAAGTCAAAGAAGCCAAATCGCAACTTCCGAAATCAATTTGGGAAACGGTTAGTTCATTTTCCAATACTGCCGGGGGCTGGATTGTTTTGGGGGTGAAACAAACCAACAATAAATTTGAAATTTCCGGCACAAAAAACATAGA
>CAZBWK010000109.1:0-12644 GCA_964495655.1 uncultured Prolixibacteraceae bacterium | reverse complement strand
CTGACGTTGCAGCAAAAGTAAAAGCAATTATCGTTGATAAATTGGGAGTTGACGAGAGTGAAGTGACTGATGAAGCATCCTTCACTAATGATTTAGGGGCAGATTCGCTCGACACAGTTGAGCTGATCATGGAATTTGAAAAAGAATTTGATCTTGCAATACCGGACGACCAGGCTGAAAAAATAGCCACAGTAGGGGAAGCTATTGCTCATATTGAAGAAGCTATCAAGTAACCCATAAGGTTTTTTTATGGACTTTAAAAGGGTAGTCATTACCGGAGTAGGAACTGTTAATCCGTTGGGTAATTCGGTTGATGAATTTTGGGGAAACCTTAAAAACGGGGTTAGCGGCGCTGCAAATATTACCAGATTTGATACTTCAAAGCATAAGACACGTTTTGCCTGTGAATTGAAGGATTTTAATTCGGAACAGTATATTGAGCGTAAGGAGGCACGCAAATACGATCTGTATACACAGTATGCGATCGTATCTGCGGAGCAGGCTTTGAAAAGTTCTGGCATTGATCTTGATACAGTTGACCACGACAGGTGCGGGGTTATCTGGGGGGCAGGAATAGGAGGCCTTCAGACATTCTTTGAAGAGGTCAGGGATTACAGGGAAGACAACCCGAGATTTTCTCCTTTTTTCATTCCCAAGATGATTGCAAATATTGCAGGTGGCCTTATTTCCATAAAATACCGCTTCAGGGGGCCGAACTTTACCACAGTGACAGCTTGCGCCTCCTCTTCGCATGCAATAATTGAAGCTTTTAACATTGTCCGCCTGGGTAAGGCTGAACTGATGATAACAGGAGGCTCTGAAGCCAGCGTTAATGAGGCAGGCATTGCCGGATTCAATTCAATGAGGGCTATCTCGACCCGAAATGATGATCCCAAAACTGCTTCAAGGCCTTTTGATAAAGACCGTGACGGTTTTGTTATCGGAGAAGGCGCTGCCGCTTTTATCCTTGAAGAGTACGAAAGTGCAGTGAAGAGAGGAGCTGAAATTTATGCCGAGGTTGTTGGCGGTGGCATGTCGTCTGATGCATATCACATGACAGCCCCCGATCCTGAAGGATACGGCGCTTCGCTTGTTATGAAATGGGCGATTGAGGATGCCGGGCTGCAACCTGAGGATGTTGATTATATCAATGTTCACGGGACTTCCACTCCACTTGGCGATATAGCAGAGCCTAAGGCTATTATCAAAACATTTGGCGAGCATGCTTATAAATTATGTATGAGCTCTACCAAATCAATGACAGGGCATTTGCTCGGCGCTGCGGGCGCAGTGGAAAGCCTGGCCAGTGTTCTGACTATAAGAAATAATATTATACCTCCTACCATTAACCATTTTACTGATGATCCGGAAATAGACAACAAACTGGATTTTACATTCAATGAGGCGAAGGAGAGAGAGGTTAATATTGCTCTCAGCAATACGTTCGGTTTTGGAGGACATAACGCCACGGTAGTTTTCAAAAAAATTTAAAATTTTGTGGTAAGAATAATTGCACAAAGAATAAAACTCTTTTCATCACCCCGAAAAGAGTTTTATTTATTTCTAAGGGATTTACTGGGCTTTTATCCCAAAAATCTTAAACTTTACGATCTGGCATTTGTGCATAAATCGGCATCGGTTCATGATTCGCAGGGTAACCTGGTAAATAATGAACGTCTTGAATTTTTGGGAGATGCAATACTCGGAGCTATTATTGCAGATTTTTTGTATAACCGTTTTCCACAGCAGGATGAAGGATTCCTTACGAAAAACAGGTCGAAGCTGGTTAACCGCACTTTCCTTACAAGGCTGACTTTTAATATGGGACTGAATGATTTTATCGATTCCCATACAACAAAAAATGTCGATAAAAGCCATATTTACGGCGATGCCCTTGAAGCGCTTATCGGAGCAATCTATCTGGATACCGATTATAACGTAACAAAACAATTTGTTACGAAAAAAATACTATCAAAGTATGTAGACCTTAATGAGATAGAGAAAAAAGACACAAACTTTAAAAGCCAGCTGATCGAGTGGAGCCAGAAGAACCGGAAAGAGGTGAAGTTCGATACTGTTGAAGAGGATCCGGCCGATAAGTCTAAGCCTCCAAGGTTTATTACCGTCATTACAGTCGATAATAAAGAGTTAGGTAAGGGAATTGGCACATCGAAGAAAGAAGCCCAGCAAAAAGCAGCAAGGGAAGCCCTTAAGAGGATGGGGAATTGATTAAAGATGTTTTGAATTAGGGAAGGCCTGTTTATAATCCCCCATTCCATCTTAATTAATATATTTGCACCCCATAACAAATTATCATGAACAACTATCTCATATATGCACTGGGCTTTCTTTCCCAGATTTTATTTTTTGCCCGTACCGTTACACAATGGTTTAAATCGGAACATGAAGGGGAGGTTATTTCACCAATAATTTTCTGGCAGATCAGCCTGGTGGCCTCAATCATGATGCTGCTGTACGGGATACTGAGAAATGACTTTGCAATTGTGCTGGGCCAGTTTATAGTATACTCAATTTATATCAGAAACCTTCAACTGAAGAATGCATGGAAAACTATGCATCCTCTTTCCCGCATTTTTATTATCTTATTACCTCTTGCCTGCGTGGGATGGCTAATATTCGGGGGGCAATATAACTTTAAATCCATCCTGAAAAATCAAGATGTTCCGCTTTTGTTGATGATTTGGGGATCAGTCGGACAGGTAGTGTTTACTCTCCGTTTTATTTATCAGTGGATATATTCTGAAAGCCGCAATGATTCAATATTGCCCCTGGGATTCTGGGTCATCAGTACAATAGGTTCAATGATGATCTTTACCTATTCCATTTTCCGTTTAGATCCGGTTCTGTTCGTAGCCCACAGCCTCAGCCTTTTTATCTATATCCGCAATATACTTTTACATTATGGGAAAGGCGGACTTTTTGCAGGTACCATAGAGATACCTCTCCTTAAGAAGATATTTCAGAGGATAGCAGACAGGATTAAATAACCCCGGCCGGATACAGAACTGTACAAGAGTTTTGTTTTTGAGCTGTGAAAAATTGTGCTGGTTATAAATATTTTGTGTTCACCATGCTCTTCCCTGTGATAAGCACAAATGTCTTTCAGGGAAGCTCTGTGATCGTAATATTTCTGAAATGAATTTCAGCTCCCTCGGATTCAAGGCATATATAGCCTTTCTTCTGACTGGATTTACTGATGCCGTTTACAAATTTACCGTTGACCGCGAGTTTAATTGTTCCGTCAACACAAACCACATCATATGTATTCCATTCTCCCTGGCCTTTGCAGCGGTTCTCGATCGACTTACTGCGGGCTCCCCGCGGATTGTCAGGGACAATCTCCACTCCGCCTACACCGAAGACTTCTCCATGTACATAAGCAATCGGAGGCTTCACTCCGTCTTTGATATTTTGGTTAACCCAGTCCAACTCCAGCATCTGCACCTCCACACCGTTAGGCAACCGGTTTTTCCCCGGATCTGCATTACTCCATACAAAAGTGCCTGAATTACCACCTGCCTCCATATGGCGCCATTCAATGTGCATAATGAAATTTTCATACTCTTTTTCACTTCGTATAACACCTATCGGATGTCCGGAGCACACTAAAATATCTTTATTCAGCTTCCATGTATCATCTTCAGTGTTAACCTGAAACCATTGAACAGGCTTACCCTTTGATTTTTTACCGGATGTGATTTTATCAAATGCCATCTCCCTGCCGAATTTGAATAAAGGCTCCTGTGCAAGTGAAGGAATAGCCATGCATAATATCAGGATGAGAAAATAGACTGTTCGTTTCATTTGTTATCCCTCCCTTGGTACATTTGGCACTCCGGCAACCGGAATCTCTTCAGGAATTCCCGGTACAGGACCCATTGCATACGTTTTAGGCCCTAAATATAGATCAGAGTTCAATATCTCTTCCCATGAAACATCCTTTCCTGTATAAGCAGAGATCCTTCCCATGATAGTAACCAGTGTAGAGTTGACCTGAGCTTCTGCATCATTAACCGGATTACCTGTCCGGATGCCTGTTACCAGGTTGATATGCTCCTGGACAAACGGATTGGTGACTTTCCATTCAGATGCATTATCGCCTTCAGCAGGATGGGGATATTCCCATATCAGGTTACCTTTCAGGTCATATAGTTTGCCGGAAGCATCAGCATAACCGTTTGTGCAGTTTATCTGTTCAACCTTTTTATTTGTACAGCCGTTTATCTGTCTTGCAGCACAATGGGCCCGCATTCCGTTTTCGTATTCATATTCAATACTGAAGAAATCGAACTGGTCACCGGTCACCCTTCTCTGACGGCCGCCATAGCCAACAGCCAGCTTGGGATTCCGGCCGATATGCCAGTTCATAACATCGATTTCGTGAATGAACTGTTCAGTGATATGGTCGCCCGAAAGCCAGCAGAAGTTAACCCAGTTACGCAGCATATACTCCATGTCAGACCATTCCGGCTGACGCTGCCTGAACCAAAGCGCACCACCGTTACGGAGAATATTAGCTCCGGTGATCTCACCAATTTCCCCGTTGGCAACCCTTCTCCAGGTTTCCATATAATCTTTCTGCACCCGGCGTATTGTACCACTGACCATATTCAGGCCTATTGCCTGTGCTTTTTTGATAGAAGCCATAACCGACCTGGCTCCCGAAGGATCAACAGCAACAGGTTTTTCCATAAATATATGTTTTCTGGCATTTACGGCAGCCTCTACGTGAGCAGGCCTGAAATGGGGAGGAGTACAGAGCAGTACTATATCCACTCCCGAATCGATAACCTTTTCATAACTGTCAAAGCCGATAAAGCAGTTTTCATCAGCTATTTCCACACCTCTTTCCTGTTTAAGCTTTGCCCGGCAGTTATCAATCTTATCCTGGAATACATCGCCCAATGCAGTGATCTGCAGGTTTGGTCCGGCATCCAGGAAATTTATAGCCGCGCCTGTTCCGCGGCCGCCACAACCGATAAGTCCGGCTTTAATCACTTTCCCGTCAGGCGCCTGTTCCAAAAGTTTTGGAAGTTGTATCTCCTCTTTTTTAGAGGAAGGCCCTGAACATGATGATAAAATACCGGCTGCCCCAAGGGTGCCGAGAGCAGTTTTTGCTATAAAATTACGGCGGTCGATTCCGGGTTTAATTTTCATGATATTTATATTTTTCAATTGGATTGGACAAAAAATTATTAGTGGCTGCTAATTTATTAAAAACAAATCATTGACAGATAAAATTATAGTAAATTTTTAATTTTCTTTCTAATATCCGGAAATTCCTATAACTTTGAAGTACCCGTTAAAACTAATGAATTGAGTGACCTGAAAAAAATAACTGACGAAACATTAACTTACCTTATTAAAACAGGCATAAAAGATGCCTTCAGGGAACTGTTTGAGAGGTATGCATCTCAGATTTACTGTTTTGCTCTTAAATATTTAAAAAATGAACAGGATTCAGAGGAATTAGTGCAGGATGTTTTTGTCAAGATATGGGAAAAGAGAGAGAGGCTTGACAAGTCAAAGAATATCAGGTCATTTGTCTTTACCGTTGCAGTGAACACAATATATGACACAATCAGGAGAAAGAACATTGAAAATTCTTTCCTCGATTTTGCTAAAAATAATTTTGATTATCAGTCAGAAAGCACCTGGCACGAAATAATTAAAAATGAGATGCTTTCCCAAATTGAAGAGTTGATACAAAAAATGCCTGACCATCAAAGGGTGATATTCAAATTAAGCAGGCAAAAAGGCCTCTCAAATGAAGAGATCTCAAAAAGGCTGAATATTTCAAAACGCACAGTAGAAAACCAGTTATACAGAGCTTTGATATTTCTCAGGAAGCATTTTCAACAGTAATTTTAATTATCAGATAAAGAGATTTTTACATCCGGCTACAATAAATGGCAGTTGTTTAAATTTTATTGCTGTAGGCAATGAGTAAATT
The DNA here is from genome assembly GCA_964495655.1 of uncultured Prolixibacteraceae bacterium. Taxonomy (GTDB): domain Bacteria; phylum Bacteroidota; class Bacteroidia; order Bacteroidales; family Prolixibacteraceae; genus JAAYJR01. The sequence continues at coordinate 6,670 of CAZBWK010000109.1, read as the reverse complement.
CAGTTTTTTATACGTAATGATATTAACTGTCAATTAAATTTTTTAAATAGTTTTTTACAGGATTTCGGTTAGTTTAGTTAGTAATTGGGGAAGGCCGCCTTTTTTGAAGGGCGGCTTTTCTGAGAATAGAGGTCAATTCAGGTTATGATCCATAAAAGATATCCTCGTGATGAGTAAATTTTTGTAAGTAAACGTATAATAATAAATTGACAATAAGAATGCACCACAGCATAAAGGATAAATTTATAAAAGGTACTTCAGATGGTGCCGGCATTAAAGAGAAACAGGAGATGCTTTCTCTTTTTCACCGGCAGGGAGATGAATTTGAGCTGAAAAACCTTTTGCTGGAAGATTTGGAAAATACAACAGCAAATTCAGGATCTTTTCCGGAGTCCTCAAAGATATTTTTACGACTTTGGAGGAAAATTTATAAAAGTGAATGTAATGATTCACCAATGCCGTGTTGGTTCTATCCCTTAATCAGGGTGGCTGCGGCCCTTGTGATTGGGTTTGTCATTGGAGTATATATAACTTCATTGTTAAACAGGCAGGACCCGGTATATTATACTGCACATTCACCTGCGGGTTCAATTTCTGAGTGGACACTTCCGGACGGAACAATAATTTTTTTGAACGCAGGATCTGAGATTAAATACAGCTCAGAAACCAGAGGACCCCGTACCGTTCATTTAACCGGTGAGGCATGGTTTGATGTAGCGCAAGATAAAAAAAGGCCTTTTATTGTAAGCACTCCATGGTATGATATAAAAGTAACAGGTACTAAATTCAATGTTAAGGCATATGAAATCGACCGGGAGGTCATCACGACACTGGAAAAGGGTAAAATTATCCTTATGTCAACCGGCGATTTTCGATTTGGAGATGATATAACTCTCCAACCCGGCGAACAGGCGGTATTTGATAAAAACAGCAGGGAACTTGCCCTGAAAAATGTAAATACCAGGTGGTATACCTCATGGAAGGACAACAAACTTATTTTTATGAATATGGATCTCAAAGACCTGATAGTCCTTTTAGAGAGAAAATACGGAGTCAATATTGTTGTGAAAAATCCGGATATACTATCCTATCATTGCGACGGGACATTCAAGAATGAAACTATTATTGAAGTTCTTGAAATTATCAAAAAAACATTACCCATAAATTATAATATTGTGGGACAGCAAATTGAAATAACATCTAAATAAACCAATAAACAAAGGAGGTATAATGAAATGAAAATTTTGTGCATCAGCCTGATCCAACTGACTGCCTAAAATAAAAACCGGCAGGTGCTGTAACACGTGCCGGTTCAAAATCAGGCCTTTCGGCCGGGATTGTTTCGGAAAAACGGTGCTTCAGCACCAAATTAAGTTATTAATCAAAACGTTCAAAGGTATGAAAAATTTTTGGTTTACAGTTCATCCGATTAAAAACGGATGGACAAAAAAGTTGATTTTAACTATGAAACTGACAATTTTTATTCTGTTTCTGAGCCTCATGCAGGTTTCCGCCTCAGTATATTCTCAGGCAACAAAGTTCACATTTAAGTATGAGAACAAAGAGATTGCAGAAGTTTTAAGAGAGATTGAGGATAACAGCAAGTTTCGTTTCTTCTACCTGCGGGAACAGGTAGATGTTGAAAGGCAAGTATCCATATCAGCAAAAGAAGCTACAGTTGAACAGATTCTTGATGAACTGTTCAAAGGGAAGGATGTCAGATATGAATTGATGAATGATTTTTTGATAGTTTTATCAAAAGGAGGTAACAAACCTGCATCTAACATGTTCAGGAGTTCTGTATTTTCCCAGCAACAGTCAGTTTCCGGAAAAGTGACTGACACTTCAGGACAACCACTTCCCGGAGTGTCAATTGTCATTAAGGGAACTACTCAGGGTACAGTTACCGGAGCAGATGGCAACTATACCTTAACAAACCTTCCTGCAAATGCAGTTTTAGTATTTTCTTTTGTTGGGATGAGGACACAGGAGATTGCTGTTGGCAACCGAACCAGTATAGATATTAGAATGGAAGAGGAGACTATTGGGATTGAGGAAGTGGTTGCCGTTGCTTATGGAACGCAAAAAAGATCAGAATTAACCGGCTCTGTTAGTTCAGTTAATATAAGTGATTTAGCAGATATGCCAATGACACAGTTGGGAGAGAAATTGCAAGGTAAACTTCCTGGTGTAAGGATTTATCAAACGGAAGGTATCCCCGGATCTGGACTGAGATTTAGAATACGCGGACAAGCCTCCATCAATGCTGGTAATTCACCTTTGATTGTGATTGACGGTTTCGCTTCTAGTACCGGACTTGAATCTATTAATCCTGATGAAATTGAATCTATTTCAGTTTTAAAGGATGCTTCTGCTACTTCTCTTTATGGATCGCGAGCAGCTAACGGAGTAATTCTTATTACCACTAAACAGGCAAAGGAAGGGAAAACTGATATTACTCTAAATGTTTATAGTGGAATATCTAATGTACCCCAAAGAGGCAGGCCTGATGTAATGAATGCGCGGCAGTTTGCACAGTTTAAAAATGAATGGTATAGTGACCAGGGGATGGAGGTACCGGAGAGATATCGCAACCCCGAGCAATACGGACCTGACGACGGTACGGACTGGTTTGAGATATTGTTGAATCCAAATGCATTAACACAAAATTATAATTTATCTCTCTCTACCGGGACTGCAAAAGTGAAATCTGCAATTAATGCAAGTTATAATAAGCAAGAAGGAGTAATGATAAACGGAGTTGCTGAAAGAATGACTGCCCGTGCTAATAATATTTTCAACATTTCCAACGATTTAACATTAGGTTTGAATCTGGCTTCAGTATACAGGAATTCTGATAATATCAGTTTCTCTCCTGCATATTGGAGTACTGTTTCATCTGCTTATATTATGGATCCAACATTAGAATATAAAAATGAAGATGGTACATTACCTGTAGGATTTGCTTCACCAGGTATGTTCCCTAATCCTAACTGGTACAGGGTTTATACAGAAAGGGAAAATCCGACACAGCAACTGAATCTTTTGGTTAATGCTTTTGCTGAATATCAAATTATTGATGGATTAAGATATAAGTTAAAGGTAGATGCCGATCTTGGAAATTACAAAAACAGGTATTGGAGTCCATCAACTGCCCAGGGGCAAATGTTTACAGCACCACCTAATCCGCCCGCAGGCAGCTATAGCTCATCTAATTCATTGAACTGGCAAATTGAGAATACCCTAAACTATACTAAGACATTCAACGATAGTCATAACTTTGATGTTCTATTAGGATATACTGCTCAAAAAGTCAGGAGTGAGTCAAGTTCAATTTCCGGCTCTCAATTTCCGGATGATGAAATTGCATGGGTTACTGCCGCTCCAAGTGGATCAAGATTAGGGAATGTATCAATGTCAGAATTTTCTGTTTTATCGGCTTTAGGAAGATTGAACTATAATTTTCAAAGTAAATATTTGTTATCTTTTGCTGTCAGAAGAGATGGTTCATCAAGATTCGGTAAAAATAAAAAATATGGTGTTTTCCCTTCTATATCTGTTGGGTGGACTGCATCAGAGGAAAGTTTCATTAAAGGCCTTAGTGATGCTATTAGTTTCTTAAAGTTCAGAGCAAGCTATGGGGAAGTGGGCAATTATAATATTGGGAATTATTCTCATTTGAGTTCAATTGGTAATGCAAATTATGTATTCAATAATTCAGTTTTAGTAGGTAAAACAAAATCTAATCTGGGTAATTCCTTATTAACATGGGAAACTACTGTTCAGGGAGACGTTGGTTTTGACTTAGGCCTTTTTAATGACCGTATCTTTTTTGTATATGATTATTACTGGAAAACAACTAATGGTTTATTATATGCAGTTGATATTCCAAGGGCTTCCGGTTTTGCAAGTATTCAGTCCAATATTGGGGAATTTGACTTTTGGGGTCATGAATTTAGTTTGGAATCAAGAAATCTGGTAGGAGACTTAAAATGGAATACTGTTTTAACATTCGGATTGGACCGTAATTTGGTGAAAAAACTAGGAACTGAGGACACCCCCATTGGAGGTTATCAGGAAAATGTTGATTTTAACAGGACAGAAGTTGGACACCCTATAGGGCAATTTTACGGATATGTATATGAAGGAGTTTTTATGAATGAAGCTGAGTTAGCGGAAGGGCCAATAATCAATGTTTATCAGGGGTCAGATGTCGGATCGGTTAGATTGAAAGATATTAGTGGCCCTGACGGAGTGCCGGATGGATTAATAGACCCCGAATATGATAAAACATTTATCGGAGATCCAAATCCTGATTTCATTTTTGGTTTAACAAATCAATTTTATTATAAGAATTTTGATTTTAGTCTCCATTTATTGGGAAGAGTGGGAGGAGATGTTTTTAAAGGAGATATGCTCTCAATTGAAAATATAGACGGTGTATTTAATGTAACACCTAAAGCCCTGGATCGATGGAGGTCTGTCGATAATCCAGGGAAAGGTGACTTGCCCCGGTGCAATTCAAATCCACTCCACAGGTTTAACAATAGCAGGCATATTTTTGATGGTTCTTATCTTTCCGGAAAGAATATTGTATTAGGCTACACTTTTCCTTTCAAAACTGTAAATATTATAAAAAGTGCTCGAGTGTATCTAAGTTCACAAAATGCCTTTATAATAACAAAATACCCGGGTCCGAATCCGGAAGCAAGTCAGAATGGTTTGAACGGACTTAGTGAGGGGCGGGATTTTGCTCCTTATCCAGTACCTAGGACTTTTACAATTGGAGCAGATATAAACTTTTAAAATAAAAGAATCATGAAAAAGAATATATTGTATTATATAATTTTAGGATTATTTTTATTAAACTCATGCAGTGATGATTTTCTAAATATATCTCCTGAAACAAATCTGACCGATGGTTCATTTTTCAAAACAGAGTCTCATTTCGAATTAGCATTAGTTGGGGCCTATCTGCCACTTCGAGGACTTGTTGACCCCGGACTTTATATGGATGAGATGCGATCAGACAATACATTTTTTCGGTATTATGCACCGAACCGAGGACCGGCAAACTGGGTTGAAGATATTATCCAGTGGACGGATCAGTCCCAAACTACTGTTGTAAATAACAGGTATTACAATAATTATACTGGAATATCCAGGACTAACGCAATTACATCACGTATTGAAAATGCTGGTCTTAATGATGAGTCCAAAAATAGAATTTTAGGAGAAACTTTATTTTTAAGAGCATTTTATTATTTTGATTTAGTAACCCATTATGGTGGAGTACCTTTATATCTTGAAGAAGTTATCGATGAAGAAACATCCTATCAGCCTCGGGCTACTGCAGAAGCAGTCTATAGTCAAATAATTAGTGATCTGAACAGCGCTATTCCAAATCTTCCTGTTGCAACTACCTTTCCTCAATCAGGAAGGGCTACAAAAGGAGCTGCAAAAATGTTATTGGCAAAAGTCTATATGTCCAAGCCCTCGAGAGAATATTCATTAGCAGAAACTGAACTAAGGGAGATTACTAATATGAATTATGAGTTATTAGATAACTATGCAGATGTTTTTGATCCGACAAATAAAAATCACAGGGAATCAATTTTTGAAGTTCAATTTAAAGAGGGTGATGACGGGCAACAGAGTAATTTTCTTTATACTATGCTACCAAAAACTGCAGACACAAAAGTTTTTACAGGAATAAGTGTTAATAATGTTACTACTGGTGGCTGGAATGTACCTAATCAGGAATTCATAGATTCTTATGAGGAGGATGATTTGAGATTAAAAGCTTCAATAAAAATATTGGAGGGTACATTAAATGGTGGCGATCCCTATTTTGATCCGGTTATTTGTCTTGCAATAAAAGAGGTGGGTGAATATACTCCTGAATCGGGTAAAGTTTATTTTCCGTTTGTTTCAAAATATTTGCATGGCCCTTATACCAGGCCTAATAATACAGGTGAGAACTGGCCAGTTTTCCGTTATGCAGATGCCTTGTTGTTATTAGCTGAATGTCTTGTACAACAGAATAAAAATGATGATGCGCTTCCATATTTGAATGAGGTAAGAGACAGGGCGGATCTTCCAGATTTAGATGAAGCAACATTGGAAAATGTCCTCAATGAAAGGCGTCATGAATTGGCATTTGAAAATCATCGTTGGACAGACCTTATCAGAACGGGTAAGGCCATTAAGGTAATGACTGCATATGGACAAAATATGAAAGCACAGTTTGATTTTCTTCCTGCAAATTCATTCAATGTAAATGAGAATAGATTAATCTATCCGATCCCTTACAGGGAGACACAGGTAAATCCCGAATTAGACCAAAACCCCGGGTACTAGTTGGTAAAATTTAAAGCCATCCTCTCCATTCAGGCAGGATGGCTTTTTTATAATAATTGGTTTTATTCTCGCTTCTGTAATTGCCTGCGTCTACTAAATATTTATATACTTTTGGCATATCTATTTTATTAATATCATAAAAAATTTGTTATGAAATATATTGGCTCTATCTATGCATTTTTTATTTTGAGTTTATTTCTTTTAGGTTGTTCATCTGAGAATATTAAACTTGAAACCGATTTTTTTGAATATTCCATATCCTCCAACGGCACTAACCTCCATTTTACGGATAAGTCAACCGGCAGGGATT
>CAZBWK010000108.1:0-12702 GCA_964495655.1 uncultured Prolixibacteraceae bacterium | reverse complement strand
AGTGATTATTCTCTGGTTGCTAAATTCATTTGCATTCAGAACAGCCGCGTTGATCTGAACCGGCACACAGCTCCACATTTTTTTCATCAGGTTTGTGCCAAATCCTTTTGAAGTGCAGGCATAACATACTTCAAAATGCTGAGAATTGACAATGTAAAAAATGTCTTTACCCACATGTCGTCTGATTACAGTAACGGGTTTATCGCTGCCGTTATAAGTAAGATTCCACATTTTATCGACATTTTCTTCAGTGTCGAAGCTGGTTACTGTTTCAATTTTATAATCATTGAAACCATTACGATAACTGTTTGCTTTAATTGTCAATGTGACGGTTAGTAAGAAAATAGAAATTAAAGCGAATACTTTTAGATTTTTCATGGCTTTACAATTTACTGTTATGTATTGTTTTGAATTTTAATCACTATGGTAAAGACGCCTTAAATTACAAACCGTTACAAAGCAACAATATGTTTTATAGCATTTTTTTTAATATATCATAACTTTCGGTTGAGAATAAACACTTTGACAGTGTGAGCAGATTTGGCGTATAATTTAGGGAATGCGGCGAAGGTTATTACCGATAAATATAAACTCGACAGTATATTGGTTAATCTCATAAAAAATGCATTGAAATTCAGGGACAGGGGTTATAATGAACCAGGGAACTATAATGAATAAGGGTTTTTGAAATTTTATATAAAAGATACCGGTAGGGAATTATTCTTTGATCGTATTAATGCGGTATTTGATCGTTTTGTTCAGGCAGATATGAGAATGCCCGGTATGGATGGCAGGAATGCCACAAGAAAAATCCGGCTGATAAACTAAACAATAATTATATTGTGGGCGTATTGAATATTAATATAAAAATTTTCCATTTAATATTACATCTGATATCTTTAACCATTATTTTTATTTATTGAATTCAGCAAGAATTATGACAGATATAAAAAGGAGGAATTTTATAAAAAGCAGCTTATTTGCAGGTATGGGAATAACGGCTGTAATAAATTCAGGATTGACAGGACTTGGTAATGTTGGGTCTTCAGTCTTCAGGGCTGGTGCAGCAAAAGTGAATATAACCCCGTTGATGGATGTTCCCTTGGATGGCGCCATAATGCAGATTGGTCCGGCAAAGAAGGTACATGATGAACTGTATGCCCGCTGCCTTGTCTTTGATGATGGCAGTCAAAAGATTGGATTCGCCATTGTCGACAATACAATGATTTCTGCCGATATTATTGATCATGCTAAGCAATTAATTGAGAGATATACTGGCATCCTGCCAGAGCGCGTGCTTATATCAGCTACTCATTCTCACTCAACTCCCAGGGGGCTTACGGGATTAATACCAGGCTCTGTCGAGCATCAGAAGTATCTTGACTATCTTGCAGTTCGCATTAGTGAAGGCATACGCCGTGCCAACGACAATCTGGTTCCGGCAAGGATAGGATGGGGAAGTTCAAATAATCCGAATCATGTCTTTAACAGAAGATGGTTCATTAAAGACGGAATAGAGCTGGAGAATCCATTTGGAGGAACCGACGACCGGATATTGATGAACCCCAAACGGGAATATGTAAATAAACCAGCAGGTCCTGTGGATCCTGAGATTTTTGTGCTTGCTGTTCAGCACGCTGACGGGCATCCTTTAGCACTGCTTGCCAACTACGGACTGCATTATGTCGGGGGTGTTCCGGGCGGAACCATTAGTGCAGACTACTATGGCGCTTTCAGTGATAAAGTAGCATATTTCCTGAACCAGAATCCTCCGGGTTATAAGCATCCCCCCTGTGTAGTGATGATGTCCAATGGAACTTCCGGCGATATTAATGCAAATGATATTACAACTGCACCTGTCCGGTATAACCCATTTGAGCGTATAGATATTATTGCGGAAGATGTAGCCAATACTGTTATGTCTGTTTATAAAAAACTGAACTGGCAGGATAGAATAACTCTGAATTCTTCATTCTCTATGCTTGAGTTGGGGGTTCGTAAACCTGATCAGGAGAGGCTGCAGTGGGCTAAGTCAGTGCCAATGCCTGAAGACCCTTCTGTCAGGCTGACCCGGCCACAGATTTATGCCAGAGAAACATTAGAATTATGTAAATTTCCTGATTTTGTTAAAATTCCACTGCAGGCATTTAACGTTGGCGGACTTGTCATTGCCGGTATTCCCAATGAGGTCTTTGCTGAAACAGGACTGCAAATTAAGGAAGATTCCCCTTTTCCCGGTAATACTTTCATAATTGAACTTGCAAACGGATATTTCGGGTACCTGCCATCTGAAAAGCAACATGAGGGAGGTGGATATGAAACCTGGCCGGCACGGTCGAGTTTTTTAGAGGTAAAAGCAGAATCAAAAATTCGCAATACGATAATCAGACTGATTTCTCAATTATAGTCTTGTTATATCATAAGTTTTAATCTGATATTTTAAAGGTATTTTGCATAATTAAGATTGTAAGTCCATATGCATTATCAACCATCATCACAATGATGATATCTTCATTCATTTTGTATATTCTCGCTCCTTCAGATATTGTAAGGAATTCATATCTTTCCTCTAAGAAAATCCTCATTTCATTTACTACTTCAAGTGAATTTTGAAGTAAGACATAAGTAGATATTAATTTTCCATCTTCAAAAATATACATTATCATCCTTATCCTGGAATTTTCTCCCTGATAAGCGATCGCAGTTTCAATTTCTGTTAGAAGAACTCTTGTTTCATTGGCCTTTACATAAGCTTTACTCTGTCCTAATTCCACAACCGGGATCATGAACAGGTTACTGATCGGTATGATCTCTACTTCACAATAAGCACTAAACTTCTCATCATCTGTGTGAACTGTTATACTTGTATTACCAATTTTTTTGCCTTTAACCAGTCCATTATTGTTTACAGTTGCAATTGCAGTGTCTTCAGAATTCCATTTTAACAGTGGTGGAATATCCAAATCCTCCGGAGTATAGATGACATCCAGCTGACAAGTTTCATTATAATGCATAGATATTTTATCCCGGCTTAACCGGATAGACTTTAATTCGTCTTTCTGGCAGCCAGATAGTAATAAAATAACAACAATCGGAAGTATAATAAATTTTTGCATCAGATCTTATTTAAAGATAAACTTATAAAGTTAAATTATCTTTTTATAATTCTTCATGCATCTGCAATCAGCCAATACATGAATGCCACCAATACAAAAACATAAATACTTGTTATACTTTAAGATAGCGCCCATAATAACAACGGTCAAAAAATATCCCCGGCAGCATTGCAGCCAGGATCTATTCTTTATCACCTAAAATTATTTGAATAAATTATTCAAATATATGCATATATGTTTAATTTTATTGAGCGCCGGTAATTTTTTTTATTCAGATTTAGTTTTATCCGGCCAATGGTATTAAATTTATCTCATTATAGTTGTTAATTTTTTGTTATATCCTGTTCAGTCCACCGGTAAACAGATCATATTTCTAAATATGACCAGGCATATTACCAGCGTATTGTCTTGGTCAAAATATCGTACAGATCTTTTTTGTTAATGGGTTTGGCGATTGCTACCTCACATCCTGCTTCAATTGCGTTCTTTTGCTCATAGGAATATGCCGTGAGGGCAATTACCGGAATATTATTATAATTAGCTTTAATAATTTTTGTCGTTTCCAATCCGTTTATGACTGGCATTTTCATATCCATTAGCACCAGATCAACTCTTTTGCCGGCTTCAAGGATGTCGATAGCTTCTTTGCCGTTTCTGGCTTTATAAACCTTCGCTCCGGTGGGCTTAATGATCTGTTCTGTCAACAGCAGATTAGTCCTTTCATCATCAACCACCAGTATATTATATCCAGTCAGGTCCGGAGTTGCACTTAAGTGTTGGATGGTATTCGCTTTTTTATCAGTTGACATTTCTATTGGCACAGTCAGGGTAAATAAGGATCCTTTCCCAAGAGTAGATTGCACTGTAATATTTCCATTCAGGGCCCTGGCAATTTTGTTTGAGATAGCGAGTCCTATGCCCACTCCCTCATATTTGCGGGTAAGAGTGTCGTCAACTTGTCTGAAGATGTCAAAAATCACATTCTGCTGGTTCTTTGATATACCTATCCCGGAATCTTTAATATAAAAAGAAAATTCCTTGTTTTTAATTTGTTTTATACCAAGCTCAATAAATCCACGATCAGTAAACTTGACAGCATTTTTTGAAAGGTTTAGCATTATCTGGGTTATTTTGCCTTTGTCTGCAATTATTGTTTGATCAAGTATTTCCGGAGCAGCATTGAATACTAAATTTATTTGATTTTCCCTGCCGGCATTTATGAGTAAATCACCAAGTTGTTTTTTTAAATTATCAAACAATAAATCCAGTTTAAAGGCTTCGGGCCTTAATTTGATCTTAAAATTATCAATTACTGAAAGATCTATTATGTCGTTTATGATTTCAAGCAGGTTCAGGCCGCTTTCATAAATTATTTTGGCAGCCTTTGCCGTTTCCGTTTCAGTTGTTGTCTCTTTTATGATCTCACTAAAACCAATTACTGAATTCAGAGGGGTGCGCAGTTCATGGTTTATCGTAGCCAGGAATGAAGATTTGAGGCGGTCACTCTCTTCTGCCTTTTTCTTTGCCTCTATTAGTTCCTGATAATTTTTTTTACTTTCTGTTATATCGTGAAATATGGAATGAATAATATTTTTATTGTTAATCTCTATCAAATTGCTGAATGCTTCTATATATTTTAGTGAACCATCTTTTTGTCTGGCTCTGAACACATGATTGAGATTTTTATCAATTTTTATACCTTCTAATCGCTTCTTTATTTCAACAGGTGAAGAAGCACTAATTTGTCTCAAGTTCATTTTAAGAAGTTCTTCCTTCCTCCAGCCAAATGTTTTAAAAGTCATTTGATTTGCATCAATAATATCACCTGTATCAGGGTCAATAAGAACTTTTGATATTTTATCGTCCTCGAAAAGGGAACGGAATTTCTTTTCACTTTTCAGGAGGTTTTTTTCAGATTGATTTTTTACCAGTGCATTTGAGAAAATGTTTACCAGAGTTTTTAAAATTGTAAGATCTTCATTATTCCATGTTTTTGAATCACTAACATAATCAAAGCCGACAAACCCCCTTGTTGTGTTATTTAAATTCAAAGGAAGAGCGATAAGTGATTTAATGTTTTGAATTTCCAGTAACTTTCTTTCAGCATTTGCTTCTTCGGGTAATAAGGAGATATTTTCAATTTGAATGATTTCATTATTCATTACTTTTTGTGACCACCAGGGAAATAATTCTATAGAAAGACCCTGCAGAATATCTTTATGCGGTATAACTCCCGGAGCACACCATTCATGTGTGTTGTCGACAGTCTGTCTGTCACTGTTTGTAAGGAACAGATATATTCTGTCAGCATTAGTTATTTTGCCAATTTCTGCAAAGGACCTGTTTATGGCATCATTGAGATTAAACAATCCTATGAAGTTGGAAGTTATATTCGCAATTGTCTTTTCAATTTTTAGTTTGTGTTCCAGTTTATCTTTTAAAACTTTTTCATCTGTTATATCCTCAATGTGTCCCTCAATACTTACAGGGGTATTATTCCTTTTGTTAATCCTTCCGTGATTGATAACATATTTTTCTTTACCTTCGGCTGTTATTATACGGTACCTGACAGAAAAATCTTCACCTTTGTTAATTGTACTGGTAATTTTTGTAAATACCTCTCTTTTATCTCCCGGGTGAATTAATCCGTTGAATAGCAGATCGGGATTTTTTATGATACTCGCCGGCTCATATCCGGTCAATTTTTTTGATCCCTGGCTGATATATTGAGGTGTAAGTTGTTTGTCAAAATTGCAGAGATAAACCATTCCGTGTAGTTTATCCACTATAGGTAAAACCCTGTTTTTTAGTTTTTTATTAGATTGTCCAGCTACTATTATTTCTGTAATGTCACTAAAACAGATATTGGCATTTAATACCTTTTTTGTTTTTTGGTTCAGACTGGGTATTACATCAATATTTAACCATTTGAAATTATTATCAGAGTTAAGGTAAACTCCGGTAATAAATCCTTTCTTTATATTACCTGTAAGGAGAGCATCTGATACCGGGTGCTGGTCTTTACTGAAATCTAGAGCTTCTTTTTTGAGTGATCTCCAGCGAAAATCTGCCAGATTTTTCATAATTAATTTCTCTACAGGCAGATTGAAAATAGCGGCTGCTTCGTGATTCGCATAAGTGATCTTACCGTCTGTATCAATGGTAATAAGTGCAAACGAAAGTCTATTTACAGATAAATATCCTTCCTTAGGATTTGTGTTTTTTGCGTCCATAACATGTAATCTTTACTAAAGATCGTTGCTTAGCAAGGGGCATTGCTAAACCTTATCTATATAAATAATACCTTCTGGTTCGTAAATGTAACCCTAAAAAATAAGAAATTCTCTTTCGAGGATATCGAAACCCTTTTAAAAATATGCCAACAGTGGTCTGTTATTTTAAAATTGAATCGATTCCGGGATTTAATTTTTACCATAAGTGGTGAAGTTGACCAGCAGAAAATCAGTCTTGATTCAATCCAGCTTGAAGATCTGTCCAATGATCAACGTATACTGTTTGATAACCTGCCTGTCATGGATTATTATCAGATTAACCTATCCCAAAATGTATTATGGGGTAATGTTAATGCAAGGAGTACCGCAATGAAGCAGGAATTTGTTGAGACGATTAATCTTCCCGGCCTCATTCAGGTGGCATACAGGGGCAATGTTCCGGCATAAGCCAGGATTTCCGTGTTTAACATAAACGGTCAGTTGGTATATGCGACTGAACAGAAAACTATGTTCCCTAACAATTCTGTTCGCCTGCAACTGACTGCTCACAGAAGTTCAATCAGGGAACAGAGGCACATTCTCGGGAAAAGAAGAGTCTTCACTATGCTATGTGGAGACAGCAGATTGGTGAAAGACAGATTGTTAATTAGAGTGGGTTAAACCCAAAATTTCTATTCTTTTTCGAAGCAGCTTGTCGTATTGTAGCCTCATTTCATCAGATAAAAAACTAACCTCAAGTAAGTCAAACCAGGAAGGTAGCGCTTTTTGAAAAGCATTAATAGTCCTTTCGATAATTTTATCAGTCAAGACACATCTTTCCCGTCCAAAATAATTAAACAGGATGTCTTGGTTTAGATTGCTTCTTTTCCCTTTTAGCGATAGAGCGATTTCTTCCGCGGCTCATTCCGGCCAGCTGCGCAAAATCTTCCACAGCAATTTTATCTTTGTGTCCTTTCCTGTCAAACCGTCTGATGAAGTAAGTAAGCGAATAGTCTTTCGAATATATAAGGCCGTGAAACGGAACTTCAATTCCAATGGAAGCAGCTAAACGCATGGTAAGATCTTCGTTCTCTGGTAACTCAGGAAAAACATGGTGCTGTGGCTTCAGGATGTACCTGCCACCTTTGTCAACAATTTCAAACCGGCCGGCGGAAGTTTTAAGAATTGCACTCAGTTTTGGTTGCACACCCTGTATCGATGTTCTTGTTGCTCTTTGCATTGCTTCTGCCCTCAATTCCCCGGCAGAGAAATCGAGTTTCGCCAGGCCCTTTAATGCCGGGGACAAAAGTTTTAAGCCTTTTATACTATAGAGCTTGTCATCACAAAAATCATATGTAATAGGACAACGATTCACAGAGTCACCTCCTTAACAGTTACATTGCCAACTAAATCATCGCCAACAGCCATTAGTTGAGAAAAAAAATCATTGCGGTCAATCTTCCTGAATTTTAACAAACCATCCAGCTGATAACCTTCAGGAAGTAATCCATCAAAAAAAGGAGGGAAGCTGTCATATTCATAACTTTTTTGACTGGCAGGCATTGTAACAGAAACAGGGTCACCGGAGTATCCTTCCATATAATCGAACCTGTATTTTTTACCGAAATCAAGTTCAGAAAGAATTCCGGCCTTTATACCATTTATATACACTTTAGCGGATCTCATCTAAGTGTATTTGGTTCATGACCGGACTTGTTAACTCAACTTTAATGTTTAATGCATTCAGGATTTTTCGTAAAGTATCCAGCCGGATTGTTCCTTTACCTTTTTCCAGGTCAAAAATCACAGTTTTTCCAACGCCAGCCAATTCAGCCAGCTGAAGCTGTGTTGATCCGGCAATCTTACGATGTCGCCGTATTATGAGTGACAATAATTGAGGTTCGAGCATATTTATACTGTTTAAGCAGTAAATATAGCTGACTTTATTTTAATTTCAAATTATTTGATGAAATATTACTGACTTAGTGGTATTTTAACTCTTATCAGATAACAGCAGTTTATTAATATTACATATTACCGCCATAACAGTATTTATGGCTCATAATAACAAAACACATTTACCTCATGGTGAATCTTAGAGTTGGAAGTAACTGATCAAAAAGTCAGTTCGCTTCGCTCACTGATTTTTCGAGACGTGTGAATTATTAATCAGTATCAGAAGATTTACCTCATGGTGAATCTTAGAGTTGGAAGTAACTAATCAAAAAGTCAGTTCGCTTCGCTCACTACGTCCTTTTTTCATAGGGGAAACCTTTAAGCAAGCTTAGGTTTCCCCTATGAAAAAAGTCCGGTACTTACGTACCAGACTTTTTGATTGTCGGGGTGAGAAGATTTGAACTTCCGGCCCCTCGCCCCCCAGACGAGTGCGCTACCAGGCTGCGCCACACCCCGAAATGATTTGTTTTAACTATTGTAAAAAATAATTAAATAAATATGACCGCGAAAATAATACTTTTTCCTCATCCTACCAATCAGCTTAATGAATTTGTGAAAGTCTTATTCTAAAAATTTGTTGTAGTAACAAAGCAATTATTTATTTTTTTCGAAATTCTCCGTATTTTTCAAGATGTTTAAATATATTATCAAGATCTGCTTTTGTATGGAGAAAGCCATTTCGCATTACGGCATTTATTTGCAGGGTATTGGAAATATTGTCGAGTGGATTGGCATCAAGAATTACCATATCTGCCTTCATCCCGGCAGCAATTGATCCCTGCTGATTTTCAACTCCGTAGTATTGTGCCGGTTTTAAAGTGGCAGACTCCAGAGCCTGCATGGTTGTCAATCCACACTGTACCAGAAGGGAAAGCTCTTCATGAAGGCTATATCCCGGAGTTAACAAAGAAAGGGGCATATCTGTCCCGGCCATAATATTTATTCCTGACTTGATCAGCTGGGGTATCATTTCATAAGCCCATTTTGAACGAAGTAACCCTGTTTCAGATAAAGGTCGTTCCGCTTTGTTGACTGCGCTTTTATGCCATGCAGTTCTCACAGGTTCAGGTAAGTATCTAAACATGTCTTTCCAATCATCTCTCAAATACATTCTATGTTCCTCCTGTGCAGTGATTACCAGGGTAGGCACCTGCCATGTGTTATTTTCGGCAAGAACTTTCAGGACAAAGTTACGACGGTTTTCATCTTGCGTTTTAAAAGCATGCACTCTTTGTGCATTATATATTTCTTCCCTTAACTCTCCGCCAGACTTTTCTGATCCGGCTTCCAGCATTTTTTGCCGTTCTTTCAATAAAAATTCCCACTCCGCAGAACATGACAACTCGAGGTTGCTCATATGCTCCATACAGTCAAGGCCTGCCTCCGAAGCCTCAACTACATCCACACTAAAAGGAACGTGAGCACATAATTTAAAATTTTTTTTGTTGGCTATAGCCTGGACTGCAAAATATATATCCCGTGGAAGTAAATCATATACCTTCAACTCATCAACTCCGGCATTTATAAGACAATTTATTATGAATTCAGCTTGTTCAACGGTAATTACACTGACTGAAGAACTCCATATAAGGTTTTTCCCATCCATATGCGGACCTGTCATAAAAATGTCCGGGGCCATACCATATAAACTGGCATCTTCCTTAGCTTTGTTTTTTATTGGTAATATCTTGTCAAGCTCTGCAGCAGTATCACGGATGTAAGTTATGCCATGAGTAATCAGTAACGGAAACATAGCTGGTAATAGTGCTTCAGAGTTTGTAAGATGCATATGTGCATCCCAAAGTCCGGGAATAAGATATTTTCCACTGCAATCAATTCTGATAGCATCAGGAGGTTCATTAACCTCTTTAACCTTTCCTGTTTCTGTTATTTTATTGCCTTTCACTATTACACTCTGTGATTGCCGCAGGCCATTTACAGCATCAATAATTGTAACATTCTTAAAAACATAAACGGTGTCACTCTCTTTTACATCTTTGCGTATACATCCGTTTACAGATAATATTGAATTCAAAGCAAGAAGTAAGAAAAATGACTTGAAAAATTTTGTTAAAACTGAATATGACATGATTTGTTATTTTGATTCTTCAGGTTCTATGATATAACTATGTTGCCCGTTTCATATTTTTGTCCTAAAATTAAAAGGAATATTCTTTTCAATAAAATAATTTAAATTTTTTTAGTGATGTATTCAATGATAATTGCTTATTTAATAGTTTTATTCTATTGTCTGTTAGTTATTATTGATTGAGATTATTAGGTGTGGTACCGGATGTTTTATATTTTTGCACAAAAAAATTAAAGTTATGTTTAAACCATTGGATATTAGCGAAAATAGTGAAAATAAACCATCTCAACAAGATGAAAAAGAACAGGTTAAATGTTTGATCATAGGTTCCGGCCCGGCTGGATATACTGCTGCAATTTATGCAGCAAGGGCAAACCTGAAACCTGTACTGTACGAAGGACTTGAGCCCGGAGGCCAACTTACTACCACCACAGAAGTTGAAAATTTTCCTGGTTATCCGGAGGGAGTTACCGGTCCTGTTATGATGGAAGACTTTAAAAAGCAGGCGGAAAGATACGGAACCGATGTTCGCTGGGGTATTGCCACTAAAGCTGATTTTTCGGGTAATATGCATAAAGTATGGATTGATGATAAAAAGCTAATTGAGGCCGAGACTGTTATAATCGCAACAGGTGCAACAGCTAAATATCTGGGGCTTGAAGATGAGCAAAAATATAAAGGAGGCGGAGTGTCGGCTTGCGCTACCTGCGACGGATTCTTTTATCGCGGAAAGGATGTTGCTGTAGTTGGAGGAGGAGACACTGCCTGTGAAGAAGCTATCTACCTGGCGGGTTTGTGTAATAAAGTTTATATGATCGTAAGAAGGGATGTATTGCGGGCATCCAGGGTTATGGCAGCAAGAGCGAAGAAGACTCCGAATATTGAAATATTATGGAAGCATCAGACAAAAGGGCTGATTGGTGAAAACGGAGTTGTCAGGGGTGCAAAACTTGTCAGGAATCTTGGAGAGGAAGGTGAGGAAGAAGTTAACATTAATATTGACGGGTTTTTTCTGGCTATCGGACATAAACCTAATTCTGAAATTTTTACCGATTTTTTGGAGACTGATAAAACCGGGTATATAAAAACTATTCCCGGAACCTCAAAAACTTCGATTCCGGGAATATTTGCCTGTGGTGACGTTCAGGATCCTGTATATCGTCAGGCCGTTACTGCTGCCGGTTCAGGCTGTATGGCTGCTATGGATGCTGAGCGATATATTTCGGAAAAGAACAGTTAATAAATTTTTTACATATCTACATCTACTTTGGCAAATTCGGTTTTTGAATATTTGCCGTCTTCTAACTTTTTGCGTACCACTTTAAATGCATTTAATGTGTAGGTTACATCTTCAAGCGTATGCATAGCAGTTGGTATAAGCCTGAGTATCAGCTCTCCTTTAGGAATTACAGGATAGACTACTATTGAGCAAAACACTCCGTAGTTCTCCCTGAGATCATAGACCATATTGGTTGCTTCGGCAGGTCCGCCTTTCATATAAACCGGCGTCACCTGAGAATTTGTCCGGCCCAGGTCAAAACCAGCTTCTTTCAAACCTGACTGCAAAGCATTAACTATTGTCCATAATTTTTCACGCATTTCGGGCATAGTCCTTAGCATTTCAAGCCTTTTCAGAGAACCCAGTACCATTGGCATGGGTAATGATTTGGCAAATGTTTGCGATCTCATATTATATCGCAGGTAGAAGCATACATCGGTATCGCATGCAACAAATGCACCAATACCGGCCATAGCCTTTGCAAAAGTTCCAAAATGGAGGTCCACCTGGTCGGTTACTCCGAAAAATTCAGGAGTTCCTGCTCCTGTTTTTCCCATCACACCGAAACCATGAGCATCGTCAACAAGCAGCCTGAAATTGAAATCTGATTTTAATTTAACGATCTCATCAAGCTTGCCCAGGTCGCCCGACATTCCAAATACTCCTTCAGTAATTACTAAAATGCCACCGCTCTGTTTTTCTGCCAGCCTGGTAGCCCTTTCAAGTTGTTTTTTTAAATTATCAATGTTATTATGAGGATAAACAAATCTCTTCCCCATGTGGAGGCGTACTCCGTCAAGTATGCAGGCATGTGATTCTGAATCATATACAATAACATCATTTCGTCCGCATAATGCATCTATGATTGAAACCATCCCCTGGTAACCATAGTTAAGAAGGAATGCATCCTCTTTTTTGACAAATGCAGCAAGTTCTCTTTCAAGTTGTTCATGCTTAGTAGTTTGCCCTGACATCATGCGGGCGCCCATGGGATATGCAAGTCCATACTGTGCAGCTGCATCAGAATCGGCTTTTCTTATTTCAGGATGG
>CAZBWK010000107.1:0-12707 GCA_964495655.1 uncultured Prolixibacteraceae bacterium | reverse complement strand
GATACAGTGGTGTTTTTATGGGAGAAAAAAATACATAGATATCCTTCCGTGGGATTTTTTTGAATTGCCACCTTTCAGTTTCTGCCATTAATTCTGAAAATTAGTTTGATCAGAAATAATGCCTTCAGATCATTATTTCCCGTATACACAATAGAAGCTGACTTATATTTAACCTGTAAAAGGTAAAATATAGGCCGGAACGCCGTTGTTAGATATTTATAAATCAATGAGAAGATTGAAAAATGACTGATGAACCCATATTTTTTATCTCCCCCTGAATTAAATTAAATTAAACCATTGTTTAAATATAAAATAAAGTAATTTTATTATGAAATCCAATGACCAAACAGAGAAAAGTGTCCCATTTTGGGAAAATTTTTGTTTGTTAGTGTAGATGAGTATATACAACAGTAATAATATCAGGTGAAAGTCCTGATAGATAAATGTTTGGAGGTACGAAAAAAATTTCAGTTTTTCTCTTTAAATCAAGAAAAAATTTATAAAACCGGGCGGATATCATAACGCCCGGTTTTATAACTAAAATTTTTATTTGATCCTGATGGTTTTAATTCCGGGGCCAAATATTTTGTCAATTGATTTAACTGTAAGCTCTTTTTCAGTGATGAAGCTTGCAGGCATTAGTCTGACACCTTTGTCTACCTCCACTGTAAAAGTTTTCAGCGAAGATACCTTGTTAATTCTTGATGACATAGTTACATTCAGGTTAAACTTCGGCCCTTTATTTAAAATATCAACCCCGCCAATCCCTTGTTTGACATTTACCTCAAGGTTGTTGGCAGGACTTATCGGGAAGTTCTGTATCTTTATAAGGTTGTAATCACCTCCTACGCCAAGCTGGTTCTGAATGTTCAGGTTGACATTCTTAGCCCGCGCCGAGTTCATTTTCAGAGTCATGAAATTGGAGCCAAGGTCATTTACCTCTAATTTATGGCTTTCGTTCATATTCAGGGCTGTTTCTACACTGAAGAGGTTAAGCCCGCTCTTTACCATATAATTCATCGTCCCGTTTTTATTACCTTTTATGTTATGGATAAAGTTGCGTTTAGAATTGGCGTTAGCCATCTTCTGCAGTTCATCAATCACTGCCCGGCTCAATTTTGCAAGTGACTTGCTGTCATTCAGGATATGCTGAGGTGAACGGCCTTCGATAATCTTACTTATATTTTTATCAGTTCTGGTTAAATTGTAAAGAGAAGCTCTGCGGGTTGAAGCCCTGGTGTTGACAACCGGCAGATTTACCACAGAGGAAATACTTCCGGTAACAGCACGCTGAACTGACAATTCTTTTCTGACAAAGATCTGTCCCGGCCTCAGAGCGCTGTCATATCCATTATAGCTTACAAAGAATTCAGAAGGTTCTATGTTATTCTTCAGTAATTCTTTGGCCCTGGTTCCTGAACCAGTCAGATCCTGGCCGTCAGCATCAGTGATTGACACAGTATCGCCGTCATCAGCAAGAATAAGGATTGTACCTGCCAGCAACAGCAGAATCAGATCCCATACAGGTAACCGCTGACGGTCGTCAAGAATCGAGTAGGGCATATAGTGTAATCTGCCCCCTGACCATTCTCCGCCTGAATAACTTGCAGTACCTGTATATGAATAAGTATTGCTATCCGGGTTCACATAAAGTGTTTTCAGCTGACCGGGCAGGTTAGGATCACAGATAGTAATTTTCCATGGCTTCGTGCTTTTATCCCATGCAACAGGAAGTATAGCATGAGGCTTTCCTGAAAAATCATAATTTTGTGTCACACACAATACAGGATGATTGCCGCGGCTGAATTCATAGTGCGTACGGTTAAAAACATCGACCGGGTCGTGGGTGTTACCCGACAGGAACTGTCCTAGGAACCACCAGATAGGATCAGCTCCTGCCTGGTATGTCTGTTTAATGTTAAACTCATTTGCAACAACATTCCAGTCGTTGAACCTGTTTATGGGCAGACTGAACAGGCTGCGGCATTTTCGTGAATAGATACCTTCGACCGACATGCCAAAACAGTTACCTCCTTTGGCAATACCTTTAATAGCACCTTCATAAAATCCTTTTTCAATCCAGTCTGTTATATCCCACCATTCAGTATCGCTGTCAACACCCTTAAAAGCGCTGGCATATTGAGGGTATGTTACAGGATGGGTACCCCGGTTACTGACACCCCACCACTTTTCAGTTTCCGAAAGAGTGCTTATGTCAACCTGTGGTTTTACAGCCCAGGTAAGTGAGCGGATCATGCCGAAAGCAACATTGTAAACTCCTTCATTATTAGTGAGCCCCCAGGCATTAGCTGCTTCCAGTACAATTTCATAAGTCCCCATATGGTCATCTGCATTGGTAGGTGCATCGCTTTCCCAGATATCGAGATAGAATCTGACCTTCACATTCAGCTTGTTTGGAGTAATTAAGTTTGGAATGGTGAAATTAACATTGACAATATTTTTATTGCTCCAATCACCAGAAGAGGGCCTTCTTGCTTCGTAAAGGACTGTAGAGCCTTCTGTTACCTTTATTTTTTTAATGTACAGGTCATTTTGTCCTCTGCCCCATCCTTCAGATTCTTTAGAGTCAATTCTGCCGATAAATAATTTGTAAGGGCGGGCAACCTTTATTGAATTATAGCTTCCAAACCATAATATACTGCCTTTCTGGAAAGAGTTTGCCTTGCCTGCACCTGCATAATTCGGGATATTCGTTTCGTCGGTAGTGGGAAAGCCAAGGTCACTCAGCGGCCCCTTCATGTCGAGGTATTTTTTGCGGATATCTCCGTGTACCTCAAATGCTCCTGTTGCATTGCTCCAAAAAATTGTGCAATTCTCGAACTGAGAGAATTTTCCGATCACAGTGGAGCCTTTTTTAACGTCACTTTCATTTGTCTGTGGAAAGCCCCATTTTGTAGTTGCACCTAATGAAATAAATTTGGAGAGTATAGAGCCATGTACTTCATGCGCTTTTGCATCTCCGTTTTTATAATAGAACCTGCAGTTTTGAAATTCCTGTTCAAAGCCATTGGTAATTTTTTTCTGGTCTTTTATTGGAAAACCCCAGACTTTTGATTCACCAAGGTTTTCATATTCAGCATATATCCTGTCGAGAACAGGATGAGCGCCTGTGCCGGATGACCAGTAGATGCCTCCCTTTGAGAACAGGCTCTTTTTTCCTCCTGCTTTGGTTGTATTGGATTCATCAGTGACAAGATAACCCAGAGTTTTTGAATCAGGCATGGCCTTGTACCTGGTATATATTGCCCCGTGCATCTCGAAGGCCACACCTAAAGAGTGATGGAACATTATTGCACAGTTAGCATAATATTGGATATGAGCGTCGATTGAAGCTATATATTCAATGGCTTTAGTACGTTCACCGATGTTGTAGCTCTTTTTGAAAGATTCACTCTTATAAGTAATAAACCATTCTGCATGATTTCTTTGTTCATCCAAAAGATTTTCTAAATCTGCCGGAATTCCGTCATACAGCTGAAAAGCTGCCATTTTGCCGTTAAAATGATCCCTGGCGCCGTCAACCCATGTCCCGAAAAACAATTTATTGCCTGATAGTTTCTCAATGTTTCCATCAGGGAAAGCATGAACAGATATTAATTCACCATCTAAAAAGAGAGCAGCGGTATTGTAGTCATATACCAGCGATACAGTATACCATTTATTAAGGTTCAATACTTTTTTAAACAGAGTGTCCGGACCGTTCCAGTTGTGATTTTTAGGTTTAATGCTTGTCACCAGGTTACAATTATTCACTGTGCTCCCTTTTGCGAGATAAACTGAAAAGGGCAGCATGTTCGATTCTACCAGATTTTGCCGGGCATTTACAGGCCCCGGCGCATTGAACACAACATGAATACAAAATTGTTTCAGGTTAGGTAAAATCGAAGAGATATTGCAGGATGCTTTACCTGCTGCCCCCAGGTTGAGGGCGGACGGGAATTTTCCGATGATTGTTTCACCCGGTCCGGGCACAACAGTACTACCTGTGAAGTTGGTACTTAGTGTACCATCCGGATTTGCTACTGTAGCAGAGTCCAACTTAAAATCGATCAATAGCTTTGCCATTTTGAAAAATTTAAATTATTTGAATAAATTGATGTAGTGAAGTATTAAAAGAACTATTCTGCCGGTAATGAGAAAAAAGAAAACCCTTCAGGATAGTCCGGAGAATGATTAATGGTAAATTTTATTATATCCTGTATAAAAACTATAAAAAGAAACTGACTCTTAATAAGCCTATACAATTTACAAAAAATATAATTCTCTATATCATAAATATAATTTTATTGCAAATTATTTTTTTCGTCCTGTAAAAGAGTACCTCCTTTTATAAGCCATGAAATTCCAAAAGCTATAAGAGCCAGAGATTCAATCCAGAACACAAAGCTGGAATCAGGATATTTTTTTTCAAAAAAAACAAAAAATATCAGAATAGAAATAAGACATCCTATCATAACCACTCCGCAGGAAATATATATTTTATTTCTTGCCAGTTTGTTTTTAGTCGGATGTGGATTTTTTTTAGTAAACAAAAAAATTGAAAAACACGATAATGTAATAAAGAACAGCGATGCAGATATAAAGTGAATATATGCAACCCAGTCAGGCGGGCCTTCCGTAACTGTCGGAAAAAATGCTATCCCAAGGGCAAAGAATGCAGCCAGGTTAGCCGCCCTGTTGTCCCATTTGGAATACCCTTTATAGAAAAAAAGAAACAGGGCTATGGCACATAAGGCGCCGACAAACAAATCGCGCATTTGAGAATGATAGTAGAGGCTGATACTTCTCAGTACGGTATTTTCCCGGTATATTATTATTAGGCCGGTCATAAGCACGAAAGGTAATAAAATGCCAATCCATCCTACAGCTTTTCTTAAGGACAGATATGAATAGATCTGTGATAAATGGGGGTCTTCTGTTGTCATAAAAAATTATTTTAGAATTACATTAAATTCGCATTCCAGTTTTCCACAGTACTGTTTCTGTCATTTCTTATCTGCACTGTTCCGGTTATTTCATTTCCATTGACTTGTCCGTTGAAAAGGTAATTTTCCCTTTTTGAGGGATTCTCTGCCGTGATTGTTATTTTATCGCCCGAAAGTATGCTACTGTATACAATCAGGTTATCCTCATTCGAACTCAGGCTTATCCTTATTTTCTGGAATTCCTGATTTATGGTCATTGTATATGAATTACTTCCGTTAGTCCATTTCCATCTGCCTTTTACATCAGCCGGAACGATCCATTTGTAAATACTGCTGTCATCAAGATATAAAAACTCATCATATGCCCAGTCATCCATGTCAAAATCATGAGAAATAACACGTGTTCCCGGCCTTAGCTTTTCAAGCAGGTATGGGCGTAGTTTCCTATTAACAGAGTTAAGAAGGTACATTGTAACTACATCAGCCCTGCTGAAATCTGCATTAAAAATATCATGTTCAATAAATAATACTTTATCGTTAACTCCTGCATCCCTGGCATTTTTGTTTGCTTCATCTATTCGCACGGGATCGATATCAATGCCATGCCCGATGGCACCCCGTTTTGCCGCAGCGATAACAATTCGCCCGTCGCCCGATCCAAGGTCAATCAGATATTCTCCCGGTTTTATTTCTGCAAGGTCGAGCATCTTCTCCACCACTAAAGAAGGAGTAGGCACATAAGGTACATCCAGTTCCTGGCCATTTATATAAGCAGCAGAGAAAATAAATACTGACAGCATGATTGCTATCAGTTGATATTTGATCGTTTGGGAAATACTGTTTACACAATTACAGTTTTCATTGCCGCATGTTGTATTGAAATGTAATTTTTTCATGGTTGATTATTTTAAAGTTATATAATCAGGCAATTTTAATGCATACAATATAAAAAAAATAGTATAATATTGTATAACACATTAGCTAAAGAATTATGTATTTCAGATTTTCAGTTTTTTTAATATCGGTCTGTCTCTGTTTTTTCACTATAGCAGAGGAACCTGCAAATAAGGACACAGAAAAGAATAAATTCCAATTAGGTACATTTGACATAGATGTAACACCACCTGCAGGCCACGATCTTGCTTATGATCCCATGATCAATTCGTGGGATATGGGATTGCGTGCCAAAGGCGTTGTATTGACAGGATCAGGACAACCTATTGTATTAGTTGCAATAGACTGGATAGGATTATATAATGATTGTCATGATGAATTCAGAAGAGCTTTAGCTTTAGCGGCGGGGACAACAAGCGAACGGGTTGCTGTCCATACATTACATCAGCATGATGCTCCAAGAGGCAATTTGAATGATGATTTTGTGCTTGCTGTGATCCATCGGCTGGAGTTAGCGGTTATAAATAGTTTAAAAAATTTAAGTCCGGTGACAGATATAGGTTTTGGGCGGGCTGAGGTTTACGAAGTTGCCTCAAACCGTCGTCCGCTCGGTGCTGACGGGAAGGTGAAAGCTACACGTTATACAACATGCCTGGATTCCGCTCTTCGTGCAGAGCCTGAAGGCGTGATTGATCCGATGGTGTCGCTTATCAGTTTTTGGAATGAAGATATTCCTCTGGCATTACTGAGCTTTTATGCTACACATCCGCAAAGTTATTACAGGACAGGTATACCAAATCCCGATTTTCCGGGGATAGCCCGTTTTTTCAGACAGCTCGAAGTGCCGGATGCCCTTCATGTTCACTTTAACGGAGCAGCAGGTAATATTGGGGCAGGTAAATATAATGATGGCTCACATGTTAACAGGGTGATCCTGGCCAGAAGGCTTGCCGACGGAATGAAAAGGGCATGGGATGCTACTGAAAAATATCCGGCATATGCATCTTCAATAGGATGGAACACTGAACCTGTTCATTTACCTGTCGACCATTCAAGGGAAAATGCCTTTACAGTCAGAAATAAGTCAGGACATGCCATTGACCTGCAGTGTATGACGATAGATAAAGGCCGCATTCTATTTATGCCAGGTGAATTATTCGTTGAATACCAGCTTGCTGCCCAAAAGATGAAACCCGGATTATTTGTTGCAATGGCAGCTTATGGCGATTGCGGACCGGGATATATTCCAACTACAGAGGCTTTTCCGCAGGGAGGTTATGAAATAAGAGTTACAAGGATGTTGCCTGAGGTTGAAGGTGTCCTGATGGATGCCATGAAAAAACTTCTGGATAATTAAAAAGAAGTTGAAGAAAAATGGTCAGAAGTCAATAATTATGGTATCAGGTTATCCTCCCATGCCTCTTCAATAATCCCCTTTTTGCCTTCTAAAACAGATGTAAAAGTTAACAAGGATTTTCTGGCATCACCTAGAGGGTAATAAAAAGCACTCCAGTTATCGCTGTCTTCACCATCATGGTTGGGTATCACATATTGAAAGTTATGGGCATCCTGTAATTCTGTATATGCACTTTTTGCACGTTTTTCAATATTCTCAAGGTCGCTGAACGAAAGCTCTCCCTTTTGCAGCCGTGTCCGCCGTATCAACTTTTTTCTCATTATATCTGTAATTAAATCAGGGAGTGATACAGAAGGACTGACCGATTTCAGATATAAAATTTCATCTTTTGAAACCGGCGACATAAATATGCTCAACCTCTGTATTTTATCAGGAATAGCATGCGTTAACAGTATCTTTCCTATAAACGGGTTACCTTCAAAGAAAATATCATTTGTTTTGAGCGACGAAGATAATTCAGTCAGGTCAAGTGCCTGAAGGTCACCCCTTACATCCATAACAAAAAAACGGCTGTCAGTACGGAGTTTTTCGATCTCTTCCCTTGTTCTGAAATGGTAATCAACACCGTCCGACTCACCGGGTCGGGGCTGACGGCTGTTGTATAGTACCAGCGGTTTTAATTGAGAATGCAGTTCGGGATAAAACTTTGCCAGGGCTTTGGCCAACGGGCTTTTACCGACACATGAAGGGCCTGAAAATATTATAAGCCTTTTAGGTTGATCCATAATAATTCGATTTTTACAGTTAACTTTACAAAGAATAAAGATAAATATTCTTTGGATATTTGAATTTGCAGTTTACTTTTATGATCATGAATAATCTAAGAATTGCAGTTATACAGTCAGATATAAGCTGGAAAAAACCTTCGGAGAATTTAAGGAGGTATACCGGAATGATTAAAGTATCAGGAAATCCTGATCTGGTGATCCTCCCGGAGATGTTTTCAACCGGATTCACTATGGAACCAGAGCATGTGAAGGAGACGATGGACGGTGAATCGGTAAGATGGATGAAAATGGTCTCCGGAAATAACAATTGCGCTGTTACCGGCAGCCTGATAATAGAAGAACAAGGAAAAATATTTAACCGCTGCCTTTGGGTCACACCGGACGGATCTATGGAATATTATGACAAAAAGCATCTCTTCACGATGAGTGGTGAAGACAGGCATTTTACTCCCGGAAACAGGAAACTTGTGGTTAATTATAAAGGCTGGCGTATTTGTCCCCTTATCTGCTATGACCTGAGGTTTCCTGTATGGAGCCGCAACTGTGAAGAGTACGATCTGCTGATCTATATAGCCAACTGGCCATCATCCAGGCATCAGGCATGGAAAATCCTTCTTCCCGCGAGGGCTGTTGAAAATCAATCGTGGTGCATTGGTGTTAACAGGGTGGGGAAGGATGGAGCGGGACTGAGCTATAAAGGTGATTCGGTGTTGGTTGATCCCAAAGGCAATGCAGATTTTTTTGGTGATAATGATCAGCTAAGAATATTTGAAATAAGTTTTCAGGAGCTTATGGATTTCCGTAAAAAGTTTCCTGTCCTGAAAGACAGAGATGAATTTAAGCTGATCTGACCAGGCACACCAGGATTTTAGAATTTGAAGATCATACCTGTTTTTACAGCCGGATTATGAAAAACCTTATAAAAAGCCGATAAAGCAGGTAGTTCAGTACAGTGGGAAGGGTAAACCAGATCAATACCGTTTTCTCTCATATATTCAATTGTCTTCTGAGTCTGTTCATCGTCGTATTTCAAATGGAATCCGCCAATTACGGCTTTTACCTTATTGATCCCTGTTACTTTTTTTGCATGCTCTGTAATGTTACAAATACCTGAATGTGAGCAGCCTGTAATTACGATAATTTCATTGTTCTCCACTGCAGCAACTGCTGAATCGTCAGTTACGAAGTCATCATTACTGAAATCATCGGAAAAAGTGGTTGAAAGTGATTCAAAATCATTCAGCCTGGGAATCTCTCCGAGGAAAAAAAGATTTTTTGCTATCATTAATGGTTTGGTTGTTTCCTCTATCTGAAATTTTTTTAAAAGAGACTGCTTCGATAAAGACAAACCGATAGGAGAAAGGTCTTTTTTTCTGAATCGTCTGATAAATGATCCGGGGTGGGTTATAAGTTTTTTATTATTCAGGTATTTTAGGCCATCGCCATGATCCCAGTGGCCATGGCTTAACACCAAAGTATCGACCTCCTTATCAATATTTAAGCCAAGGAGTTCTGCATTCTTGAGGAACAGGTCAGAGTGCCCGGTGTCAAACAGAATTTTTTTATCTTCTGTTTCAATAAGATATGAAAGTCCGTGTTCCGCCTGAAATTTTCCGCCAGCGACATTATCCGTAAGAATATATATCTTCATTTGTATATCTGTTTTATCAATTCTGATTCCGGTTGCTGAAGCAAATGGCAAGATAAAAAAATTTAACCACTCTTTGCGGTAAAGGAGTCTTTATATTTGGAATGACAAATTTGATTATAAAATCAAGATTTCATTCGTTAAAATTTTATATTTACTTGTAAATAAATTAATTAAAAATTTGAGAATTAAAATTTTTATGTATGATTCAGGGGGTGGTAATACTTTTCCAGGCCTTTTCAAATATTTCAGTCAGGTTTGAGCCGGGTAAATATTCAACAATTGTTTTACCTTTCACCATTGATTCTACGAACCGGGTATCAAACGGAATTTTGCCAACCAGAGGGATGTTCTTTTTTTTCAGGAAGATTTCTGCCAGTTCTGTAATTTCAGTGTTTATATCATACTTGTTGATCAAAGCAAAGGCAGGAATATTAAAAGATTCCACCAGGATATGTAATCTTTCTGCGTCGTGAATACCTGTGAGTGATGGTTCAATGACAAGCAGTACAACATCTGTTCCTGTTATGGAAGCAATTACCGGACAGCCAATTCCCGGTGATCCGTCACTTATAATATAGTTCGCCTTTTTTTCTGTTGCCAGTTGTCTGGCTTTTTCCCTGATACATGTTACAAGTTTTCCTGAATTTTCTTCGCCGGGCCCCATTCTGGCATGGACCAAAGTGCCAAACCTGGTATCAGATATATACCAGTTATTATTGGTATTTTGATAAGAAGTAATTGCCTGCACAGGACAGGTACGTTCACACAGGCGGCAACCTTCGCATTGATGAGGATTCACAAATAACCGGCCGGAAGAATTATTATGTATGGCATCGAACCTGCAGTAACTGATGCATAAACCGCAGTCAGTGCATGTATCAGGGTCAATTTGTGCTATAGTGCCACTGTCGAATTGGTACTCCTCTCTAATATCAGGCTTGAGTATTAGATGAAGGTCTGCAGCATCAACATCATTATCGCAAAAAACTGCATTTTGCGTAAATGAAGCAATTGCGGCAGCCACAGTAGTTTTGCCGGCGCCACCTTTTCCGCTTAGAATAGTGATCTCTCTCATACTCTGGCTTTAATTTTTTCAATTATTGTTTTATAAACATTCGCTGTTTCGTCTGAGATATTATCTAATATCCGGCCAGATGAATACAGACCTGCATATTTTCTGTTGTAAGGTATCTTTCCAAGTAATTCTATCTCTTTTTCATTAAGGAAACCGTAAATATCATCTGAACCCAATCCTGCTTTATTAATTATTACGCCATAAGGTATATTTAATTGATCCAGAAGGTCTACAGTAATTTTCAGATCATGCAGTCCGAATGGAGTAGGTTCACTGACCAGTACCACATAATCGGATCGTGTGACAGTTTCGACTACAGGACAACTGGTTCCGGGAGGGGCATCCAGAATCGTAATGCAATCTTTTTGAACTAATTCTTTTTTTAATTTCTTTATAAGCAATGTCTGCATTGCTGAACCCACTTCAAGCCGTCCCTCTGTCATGCCTCTTCCAATGCCTGTATAATATGAGTTTATAGTTCCGAGAGGTACTTCTTTTTCGCTGATTGCACCAAATTTACAGGCAACGAGGCAGGCCCCGCAGGAATGGCACATGGTGGTATTAACCTCTGCAAATTTCAATTTGGGCACAATGGTGATTGCATTGAATTCACACCACTCTTCACATTTTTTACAATAAGTACATTTTTCTACATCGATTTCCGGAATCATTTGAAATACCTCCCTGCTGGTTTCAAGCTTCCGGTTTGTAAAAAAAAAGGCATCATTTGGTTCTTCTACGTCGCAATCAACCAATTGAACATTCCGGTTCCAGAATTTCTCAATGAAATAACAGAGGTTAACCGAGACGGTAGTTTTTCCGGTTCCTCCTTTACCGCTTGCTACAGCTATCTGCATAATTATCAGTGGTCACAGCAGTTAGAGGTAAATGTAAGAGAGTTGTCAAGAAAACCGGCAACAAGCTCCTGGGTGGGAAGGGCAGGGGCTCCTGCAAAAACATTGATATTTTGCTGGTTGAAATTTTGTATAGCGCGGTTCCCTATTCCTCCGGCAAGTACTTCAGTAACCCCTTTTTGAGCGAGCCATTCAGGTAATAATCCAGGTTCATGGGGAGGAGGTTGAATTATTTCCTGAGATGAAATTTTATTATCTTCCACATCTATTATTGCAAAATATTTACAATGCCCGAAATGAGCATCAAGAATTCCATTTTCATTTACAGGAATTGCTATTCGTTTCATAAACTTTAAAATTTAAGTTACAGTACTATTAAAGAAACTAATCATTACTTATCTTCACAAAGACAGTGATATCTGCTAAAATTATATTTTTTTCAGATTATCTATAATATTTTCTATTGTAAGATCTTCATCGTCTAAAATTGCCATTTGAATATTAAGTTTTTCAAGCATAGACTTAGCCTTAGGCCCGAAATCCCCTGAAATGACTCTTTTTGCACCTAATTCTGCCACTTTTGCCGCTGATTTTGTGCCAGCCCCGCCATTTATATTTCTGTTTTCATTTTTAAAGAATTCTGTAGTTTTATCTTCCAGGTTATATACACAAAACCAGGCACATCTTCCAAACCTCATATCAAATTTAGATTCCAGGCTATTTCCTGAGGCTGTTATTACTATGTTCATTGCTTATTTGTATAAAAATTATTTTCAGGACAAATTTAGCAATAAAGTTTTTATCAAAAAAAATAATTTTGAACTAATGTTTGAATTTTATTTAAATATCGTGAAGCAGGTAATAATAATAATAAGAAAAAGGAATTTGAAATGTTTGACATGATGGTATAATGTTCAAGCTTTTTATGAATGGTTATTCCTTGTTACCAAAAAAAGCTTAAATTTGCAGCGGTTTTTAAAAAAGTTCTGAAGGTAATATATAAACTCCTTCGCTGAATAGAAACACTTTTGCTGAAGTTGAATGCCCTTGTTAAGGGAAACATCTTCGCTAAAGCTACGGTGATTGAGACGGGGTATAGCGCAGCCCGGTAGCGCGCGTCGTTCGGGACGACGAGGTCGTCG
>CAZBWK010000106.1:0-13355 GCA_964495655.1 uncultured Prolixibacteraceae bacterium | reverse complement strand
AAATTTTAATTTTCGCTTTTATCAACACTTTCCTATGTGGGAAACTTTAATTATTTAATAACCGGGCAGTTATATTTGGCAGAATTGTACCCGGTAGTTTGTTGTCCCTGATGATATCAGTCAATGACAATTCTGAAGCTGCTCTTCTGTTTGCTTCAAGAGTATCGATCATAATATTGCCGACAAACCTGATATTTTTTTCAGGTACTCCTTCTTTACGAAGATTTTGTGAGGACATTTTATCGGGAGTAAGCAAAAGGTCGCAAAGCCGGTCAGTAACCAGCCTGTTTATCTCTTCAGGCATACTCATATCATTACTTCTTAGTCCGGCTTCTATATGGCATACTTTAATGTTCAGTTTTTTTGCTGAAACAGTGCAGGCAAGAGTAGCATTTACATCTCCGACAACAACCACCCAGTCAGGTTTCTCCCGCATAAGTACTTTTTCAAAGGCAATCATTGTCATGCCCACCTGTTCAGCATGTGAACCTGAGCCAATTTCAAGGTTAATGTCCGGATCAGGAATTCCAAGCCGTTTAAAAAAAGATTCTGACATCCTCACATCATAATGCTGGCCAGTATGAAGCAGTATATGCTCCAGTGGTTTTCCCTGATTGTTATATGAAACAACCGCATTAATAAAAGGGGCGATCTTCATGAAATTCGGCCTTGCACCAACCACAGAGATAATTTTCATGTATTTTTAATTTTATGTTCGTTTCACAGCACATTAATATTAATAACATGATGCTGCAGTTATTCAGAGTTTGTAAATATTTTCATCAATGTCTTTTATCATATTGCGCATATCCACTATCAACCCGGCATTTTTTCTGATAAAGCTGACATCAAAAATTTTGTGGTTAGTTGTAAGTACTACACAATCTGCCGATTGGAGTTCAGCTTCAGTAAGAGGTGTTGATTTTATTTCCAGTCCGTCATATAAATTATGTCCTTTTGTTTTAACAACCGGAACATAGGGATCATGATAAGAAATGTTACCTCCCTTGTGTTTAACTATATCCATAATTTCCAGTGCCGGAGATTCGCGGTCATCATCAATGTCAGGTTTATAAGCCACTCCCAGGAACAGTATTTTGCTTCCGTTAACAGACTTTTTATGTCTGTTGAGGGCTGTCGCTATTTTTATATACATATAATGAGGCATACGCATATTTATATGTCCCGCGGCATGTATCATACTGAGGTCAAAGCTGAATTTTTTTGCAATATGTTCCAGGTAGAAAGGGTCAAGGGGAATACAGTGTCCTCCGATGCCGGGACCGGGATAAAAAGGCTGGAACCCGAACGGTTTAGTAGCTGCTGCCTCTATCACTTCCCAAATATTAATATTCATTTTACCTGCCAGAAGAGCCAGTTCATTGATCAGGCTGATATTTATAAGGCGATAGGTATTTTCAAGAATTTTAACCATTTCTGCCACTCTTGGGGAACTGACAGTATGTATTTTGTCAATTGCCTTTGTATAGAGTGCATTACCAATTTTAAGTCCCTCTTCTGTCATTGCCCCGAGCACTTTTGGTGTATTCCTGGTATGGAAATTTTTATTTCCCGGGTCAACCCGTTCAGGAGAGTATGCGAGCCAGAATTCTTTACCATGTTTCAGCCTGCTTTCCTTTTCGATCAAAGGCAGCATAAAATCCTCCGTCGTTGTCGGGTATGTTGTACTTTCGAGACAGATAAAAGTTCCGGGTTTCATATGCCTGCCGGTTTCAGTACATGCATCTTCAATATAACTCATATCAGGCTTTTTAAAAATGTCCAGGGGGGTAGGCACACAAATAAGGACTGCATCACATTCACCTATTCTTGAAAAATCGGAGGTGGCAACCAGTGATACACTATCAACAACTTCGCGTAATACAGCGTCTCTTATATCTTTTATGTAGTTTTCTCCCTTATTTATCTTCATTGTTTTTTGCGGGTTTTTATCAAACCCTATTACCTTTATGCCAGCTTCCGCAAAGTTTACAGCCAAAGGCAATCCTACATAACCAAGTCCGATAATTCCGACAATTTCAGAGTTAGTTTCGATTTTGTCAAGTATTATTTCTGAATAATTCATTTTAATGATATTAATGATGGTTTTACAAATAAAATCCAGCTATTAAAAAGACCAAATAAGTGGGATTGTCAAAACACTTATAATAAAAGCTATCAACTGCATAAGAGTGCCAATCCGGAGAAAATCCAAATTGGAATATTTACCGAAAGCTTTGATTATCAAATTTGAACGGTAGCCACCTGTAGTCATAAAGCTTGAGGCGCCCGCAATTGCAATTGCTATAAAAAATGGATATGGCCTGACGTCAAGCAATTGTGCTGCCATTACAGCTACCGGAAAGACAAGAGCCACAGCAGCATTATTAGTAACTATTTCTGTCAGGATTGCTGTTGTCAGATAAATAACAGCAAGAGCGCCTGCAGGTCCCAGCGATCTCACTATAC
This sequence comes from uncultured Prolixibacteraceae bacterium, assembly GCA_964495655.1. GTDB lineage: Bacteria > Bacteroidota > Bacteroidia > Bacteroidales > Prolixibacteraceae > JAAYJR01. The sequence goes on along the minus strand of CAZBWK010000106.1, from coordinate 10,886 downwards.
TTACCGCATCTTCGGCATAGGCGCCTGCGATGCCTGAGTTGTGAATACCTTTACTTATTGCAAATGCAGAAGCTATGGATATTATAGTATCCCAGCTGACAGATCTGGTATAAGTTTCATGAGGCATTATTTTTAACCATACCAGGAGCATAGCAGCCACTGCCACATAAACAAATAAATTTAGTTGCATTCCAAAGCTGTAGGAAACAATTTCGTTTATAACAATTCCCAGTACCATAGCTGTAAGAATGATAAGTGATGTCCAGCGTTGCCAGGAACTTCTTTTGACATAATGGTCTCTTACATAGTTGACCAGATAAAACATTGAGGAATTTTCCCAGATATTGATAAATTTTTCTGTAGCAAGCAGCACCACATTGTCGCCAACTTTCAGGTTAAGATTGCTTAAGTTAGTTGTAATAGGCTCGCCATTTCTGTGAATCGCAAGTATCACGGCATCAAAATGTTTGAAGAAGTCAAATTCTTTAATAGTTTTGCCCAGTCCCATAAACTGTGGTGAGAGAACAACCTCATACTGTTTCAGGTTTTCCGGTTTTTCATTGTTAAGGTTATCAATTCCTTTTATCTTCACTTCTTTATGAGCCAGAAGATATTTTAAACTGTTAGCATCTCCCTTTACCAGTATTTCATCATTTTTTTGCAATTTTATTTTAGTTTCATCCGGCTTCAGACTCCTGTTCCGTCTCTCTACCGAATGAACCACCAGGTTTGGCATTCCTGGTATCCTGTTACCGTCAAGTATCCGGCCTGCCAATTGACTTTCTGCTTTAAGAATAAGATTATAATAGTAATCTTTAGTTTCAGTATTGATTTTTGCAGGTTTTATCTTTTCACCCGGAAGGAGAGCATTTCCCACGACTGCCATATATATGAATCCGACAACTGAAATTAATCCTCCCACCTTAGCCAGCTCAAAAAGGTGGAGTCCCCTGAACCCGTTCTCCAGCATAAGGCCATGAACAACAAGATTTGATGAAGTGCCTATTAATGAGCACATACCCCCGAAAATTGCTGCATAAGAAAGAGGGATAAGAAATTTTTTATAAGATATTTTAAGTCCGTCAGCCCATCTGATAAGTATTGGTGAAAAGTTAACTACGATAGGCAGGTTATTAAGGAATGCCGACATAAAAGAGACAGGTACCATAATGCGTGGCAACATATAGAACATAGGGTGTCTTTTTCTGGGGAGGTACTCCTGGGCCAGTCTGGTAATAAGTCCCGATTGTTTAATGCCCTCATTAACCCAGAACAGCACTACAATTATTACCACTCCGTTATTGGAAAAACCTGCGATCAGTTCCTCGGCAGATATTACTCCTGTTGCTAAAAAAATTGCAGCAGCGCTAAAAAGTATAGGTCCGGGTCTCATAGCCCTTACAAGGAAGGCTACTATTAAGAATAAGAGAGATGCTATTACTACCCAGGATTGAAAAGTCATACTCTGAAAATAAACCGTAAAAGTAAATTATTTTTACAAAAATCCGGAAAAATCTGGTTGTCGAATACTCTGAAACGCTAATCTATTCATCTTTTTGCCAAATAAGCAGTACCGGTTGGTCCTTATAAAAGTGTTGCATTTTTTCGGAAGTTAAGACCAGATAAATTATTTTTCTGTTGATCAGTTTTTCAGCTTTAGAAATTAATTTGTCGATAAAGATCGTATCTGGATTTTTGCCGACCAATATAAGCTCGACTGTGTCAGAATCAATTCCTGATGCAAATTTTCCTGTTAAATAAGCTTTCTCCAGATCACCTATCTGGCTGGTAACCCTGTCAATAATTTTATCTATTCCTACTGTTTTCCTTACAATACTGTTTATGTCGCTGTAAAGAGGATGATTTGTGTTTGCCTGGTAAATTCGCTTATTACCCACTAATTGAGATTTTAGCAAACCCGCTTTAATGAAACGGTTCAGTTCTATACGGATAGCATTGGTTGATTCTCCAAAGTCTTTTTCAAGACCACGCAGATAGCCTTTGTTTTTGCTGTTGAGAAAGAATTTCAACAATAACTTGATCCTGGTTTTAGACCTTATTAATGAATCTATCATTTTATAGTTCTTTTTTAGTTCTTGGTTATATTAGTCAATCAGTCTAATTCTTAAACATTTTCCGGAAAACTCCCTGTTATTTTGCTGCAACAGTTTCGATCTCAATTAATACTCCCAGGGGCAGGGCTTTTACAGCAAATGCTGCTCTGGCCGGAGGATTTTCACTGTAAAAACTGCCATATACTTCATTCATTTCTTTGAAATCGGCCATATCGCTCAACATACAGGTTGATTTAATTACATCAGAGAAGCTGTATCCTGCCTCATTCAGTATAGCTTCAATATTTTTCATAACCTGCAGGGTCTGTTCTTTGATTCCTCCGTCAACCACCCTGCCGGTTTCCGGATTTACCGGTACCTGTCCGGAAATAAAAAGCATTCCGTTGGCTTCCACTGCCTGACTATATGGTCCAATTGCTTTTGGAGCCTGATTTGTCGCAATAATTTTTTGCATATGATTAAAATTTATTGTTTTCAAAGGTATCATATGGAACTCGCACATGTTATAATCATACTCTTAGATGATTTTTCAATCATGCTCGTTTCATTTGTTTAAAATTTTATAATTTATTAAAAATTGTCATAGTGGCTTTGTCTCTTTTGCAGTTTAAGGTCTCTTAGCATAGATGATTTAGCATTTATGGTAAAGCTATAGCTTTTCATATACCCGAAAGGTACAAAATTGAATGACATTTGCCAGCAATGGAGGTCACGGTTCACATTTATTGTCGTGAATGAGAATTCCTGAGCCATAATATCGAAATTAGTATTCATGCTTATTCTCCATTTATCTGTAAGATTCATATTTCCCCTGAAACCCATTGTTTGTGTAAACTTTCCTTTCTGGCTTGGCCTCGGCGGACCGGCATATGTGAAATTATAATCAATACTGAAATCCCACGGGATATTGAAATCAGCATAATTGGCATAATCGCCGGGCAGTATATTTTCTTCCTCTATCAACTCTTTGTTAGCAGCTGCCTCTTTTTCTCCCTTTTTTGATTTAAAGTTCAATCCAAACGACAGATTTGCACGCGTAAGGCGGCCCAGCCTTCCCAGTCCGTTTTTTTCATTCCATACATACTTATGAATTCTGGCTCCGTTTTCATTTACCATATATGGATCAAGTATACCACCCATGTTGATGTTTATCCCGGCAACAGTTGTTCTTGCCCTGATATTGACAGGTGCAAGGTTAAGAGAGTCAGCGATCAGGTTATATGATGTACCCAGGCTAAGGTTATCCAGTAATTTGACCTTTTTGAATTTGTCGGAGGCATCAGTTTTTGTTGTATCATTTGGGTCTGCCACTTTCATTTCAATATTATTATTTACAGAAAAAGAGATTGCGCCGGATGCGCCCCTCCCGGGGGAACCTCCGTATATGCCACCGGCATTGACATCAAAATATTCGATACGCCCTGTTGTGTCAGCCTGCACAGCCTGCCAGTATCCGAAGCGTTCAGCTCCGAAATCCGGACGGTAACTGATGCCAAATGACGGAGTTATTTTATGCCGGATACCTTTGATCCTGGAGTTGGAATTCAGAGGCATATACATACCATACAAATTAGTAGATGCTCCCAGGCTGTATGAATAGTCATAAACACGGTTAAATCCTGATATTGTATCGGTTTTGACATGGCTCATATTACCGTGTTCGTCCCTGAAGACCTCCTCTTCGTGGTATGACCGCTCAAATTTTTTAAAATACCATTTTTCGTCATAGTTAAAGCTTGGACTTACATTTATATAATTGAAAAGATTGAAATTCGGCAATGCTATCGGGATATTGTGTTTAATTCCGTTTTTCCAGTCACGTGCAAAAGACTTTTTCAATATTTCAGATTCGTGTGCCGTTATAGTATTTCTTATATTACCTGTATAGTTAATGCCAAACTTCTCGTACCACTTAAGAGGCCCGCTTCTTATTTTTCGTTGAAAGGGATAAAATTTTGCCATGTTGAAGGTCATCTCCGGCATTGAAAGAGTCATTGAAGAGTCGGTTGAATTTTGTGAATGCCTCAGGTTAGCGGATAAGTTAAACGGAGTATTTTCAAATTTCTTTGTAAAAGAGACACTGGAAGACTTTTGTGTCCGAAGGTAATTATCGGCAGAGTAAGAATTCTGTTTGTCGTATCCGCTTGTCGACAGGTTAACGCTGGCTGAAAAAGTCTGGTTTGGATTAGCTTTTGCATCCTGGCTATGGGTCCAGGTAACTGCAAACTGAGGAGAGGATGTATAATAATCGAGGCCGCGCTCACCGTAAACATTTACTGCATACCTGAAATCAAGACCTCCGTTGAATTTATATCTTTTCCTGTAGTTAGAGTGCAATTTTCCTGCCCAGGATCCTCTGGAGTAAATGTCGCCTCTTAATGCTAAATCAAAATATTCTCCTGCAGCCCAGTAATAACCACCATCCCGCAGGAAGAACCCACGGTTGGTCTCCTCCCCATACGAAGGAATAAGAATTCCGGAGGAGTATGTGGGGGTATTCGGGAAATACCCAAAGGGTAAAAATGGAAAGTATATAGGAAAATCTTCCAGCACCATATAGGCAGGACCGGTAATAATTTTATTTTTCGAAATAACCTTTGCTTTGGTCATGTGAAGATAAAAATGGGGGTGTTCGGCATCGCATGTGGTGTATTTTCCCTGTTTAAGAATAAAAGCGTCTTTTGATATTTTTTTTGTCAGTTTGCTATGTACAAAACCCTCTCCCTGCTCAGTTACAACATCTGTAATAATACCTTTTTCAGATTCAAAATTGTATCTGAGGGTATTTGATTCAAACTCTTCATTACCATCTTTAAAAATTGGTTTTTGTATAAGTACTTCAGTGGAATCCTCTATTCCTTCGGCATATACCTCTTTTGTTTCAAGGTCAAGTTCTATGAAATAGGCTGTAAGCTCAATGTTTTGGTATGTGACCTTTGCATTATTATACAAAAATACTTTTTGTCCGTCGAATGAAATAATAATTGAATCTTCAGCTGTATATTCAATAGGGGCTTCCAATACCGGCGCCTTTCTGGTTGAAGCACTCAGTGAATCAGATACCAGTGTGTCGGCAGTGACTCCGGTACCTGCGATCACGGTATCATCCTCCGGTATAATAACATCAGGTGCATCGATCGGTTGCCTTTCCAATTCCTCCGGACTTCTTTCGTTAATCTGGCAAATTACGATCAATGGTAACAGCAGGAAAAAGTATGTAAATATTAATTTGTGCACAATTGTTTCTGAATTAAACGCTTCATCAGCCGGCTTGACGTGCAAAAATATAAATAAGGGCTATACTAAAGCCTTAAGAGGTGCAAAATAATATTAATATTTCTAATAATGATTTTATTGAAGGGAGTAAAAATTAATATAAAGGTTCAATATGTCAGATTGACCGGAAATTTCTAAATTTGATTAACTATATTTGAAATTTAAATATTTAACAAAGTTATATTCACATGAAGATCTCGGGATATACCAAACTGGGCATTTTAATAGTGATCTCAATTACTATTTTAATTTGGGGACTTAGTTACCTGCAGGGAGTTGATATTCTGAAGCGGAATAATGTTTATCATGTGATTTATGAGCGTATTGACGGATTGCAGGAATCAAATGATATAGTTCTAAGCGGATATAAGATAGGACATGTTAAAGGTATCAGGTTTCTGTCAGATAACAGTGGCAGGCTGATTGTATCATTAACCACGGATGCCAGTATTAAGATACCTGTAAATTCAGTTGCTCAGATAGTCAGCAGTGACCTTATGGGGACAAGATCAATAAAAATAATACTTAGTGATAACACGGAGTTTTATCAGTATGGAGATACCATTCCCGGGGCAATTGAAAGTGATTTAAGGGAGCAGGTTAGCATGCAGGTTCTTCCGATAAAAAATAAAGCAGAGGAATTGTTGGGCACACTCGATTCGGCCTTAACGGTACTGACGGTTATCTTTAATGAAGATGCCAGGAAAAATCTTGCCGAGAGCTTTGAAAATATAAATCAGACAATTTACAATCTTGAAAAGACAACCTCAGACCTGCAGGACATTGTATCCCTGGAAAAGGATAATATACAGAATATTATATCAAATGTTAACTCTATAGCATCTTCAATTTATAACAGTACCTCAGACCTTGAGAATATTATAACTAACTTGTCAGGATTAAGCGATACCCTCGCCCGGTTGTCTGTTTCACCTCTGGTGGATAATATTCTGCAGTCAACTTACCAGGTAAGCGCCATACTTGAAAAACTAGAGAGAACCGATAATACAGCAGGGTTGCTGCTCAATGATGATGAGCTTTATGAATCATTGAAGAACCTTGCAGGAAGTATTAACCTGCTTACAGATGACATAAGGACGAACCCTGAGCGTTATGTGCATTTTTCTGCAATTGATCTTGGCAAAAAGGTATATATTAACACCTCGGGGCAACTGGCAAAAGAAAATATCTTTTTCAGAATTCATCTTGTCTCCAGCAAAACCAGAATTCCGCCGGACTCAGAGCACTTCCGGGGACTGGAAGAAATAGAAGAGTATGAGGTTTCGGGGGCTTATACCTATCTGGCAGGACAAACCAATTCATATCCCGAGATCCTGGAATTGTATGAAAAAGTGAAAAAAAGATTTCCTGAAGCCACTATTATCGCGTTCAGAAACGGGAAACTTATAAAACTTGAGAGAGCACTTAAGCATTTAAAATAATATTTTTATTATTGATAGATTTACTAAATGAGGTTATTCGATATATACTTCTATCAACCAAATGGTTATTTTTAATAATCTGATTTACAGAATTTTAATAAAAGTAAAAAAATAAAAAAAATTTTATTAATTAACTCATTCATTGATAAAACATTATGAAAAGAGTTAAAAATAAAATCTAAAATTGACTTTTTTATTACCTTTTTTTTCACAAAATTTGTTTTCGGGAATTAACAGGGAATTTTTTTTTCGAACATTTATACCAACTATAATCAAATGAGCAGCGAACATATTTCTGCATGGGATAGGTGCCTCAATATCATAAAGGATAACGTACCCGGCAGCAGTTACAAGACATGGTTTGAACCAATAGAACCGGTCAGGCTTGATAATAATATTTTGACCATTCAGGTTCCGAGCGCTTTTTTTTATGAGTATCTTGAAGAGCAGTTTATTGACATTCTCCGTAAAACTCTTCGAATTGTTCTGGGGAACGGAGCCAAGCTTGAGTATAATGTTGTAATGGGTAACTCTGCTGATAACAAAACCTCTTATACAGTTAGTTATCCTACCGGTAACAGTTCAAAAATTCAAAATCAGCCACTGACAATTCCACTGAAATCAGATGATAAAAAAAGCATTAAGAATCCTTTTATAATTCCCGGCATTCAAAAGTTGCAAATAGATCCGCAGCTTAAATCCGATAATACTTTTGAGAATTTTGTTGAGGGTGACTGCAACCGCCTGGCAAGAAGTGCAGGATATGCTGTGGCCTGTAATCCGGGAGGTACTGCCTTTAATCCATTAATGATATATGGTAATTCAGGTTTGGGTAAGACACATTTGGCACAGGCTATAGGAATTGAGGTTAAAGAAAAATTGCCGGATAAGGTGGTACTGTATGTAAATGCCAATAAGTTCCAGACACAATTTACTGAAGCAACAAGGAATAATAACCGGAATGATTTTTTGAATTTCTATCAAATGATCGATGTGCTTATCCTCGACGATGTACATGAATTTGCCGGGAAGGAAAAGACACAGGAGACTTTTTTTCATATTTTTAATCATCTTCATCAGACAGGCAGGCAGCTTATACTGACATCAGATAAACCTCCAATTGAGTTGAAAGGCATGGAACAAAGACTCTTGTCAAGGTTTAAATGGGGACTGACTGCTGATTTGCTTACGCCTGATTTTGAGACACGCATAGAGATATTGAGAAGGAAAATTTATAAAGACGGAATTACCCTTCCTGATGAAGTGCTTGAGTACATTGCCTCTCACGTTACAAACAATGTAAGGGAACTTGAAGGCGCTCTTGTATCACTGCTTGCCCAGTCAATGCTGAATAAAAGAGAGATCACTCTTGAGCTGACTGCAAAATTGATAAATAAGCTCGTGAAGAACTCAAGGAGGGAACTATCTATTGAATATATATCCAAGGTAGTTTGTGACTATTTTAGTATGCCGGTCGATTCTCTGCAGACCAAAACACGGAAACGGGAAATAGTTCAGGCACGTCAGATAACTATGTATTTTTCCAAAAATCTTACTAAATATTCGTTGGCAAGCATTGGATCACAGATAGGAAATAAGGATCATGCTACAGTTCTTCACGCATGCAAAACAGTGAACAACCTTAAGGATACTGATAAAAATTTCAGACAATACGTTGAAGATATTGAGAAAAAACTGACAATGTAGTGAAAGATTCATATAAATCTATAAAAGAGCCGGGCGAAGGATTTTTCAAAGACAGAGGCAGTAAATTTTTTTCTTATGTTTATCCTGTGGAGACTGAAGAGGAGATAAAAGATATCCTTGACCGGTTAAGAAAAGAGCATCACGGCGCCCGTCATCATTGTTATGCCTGGCGACTGGGGGAAAAAGATGTCATATACAGGGCCAACGACGACGGTGAACCATCATCCACCGCAGGGAAACCAATTCTGGGACAGCTTCAAAGTTTTGGATTGACAAATATTTTAGTTGTTGTTGTCAGATATTTCGGAGGTACCCTTCTTGGTACTTCAGGACTTATTAATGCTTACAGAACTGCCGCTGCCAGCGCTCTTGAGAACTCAGAAATTATAACTGTCACAATCGACAGTGTATTCAGGCTTACATATAGCTATAATGAGATGAATGAAGTTATGAGGATAGTTAAACAGGAGAACCTGAATATTTTAGATACTAAGTTTGAAGAAATTTGCAGACTCTGTTTTTCTGTCAGGGAATCAAAGGCTAAAAAAGCTGAAAAGTTGTTTAACCGGTTTCATGGTGTTAAGATTGAGAAAATTTCAGAAATGACTAAGATAAGTCCGTGAAAAATAATTTAGGAGTTATGTATAATATAATTAATTATGTGTAACACTTGACAATAAAAATTTTAAACGAATGAAGAAGGACTTAATTTCAATAACAGACTATTCTAAAGAGGAATATCTGAAAATAATGAGGCTGGCTGCTGAATTTGAAAAAAATCCTGATCAGAATTTACTCGGAGGCCAGGTGGTGGCTACCCTCTTTTTTGAACCTTCAACCCGGACAAGGCTGAGTTTTGAAACTGCCATAAACCGCCTTGGAGGTAAAATAATCGGGATAGCAGATCCCGGCAGTTCAAGCGCAGCCAAAGGAGAAAGCCTTCATGACAGTATCAGGATGGTAAGTCAATATGCCAGCCTCATTGTTATGAGGCATCCTCTTGACGGAGCAGCACGGTATGCAGCCGAAATTTCACCGGTGCCGGTCATTAATGCCGGAGACGGCTCAAATCAGCACCCTACCCAGACACTGCTCGACATGTATTCAATTTTGAAAACTCAGGGGACCCTCGACAACCTGAATATTTTCATGGTGGGAGATCTTAAATATGGCAGGACTGTCCATTCGTTGCTGATGGCAATGTCTGAATTTGAAAATCCAATATTTAACTTTATATCTCCCACCGAACTTCAAATACCTAATGAGTATAAAATATACCTTCGGGAGAAGAACATCCGGTATTTCGAACATCGCGAATTTTCAGAGATTATCAGCGAGGCGGATATAATATATATGACCCGGGTTCAAAAAGAGAGGTTTTCAGATCCTATTGAGTATGAGCAGGTTAAAAATGCCTATATATTAAGGAATGCAATGCTGGAAAAGACAAAGCATAACCTGAAGATCCTTCATCCTCTTCCCAGAGTCAATGAGATTCATACCGATGTGGACAGCAGTGAAAAGGCATATTATTTCAATCAGGCGCTTAATGGGGTATACACGCGTGAAGCTATTATTGCCCATACTATGAATCTAAAATAACAGAAATGACAGACAGTTCGAAGAAAAAACTGAAATTAAAGGTAAGTGCAATAAAAGAGGGCACTGTAATTGACCATATACCGGCATCTTCTCTATTCAAGGTTATTACTATTCTGGGACTGGATAAAATAAAAAATCAGATTACCTTTGGTACTAACCTGGAAAGTGTAAAACTTGGCAGCAAGGCTATAATCAAAGTCTCTGATAAATTTTTCAGGAACGATGAAATAAACAAAATTGCACTTATCGCCCCTCATGCTAACCTGAATATCATTAAAAATTATGAGGTGGTTGAGAAAAAGATCGTTGAGATTCCGGGAGAGATTAAAGGTATAGTTAAATGTATTAATCCCCAGTGTATTACAAATCATGAAAGAATTACAACCTGTTTTAAAGTGGTAGCGACTTTGCCCATTTCTCTGAAATGCAGATATTGCGAAAAACTGACTATCGGCGAGCAGATCAGGATACAGTAAGGGAGTTGTTGTTTTATAAGAGTCAGAGACAGTAGTTATGAATTGAAGCGGGTTACTACAGGATCAGGATATTTAATAATTCAGGGAGGTCAATATCAGGTTTGAAAATTATACAATATTTGTTTTTTTTATATATTTGCACCGCTGCTGAAAGCTGAGCAGTTTACCAGGGCAGACTTATGTGCAGGTAAACAGGTTTAAGTTGAACCGGCGGTAAGTTTTATAAGAGATCACAACGTTCTTTTTAATTATAATTGCCCAGATGGTGGAATTGGTAGACACGCCAGGTTGAGGGCCTGGTGGCCGTT
>CAZBWK010000105.1:0-13586 GCA_964495655.1 uncultured Prolixibacteraceae bacterium | reverse complement strand
AAAACAGGCAATGAACCGCCAAATTTTTTCTGCATCACCTCTTCTGCCACCCTTGTCGGATTATCTTTTTAAAAATAATCGGCCATGTTGACACTGGTTTCTATTTGAAAAATCCCAATGATAAATATCACAAGCATCACTCCCCACCCCGATAAAGTATGACTTGGATGCTTAAAAAGAGTTTGCGACAGCGGCAATAATATCTTATGGGTCAGTATGGTTTGCTTATCCTTATTTTCATCATAATTTTTTTTACGATACATAGAAAATGCCGAAATCAGTGCAGGCACAAAGGTTATCGAAAGCAACAAAGCGATTAAAGTACCTACTGCCGTGAATATCCCAAAATCCTTAATCATAATAAGGTAGGCACCAAAAACGAATGAAATAAAACCGATTGAAGTGGTAACGGCTGCCAGTATTACAGGAACTGTAATGTAACGCATTGCCTGAACAAGGGCTTTTTTTCTGTCCTGTAAGGTAATGTGATTTATACTGTTCAGAACATGAATGGTGTAGGCACTGCTAACCGCTAACAGAACAACAGGAATGACGTTGGAGATGATGGTAAGTTCATAACCTGTTGAGACCATTAATCCCAGGGTCCAGACTACAGAAATCGCGGCAGTAAGCAAAGGCAACAGAACTCCCCTGACCGACTTAAAACTAAATAAAAGGATGACGGCAATCAGAAGAAAAACAATGGGGATAAGCCAAATGATATCGGAAATTATTAAATCGTTAATATCGTTCATCATCATGGGTAAGCCGCCAAAATAGAGTTTTTCGGGGATGTCCGGTTTTTCAACTTTTGATTTTATTTCTTTTGCAACAGCCTGGTTATCGACATCCGGAAGAAGGGTGAACATAATGGCCGCAGCTGTAGTATCATCGGAAACTATTGTCCCCTTGTACATTTCTTTCGAAAACACATATGCCTTCAGGCTGTCGAGTTCCTGCCAGGTTGTTGGCAAATCATATTCATCAACCAGTTTGCCAATTTCGATGCCCCATTCGGAGCTTTTTATGTCAAGAATGTTGGTCAGGCTGGTTACGCTGGAAACACCCGGTGTAAACCTTACACTGTCGGTAATGGCGCGGATGCGCTCAATAACTCCGGCATGAAATACATCATTGGTTTCTAAAACAATCATGCCCATATCATTGCCGCCAAATTCGGTTCCAATATCCTTGTAAAGCTTCGCAACAGGGTCATCATCAGGCAACGAGCTGATGATATCGGCATTGATATGCAGGCTTGTAATTTGGTAACCAAAGAAAATAGTTAAGGATAATACAATTAAGATTATCATCCATTTAAACTTAATAATGCTCTCTGCTAATTTGTTCATAATCGATTTATGCTTTATTTGTACCAATAGTGTTTTATAGTCAGTTTTGCTCAAAAAAAATAATTATTTTGACAATCCCTTATTAAGGATATTTATTAAATCCTCAAAATGAGGAGAGTACTTCTCATATTTGTTCTGAAGGAAGAAAGGTATTTCAAGCCCTTTCAGAACCATCAGGAAAACATCCAGCACAGCATCAATTTCCGGAATTATTTTGAAGATTCCGGAATCAGAACCCTGAATTAATATTTTTTTAATACTTTCCTTTTCCCAAGTGTCCATTTCAGTGCGAAGCTCATCAATAAAATGAAAATGCTCAAAAAAATCGGCTTTGAGGGTTTCATGATAACATGCTGCTGAATTCAATATTTCCATTCTTTTAATCAAATAATGTTTAATTTTGTCAAGAGCATTTATTTCGGTATTGTTGACAATAACTGACAGTTGGCTTTTCAGATTCATCATTTCCTTTGAAATAACCTCCCTGAATAATTCTTCTTTACTTGCAAAATGATAGTACAAGGATCCTTTGGCTTTGCGTGCAACTTTTGCAATTTCATCCATTGAGGTTTTATGAAATCCAAACCGGCTGAACAGTCGGTTTGCTACGTTTATGATGGTATCTTTGGTGTTATCTGTCCCCATGCCATATTTATACTATAATCGTTTTTCGGTACAAAGATAAATATATTTTTTTAGCTACAAATATTGGTATTTCAAATCCTTTTTAGCCCTCACAATAACAAATACAGTTTGATCTTTATCCTTTTTTTCAAACTCTCCATTTTTCATCCCTGCAACAAGAACTGATTTAACCAGAGTAACCTCTTCAGTATCATATTTTTCACCTATCGCCTCTTTAAAGCCCAAATAGCTTAAATATTCATTCTTAAGAGCCTCGTACATATTTGACAGTTCTCCAGGAACTTTCATCCAAGTTGTAATGTAATTCGTAAGTTTCATTTTTCCGGTTTCTCCTTCCTCCACGGCTTTTATCAACTCACGCCGGAATGTACTAAATTCTTTTTCAACAACACTCTGAAACAATTCTTTTTTGTTTTTAAAATAATAATAAACAGTACCTTTCGCCTTGTGTGCAGCTTTTGCGATTTCATCAACTGTTATTTTTTGAAATCCAAATTGACTGAAGATGTGCATTACCACTTTTATAATATGTTCTCTTGTGTCTTTTTTTTGATATTTTTGACCAATTTTGTTTTTTCGTACAAATATATAAATATTTATCAGATTAATATACCGTCCGGGAAACGAATTCTTCTGCTACTACCATACTGTCGCCCCAATGGGCTTTTGAAATTTGGCCGTACCTTTTTCTGGTACCTGACGCATTGGGGGAAAGATAAATGAAAAATTTAGCGTCCTAAATGGGCAGATCAATTATCTGTCAAATAATTAAGAATTTGTAGTTTTACTTTTGGGAACAGAAAAAACAAACTACAATTTTCCGTGACGAAAGATTGAAACAAGGAGCCAAAAGCCAAGTATGCCAGCGGCTAAAAAACCAAGAAGCCCAATAACTGGAATCCCATTCCAAAGCGGTGGGATATCGGACAGCACAACCAGGGATGAACCAATGATTACGGAAGCCAGGATAATGGCGGAAGAGATACGGTTACTGATTCGCTCGTGCCTGGCAATCAGTGGCTCCAATCCTTTATGTTCGATGTCGATTTTTAGCGAACCTTTTCTTAGTTTTTCAATGATTTCCTTTATTTCATATGGCAGATCTTTTGCCAGCAATATTAACTCTTCGGAAGAAATAAACAAATCATTTGCATATTTACGAACCCGAAAGCGTTCTCTTATCAGTTTTTTAAAGAAGGGTTCAACCTGTTTTGATATGTTAAAGCCAGGGTCGAGCATTTCACCGTCTCCCTGCAAAAGTAGCAACGCCCTTCCCAATGAATAAAAGTCTGAAGGAATTTTCAGGTTGTTCGCCGGGAAAAATTCCACAAGATCATTAAATAAATCCTGTAAGTTTATGTTTTTCAACGTCTGATTAAAATAGAGGTCGATAATCTCGGTAACCTGCAGCTCCAGTTTTTGAGTCTTTACTTCCCCTGTTGTCTCACAAATTTTGAGTAAACTCCTGATAATCCTTTCCGAATCGCGGTTGATCGCCCCGATGGCTATCGAAGTAATCAACTCTTTTGTGGTATGGGTAAGAGTACCCATCATTCCAAAATCTAAAAAACAAATGATATTACCAGGCAACACCAAAACATTTCCCGGATGTGGATCGGCATGAAAGAATCCGAATTCAAATATTTGTTTTAGTCCTAATTCAGCTCCTCTTTGGGCGATTATTTTCCTGTCAAACAATCCTGAATCAATACCTTCAATATCCGAAATTTTTATGCCGTCAATAAATTCCATTGTCAGTACCTTCCTCGTACTGTAGTTCCGGTAACATACCGGTACATAAACAGTGGGGTCTTTTCTGAAATTGTTTCCAAATCGTTCAATACCCGAAGCCTCGATAGCAAAATTTAATTCCTTGTGTATCGCTTTATCGAACTCTTCCACAATTTTAACGATGTTGGAGTACCTCATTTCGGGAATATGTTTTTCCACAGCTGTTGCAAAGTAAAACATTATTTCGAGGTCGGTATCGATAATACGTTTGATTCCGGGGCGCTGAACTTTAACTGCAACCTCCTTCCCTTCGAGAAGTGTCGCCTTGTGTACCTGGGCAATTGACGCGGCAGCTACCGGCGTGGGAAAAAATTCCTTAAAAATTTCCGAAACCGGTTTCCCCAACTCCTGCTCAATTAAAGCAACGGCCTTTTTTTCTGAAAAGGGGGGAACAGAATCCTGCAGCTTTTTTAGCTCATACACCAGTTCTGCCGGAATCAGGTCTCCCCTTGTACCCATTATCTGGCCAAATTTGATAAATGTAGGGCCAAGCTCCTCCAAAACCATCCTTATCCGCTCCCACCGCGAAAGACTGAGGATTGTATCGCCGGCTTTTTTAAAAGTTACCTTTCTCCCCAAATAACCCAAAATATCGGAACCCGACGCAGCAATAAGATCATAAAATCCATACTTCGTCAGAATCTTTATTATTTCCAGGTAACGTTGGGTGTGCCGGTATGTTTTATCAATGAAGTCAATTCTGTGAATCATTTTTTATTCACTCCGTTTTCCCCTTCAACTCCTGTAGTTCTTCCCTGATTTTTTTCACATCGTCTTTGGTAGCAAGACCTAAACCACCAATGTATTTTTTTATCCTTTCATCCATTTTTTCCTCAAACTTTTGTTTAGTTTCTTCCGATTGTTTTAGAAGCTCGTCGGCCAGCTCATGGGCTTCTTCTTCCGATAACTTTGCTTTTTCAGCCATTTTTTTTACAAACTCCCGGATTTTGTCCTTGGTCATTAAACCAACTCCGATTCCTGTGAGGATTCCTTTTTTTAATAACTCGATCATGACTTTTAAATTTAAGTTTCAAAATGATTTTTAAATAATAACGTATCGTTTACCAAAAATATTCATTTACCCAGAAATAAAAATACGACCTTTTCTGATTTTATTACAGACAGTGTCTTAATAAAAGTAATAATGTTGGCCCAGTGCCGGAGGAAATCTTCCATTTTAAAAATATAAATACCTGTGAAAGCCAGCATGTAGGTCAAATTGCCGGATATGGAGTCGAGCCTGTACCCAAATTCAGTTTTCTGCTTAAAACGCCGGGCAATAAAACCGTCAACCACATAGGTCAGAAGGCTGATAACGAAAAAAAATCAAATGTTTCATTGCCATTAACATTTTATTTTAAAAGCTATATTTACGATTTATCAACACATAATCTAATCGTTACGGGGTTAGTTCCCCGCCGCTCTGCGGCGAATTAATAAATTTATTCCTTAGCGATACCCCGCTGCTCTGCGGCGGGGTAGTTCATTATTCAATTTTTTTGTTGAATATTATTTATCATCATACCTACACAAATCATCATATTATTTTTCTTTAGATCTTTGATTGTTATATTTGTTGAAACGACAAAAGATAGAAATGCAAAAGATTATAATAAACGGGGCAAATGGGTATATAGCATCATACTTTGTTAAAGAACTGCTATCCATGAACTACGAGGTTGTTGCACTTGCAAGAAACAGTAACACTATCCATGCAGAACAAAGGATGCGAAATGTATTGAAAAAGATCAGTGGCCAGCAGGCAATGAATCTTAATAATTTAAAAGTATATAGCTATTCTTTGCTTACTAAAAACTATGGACTTAGTGAAGAACAACTAAAAAAAATATTTGAAGGAGAAATAGATTTTTTCCACTTTGCTGCCTCCTTAAAATATCATATAAGAGATAAAGAAGAAATAATGTCAACAAATGTCAGTGGGCTGGAGAACTCTCTGGATGTTTTCTTAAAATATGCCTCTCCATCTTCACGATTCTTTTTTATAAGTACCGTATATTCTTGCGGAAAAACATCTGTGCCTGTTAAAGAGATTTTTTTTGACGATAACGGGATTGACGGATTCAGAAACTATTACGAACAGTCAAAAAGAATTGCCGAAAACAGAGTCAGAATGTATATTGAAAAGGAACAACTTAAGGCTCATATTTTAAGATTATCCCAAGTTGTTGGAGATAATTCAACAGGTATAACTAAAACAGATTACGGAATTTTTGATTTTGCAAAGAGGTTGTACAACTTTTCTGAGAAATATTCCGGAGAGACAGTAAGAATAAAGATTAATCCGGAAGGATCTCAAAATTTAATTGCAATTGACAACGTGGTAAATTATCTTTTTAGTACAACTACAATAAATGATTTACCAACAATCATTCATCTTGCAGGCAAAAAGTCAATTAAAAATGATGATATTATAAAAAGCATTTGCAGCCTTATTCCTATTAACATTATCCGGGACAAAACACTTGAAAGAAAAGATATGAATCCTTTTGAAAGAATGATTGCTGCAAGTATGTCATTTACCGGAAGTTATGCGGGTATTGATTTGAAATTTGAAACCCGGAACATTGATAAACTCAATATAAAAAATTATAATGAAGTGAATATTAAATCATTACATCAAATGCTTGAATATTTTATTAATTTACAAAAAAAATTATTGTTGTGAAAATATTAATTTTTTCATAAACACTGGCATAACCAAAATATAGCACAATGGGAAAAAACTGTCGGTAAATAGGGTCTGCTGAAAAACTCAGGCCGCAATTTTATATTTAACTCTATAAGGTTTTCCTGTTTGAGCATAAGAACTACAGTAACTCTCTGCATTAAGAGCAAATCCTGTTAAAAAGATTTTCCGAATGCTTGCTGAAAAACTTTTTGCCAACCTGATAAAAAGGCACAGGAGTACCGCCCCGGCCAACTTGACCAGGTTGAGCACCAAAAAGATGCTGGCAATCCACGATTCACTGGTACCCTTCAGCCTGGCCTTTATCCGGTTTAACCCGTATCCTGTTTTTGCCTGGCCAAATTTGCCTTCAATCGGATTACGCTTTCCCGGTCTTACGTGAATCTGCACTGCCGGGGGCCTTCCAAGTGGCTTGGCAATCAGCCTGATCCCAAGTCCTTTTAGTTTTGCCCTGTTCTCTCTGGTGCAATATATCTTATCTGCAAGCAATTCCCGTGGATAAAAACCAAAGCGTTGTTTGTACTTTTCGACGTATCCCATCATGTGGTTCCCTTCATGGAAGGCATCCCAGCTTAGTTCATCCAGAAAAGATATACCGTCAATGACAGAAACGTGGATCTTTGAGCCAAACTCAACTTTTGCCTGTGCCTTTCCCCGTACAATAGGCCTGACGTGCGGCTGGTGTATACTGACTATCCGGTCTTCTACTGTATGGACCTGACTGTCATACATCTTTTTCTGCTGCTGATAAACTGTCTGAATGACCAACAGATATTTGTAATCCTTTGGCTTTAGGGGAATGGCAGCATAGGAATCCAACAGCCGGTTAACAGAGTTAAGGTTTCGACTAAGGAACCTTAGTTGGCTTCCCACTGCTTTACGGGCCTCTATGCGTGATTTATTTCTCTTTTGTGCTGTTTTCAAATAACGTTTTCGTGCAATTAAACGATATGATCTGGGCTTTTTACCATGCAACACCGGATCGTACAACTTATCGATAAGCTGCTCCGACTTCTCCCTGGCTGTTGATAAAAGATCCAGATCCGTCGGATAAGCAATATCCTGGGGACAGGCAGTGGCATCAAAGATGACCCGCCCTTTGTGGGTAGTAATATTTTCATCAGTGGTTCCATTGCTATTTTCATCCCGGTCCGTATCTGTATTGGTCACAGAAGTTGCCTTGGATGATTCCATCTTTGTTTTAAGGGCTACAATCCTTTCGTTGATGGCATTCAGACTATCCACACCTAATCGCTTGCGAAACTCAACAAACAGGGAAGCATCAAAGGGAGCCTCTGGTGTAAATGCTGAATAACCCAGAAAGTATTGCATGTACATGTTCTCGGAGATTTGCTCTACTGTTTCCCTGTCATCAAGATTACAGATATGCTTGATGATTATCGAACCAATGACTACCCGCGGGCTAAGCGGTGGCCTGCCGGTATTGCTTATGCCCACATGTTTCATATAAAGATTACATACTTCATCCCAGGGAATAAGGTGGGCCAGCACAACCCAGCGATTATCCTTTTTGAGTTGTTGCTCAAAAGGCGTCTTGAAACAGTCCAGGCTCAACTGGTTGGGACTGACGTAAACCGGGGAAGGTGCACGCTTTTTTCTTGCTCTATTCATAAATCCTTGCACTTATTACAACAAATATGGCTATATCTTTCTTTAAATCAAATAAAAAACTTATTTTCAGCAGACCCTAAATAGCTATTAAGAACTTGGAATTTTATTTTTATTGGGAAAATTATTTACTTTAAAGAAACAGGGCAAAATCTTAAAAAATGCCAGACAGGGATGTCCATACGATAAAAGAGTTAATTTATTATCAATATGCTAAAGTAATAGCTAAAAGTGCTTTAGGCTCAGATGCCAAGAAAAAAAGTTATGGATTTATAAAAAAGACTTTTAAAGATTTAGTCAATTCTGAAAAAAATATGGTCGGATATTATAAGGGAAGACAAACAATTTATTCAGAGCGTAAAGAAATGTATATACTGCAATTCTACTTGTGATTTAACCTGGGAACATATTGTTCCCAGGTCACTTCATATAAATGAAAGGTACCCGACTTGTGATAAAATCCAGGGAATCCATAATATGATTTGGGCGTGTAAATCGTGCAATTCTCAAAAAGGAAATAAAGGTCTGTATCAATTCTTTCAAACAATTCACAATACTCCTAAATTTTATGATGAAATACCTCCGTTGCTTGAAAAGAAATATTTAAAAACAATATATTTCTGTCACCAGTGTAACGGTACGATTGATTCTGGTGACCTTGATGGTGATGATATACTTACTGTATTAGACTTGGATAAGTTCAGTTAATACTTCTTCATTACAGTTATTTGGAATTGCTTTTACACGTTTTTTTAACGATGCTAAAATGTGAGTATATAAATCACTTTCCCAATTTTTTCGAATCATCCTCAGCAATTAATTTTGTATCCGCTTTAATTTCATTCCTTTAATTTTTCTCAAGATATTTTTTCTTCTAATGAATCATTGTAACTTTGATTATTAGGTTTTGAACGGCAAGTACGGACGCGGAATCGGACTGCGTTTCGGAAAGCCATTCAAAACCTTTGTTTTTGTCAGCAAACAGTAACATACCTTTTTCAATTCACTAAAGTACAGCGAAAGGGTCCATTTACGATATGCATAGGCTCATTATCATTTCAAGGTAGTGTTACACTATAAATGAGGAGAGGATTACTTTGCCCGGAAACGATTACCGGATATCGTAAGATGATATGCCACTTTACGTTGGGCATCCAAAGTGCTTTTGGCTAATGTCTCAGGGTATTAATAATATAAACTCTATTATTTTATGGGCTGCCGACATATTAAAAATAACTCCGCCCACCCTATTGATATTCCTTTTAAAGAGAATGATAAATGGATTATCGACTTTCTGAGTGACAATTTAATAAATGGTCGCCGCATACGGACATTAAATATTGTTGATCACATAACCGAAAATGCAAAGGGATAAAAGTTGCAGTAAACATTCCCTCGCGAGCTGTAATAGAATATCTTGAACAAAGAATAGAATTGTATGGTAACCCACAACGGATAAGAACCTATAAAGGCCCGGAATTTCGGTCAAAATTGTTTCAAAAATGGCTGTATAAAAACAATATCGAATGGAGCCGGATACAAAAAGGCAATCCATAGCAAGATGCAATTATCGAATGCTCCAATAAAACTTATCGGGAAGATGTTTTGACCGCCTATTTATACCAAAGTTTTGATAAGGCAAATGAAATTATCCAAATATGGATACAGGAATATAACGATGAAAGTCCGGCAATCTAATCGATCGTGCACAGTTGAATTTTTTGGTCTTCAGTTTTTATATGTCAAGAATTGGTATTGAGATATTTATGTTTTCTTTTATAGTTTTGGCTAAACATGCAACCAACCAAGCCTTGATTAAATCATCTTTATTTTGCCTGCTCTTGTACTTTAAAGATTTGAGAGTGTCATTTAAGTCTAAAAACTCTTTTTCAAGGAATGCTTTTATGTCAGTGTTATATGAACCGCACCCTTCAAATTCTCTCTCTTCTACCGCTTTCATTTGCCCTATTCCTTTTATTAACAGGTTAAGGTTTTCGGGAAAAGCATAATGGCAAATATCCATTTTACTTGCTTGAAGTTCAATATCCTTAAATTTTCCAGCATGTTGTAATTTTTCGTAAGATTTCCAATCCCAAGTTAATCTGGCAAGTAATAACATGACCAATTCCGTTTTGCCAGGATTTCTATCACCAAGCCATTCATGGATTTGTTGACCAAGCTTTTTATCGTAATTATCAGAAATTTGATTTAGGGAATTATTATTTAACCATCCCTTAATTGCCCAAACGTATTGCTGTCCGATAAGACTTCTCCCTGTCGTATCTTTATTCAAAACACTTTCTCCGTGCTGAATATGGTTTATCCCAATTTTATTGGTATCTATATTGGATTCAAGAGCAATAATTGAATTCTTGATATTTCTTAAATGTTGTTGATATTTGAAATGACAGACTTCAAATCGTGTGATAAGCTCACGAATTTTGTTTACCTTATCAGACATCTCCCCCAAGTTTTTTTCCAAATTATTTATTTTAACTATTTCCGGGTCTTGAGGAGAAATTTGAATATTTGACCAGGCTTTTATTGTCATTAATTTTGATATTAAATCATAGCAGTGGAGTCTTTTTGTAATTTAGTTTAACGTAATAGTATTTTATTTATCGTTTATATAAAGATATGACAAAGTACTGAATCTTAAAAGCATAACAAATATAAGATTATTCTAAAGAAAAATGATGGATAAAAAAAGTTGGATAATCAACCATGCATTATCCTGCGCTAATTATCATGATTTATAAAATGAAATCGCAATTAATCAGATTTTCTTCGAACGAACTAAACCACTATGGATTACAAATCCATAGGTTTTTTAAAGTAAAAAATGAAATTTTTTAATGTCATTCTAATATCCAGTTACCCTTTGGAACATTGGGCTTGTCACGATGATGCTCAAGATACTCTTGTACCATCTCATCCGTTATATTTCCTGTACTCCATGCTCCATATCCAACTGCCCAAAAATGACGACCCCAATATTTCTTGCCTAACGAAGGAAATTCCTGCTGGAGAAGACGAGACGTACGTCCCTTTATCCTCTTCACCATATCGCTTACACTCAGCGAAGGTGGATACTCAACATGAATGTGAACATGATCTTTGCTTACAACCCCTTTCAAAATATTCACATTCTCAGCATTGCATATTTGAATTATCAAATCCCGACAACGATGCTGAACATCCCCCTTTAGTACATGGTAACGATATTTGGTCACCCATACTATATGAACTGTTAATCGACTTACTGAATGTGAAATTTTTCTATACTCTTCCATACAGTAAATCTACAAAATTTTTAGAAACTAAAGTGCCTGCAATAAATTGCAGGGATTTAACCTATGTTTAAGATATTAAAAAATATCCTGAAAAAATTAAAGGCTATACCTTATTTAAAAATTTCAAAATCGAAAATTAAAATCCTTGTGAAAAAAAAGTTTTTAAATCTATGTTAAGAGCCTTGCATACTCTCACTAAACTCGTAAATCTTATATCCTCACCACGTTCCAATCTGGAATAATAGCTTAATGTATAACCGTGATCGTAAGCAAATGTTTCTTGTGAATTATATCCCCTCTCTTTTCTTAATAGCTTTATTCTTTCGGCTAATAATAAAACTTCTTTGGGCTTTTCTTTTTGAGTTTTAATTTTTGCTTTACTCATTAACTGATGGCTTTTATTAGCCGTCAATATTAATTGTTTAGCACTATATATTTTAGCATTAATAAATATAGCACTTTTTAGTACTATTTCGTATATTTGCATTATGTAACAAATTTAATATCGAGTGATAATTACATCTTACAACCATGATAAATTCAAGAAAATGGGACAAACTAAACTTTTTTGGATTCATAGTTTCTCAGTTATAATTATGATGGTGATATTTATTTCAGTTTTTGGATGTAAAAAAGAATATACTGATAATAAAGAAGACATAGAATTACCCACAATAGAAATTCTTCCAGTTACCGAAATTACAGCATTTAGTGCAAAAAGTGGGGGGAATATGCCAGATAATAATTTTAAAAAAAGTTATAAATATCAAGGGCAAGTATATAATATTCCAATAACTAAGGTGAAAGAATTTTTTGAAGATGCGGAAGATATTTATTCTTTTAAGATAGGAAAAGATACTTTTGATATTCCCGCCACAAAAGTTGGTGAATTTATCAAGGAAGCTCCCGGTGCTCAACCATTACATAAATATCATGACCTTGATATGTACAGGGGGACACGAAAACAGCCCATACCCGAGCAGGATATAGTTCTCCCCGGCATATCTGATAAGATGATAAACACACAAATAAAAAATAGTTTAAAATCAATGATCCGGGATATATACCAACAGGAAAATCCTGAAAAAGCCAAACGGTTAAAACCAGAGGTCTATGAAGATATAATAAATACTTATAAGGGTAATTATGAAGATATTGTTCGTGGAATTTATGAATATGAAAATCCGGAAAAAGCAAAAAGAATAAATGAAAGTGTTTTAAAAAATATCGCCCAAGCATACGGCCTTGATATGCACTGGCGGACGGAAAGGAAAAATAGAACTGATTATGGTCCGATCAACAAAGAAACAGTAGAAGAAAAGCAATATCCGGATTGGTTATATGAAGGATTATCTGAAGAAGTAAAAAATATTTTTCAAATTGATAAAATTAGAGTTGGTGATACCGAAATTGAATTGCCCATACCAAGTGAATTTGTAAAAATAGATGATTCATTCAAAGAACAATTAGAAATGGCAAATTCATTAGTACCAGAATCCAATACTTTGCTTTCTTATTACCTCAGTGAAAAAGATTTTGGAAATCTATTAACTGATGGATTTCATCAAAGTGACAAATATATTTTAACAGAGGTGTTTAATGAATTAAAATATGAAAAAGTCAATTCCAAAGATTATCATCGATTTCTCAAAAGTTATAAAAGAGATTTTTTCAACAAATTCGGGAAACAGTTTCAATATGATGCACTTAAATCAATAAATGACATTTCAAAATCACTTGACGGGGACATTGATTTCGAGACTATAGATGTTCATCCGCTTGGAATATATTATGAGAGCAAAAATTCATTAAGCACAGGTGTACTTTCAAAGATTAATTATTCATTTAGAGATATAATTTCTCATGAAAATATTGTTGCAGCAGTATCTACGGTTACAAAAATAAATGACAAAGTAGTTTTTTTATTCTTATTTAAAACATACAATAGTCAAAATGACCTTGAATGGATAAAAGCTACAAATGAAGCCTGGATTAAAGAAATAGAAAAGCAGGAAAGCCCTGCCAACTTCTTCACTGATTTTGATTTTACAGAATTTAGAGAGATAATAATGGCAATTTTATTTTTAAGTTTGAGCCCACTCCGAAAAGTCGGAGGGGCAGTTAAAAAAATAATTAATTCAAAATGTTAACATGTTGTTGATAAAATTA
>CAZBWK010000104.1:0-13751 GCA_964495655.1 uncultured Prolixibacteraceae bacterium | reverse complement strand
CATGCTGCTGAATACCACCGGCGACAGGGATAACGATTACATTATTGCCAAAGTCGATAGTTTTTGTTTCAACCACATTCCTGATGCCGACATCCGCGTGAACCGGCTGACAGGCGCCGGCGCTTCGGGAACGCCGGTCGAAATCAGAATTTCGGGAAGTGACCCCGAAAAGCTGGCCATTATTTCAGAAAAAGTGAAAGAGCAGCTGGTGACCATCGAAGGTGTCAAAAATATTACCGACGACTGGGGGCCGAAAATTAAAAAGCTGGTGGTGGACATCCATCCCGACAAAGCAGAACGCGCCGGGTTAACCAACATGGAAATAGCAATGGCGCTGAATACCGGCTTGTCGGGTATGAAAGTAGGTGACTTTTTTGAAACCGATAAACAGATTCCAATTTTCCTGATAAATGAAAACAGCGATGAACACGACATCAAAACAGTGCAGGCATTTACTGTATATTCATCGGCCCGAAATCAGAACGTGCCGCTTTCGCAGGTGACCGATGTAAAAGTTGATTGGCAGTTTGGTAAAGTAATTCGCAAGGACCTGACAAGAACCATGACTGTTGGTGCTCATCTTGAGTCCGGATACAATGCCTCTGATATTTTTGAAGCCATCACCCCATGGATGAATGAGCAAAAAGCCGGATGGGATTTGGGTTATGATTATGAACTGGGAGGCGAAGATGAAGACAAAGCCGAAAACCTGGGGGCTATATTTGCCAATTTGCCCCTGGCATTTTTTATCATTGTGCTGCTGCTGGTTCTTCAGTTTAATTCTATACGTAAAGCTTCCATTATTGTGCTTTCCATTCCGCTGGGAATGATTGGTGTGGTGGCCGGATGGTTTATCGGCGGTTCGTTTGTGAGTTTCTTCGGCGTGCTTGGGGTCATTGCTCTTGCCGGAATTGTGGTGAACAACGCCATCATTCTCATCGACCGGATTGATGTGGAAATAGCAGAAAACCCTGATGTAGACAGGCGCGATGCCATTCTGAAAGCAGCCAACAACCGGTTCAGGCCGGTCATACTTACCACGCTCACCACTTCCATGGGGATGTTACCGTTGTGGTTTTCGGGCGATTTGCTGTGGGAGCCGCTTACTTTGGCTATCATTTTCGGGTTGTTTTTTGCTACTTTGATTACGCTGCTGTTTGTGCCCGTACTTTACCGTCTGTTTTTCAAGGTTCCGTTTAAAGATTATGTGTTTAACCGCGAAATTTTACATCAAAAAGAACTGGCAGAATCATAGAATTTTAGGATTTGAAAAATGGAAAAATTAAAAACATATTTGTTGATTGGATTTGTCTGGTGCCTTGGCATGGGGAATTTGAGAGCACAGACGGAGGATTTACAAGTTACAGAAAATTCGTTTTTCAGAACCATCCGGGCCAACCAGACTGACAGTTACATCACATTCAGCCAGGGAATTGGTAATGTGGAACCGCTGATTTTTGAAGCTTTGGTTGCTCCCTACTTTTTGCTGCGTACCAGTCGAGATGCAAAATGGGGGGCCACCATTTCACCGGCTATTCTGATTCGCATGTATGCCGAAGAATCATTCCCGGTGCGAACACCCAGCTATATGCCCGAAATCAGTTTTTATCATCAATTGAATAAAACCGGTAATGAAACGATTAAGTACCTTTTCCTGAACCTGACCCATCATTCTAACGGACAGGATGGCGATTTTTTTAATGAAGACGGGAGTTTCAATACGGTGACCGGTGATTTTTCAACCAATTACCTGGAACTGGGGTTGTTTCTGAATCAAAATGTGGTGCCTTTTTCCAATACCAACGAATACTTCAAAACTTCGCTCGAATACCACTTCGATGTAAAAAGGGCCGATGAACTGGAAGGGCGCTACAGTTTTGTTCGCTGGCACAATAACTTCCGGATATTCAGATTTCCCGGGCACGAAGGAGGTTCCCCAAAGCTGGTGTTCGATAAAAATCCCAGGGTTCAAACCCGACTCGAAACAACATGGCTCTTCGGTGACATTAACGATGCCTCATTTTTCGACCTGAAAGAGCGGTTCAATTTCTCTTTGACCATGGCATACCGACCAAAATTTTTATCCGATGTCAGTCTGTTTGCCAATTTTTACAACGGAGAGGATTATTACAACATGTATTTTTTCCGGCGAATTACGGTTTTCAGAGTTGGATTGCAGGCCTATTCATTTAAATAACACAGAATGAAAACAGAAAATAAAATACTTGCATTGGCTCGGCGGATATTTATTTTGTATGGTTATCATGGAACAACTATCGAAAAAATTGCCAGGGATGCAGGGGCTAGTAAATCAACTATTCATTACTATTTCAGGACCAAAAATAATTTTTATCAGGAAATTGTTAAGATGATTGCAAATCGTATTTTGCGTGATAAAGATTTTGAATATCCTGATGCAGATTTAACCTGGTTTTTGATGAGTGAGTTAAGAAATAATAAAACCATGTTCCTGGAAATTATTGACAATAAGATGGGAAAAGACTGTGAAGAAAAAATTCAGGAACTGATAAAACGTTCACTAAAAGTATATTCTCCTGCTGAATTTTCAATGAAAAAATGAATAAAAGAAGTAATTCAACTTTTAAGGATTCACCCACAGGTAAATCCGGGCGGCATGATTTACCAGATAGGGAAATGCCTATACGTAATTAAAATTGGTAATACTTTTGTTAGCAGTTCATTGTTAATGAGTTTTTAAAAAAATAGTATTTTTATGCTGAAAAACTTTTCAAACACATAAACAAGCCATATTACATTGCACTGTATTCGGATGCAGCTTTTTATGGGGCAAGTAACCAACAAGTACAAAAAGATTATCTCATTACAAAAGTTCCCAATTAGTGACATTAAGGAACTAATTAGTTGGTATCCCAATGTCAGCTCATTACAAAGGTTTGGTTTTCTTATTGAAAAATATAATGCATGCCAGCCAGTAATAAATGTTTTAAATGAGCATCTTCAAAAAAAGAATTGTTACCCTGTAATGCTTTACCCTGCGAAAAATAAGAAACCGGGTAAAACTGGAAATAGATGGAAAATTAACGTAAATATTGAATTGGAAAGTGATTTATGATACCCCGTCCTTTTATAGCAAAATGGAAAAACAATGTTCCATGGCGATCCAATGCGCAAGTAGAGCAGGATTTACTAATTTCAAGGGCATGGTGGAGATTTTTTCAGATGATTTTTTAGGTAAAAGCCTGGCATTCCGGTTATTAACAATATGACCCAGAAGCAGAGATCTCCACTTTTTATGGGTGATATGGAAGGATTGCTTGCACCAGATGTTTTGTATAATCAAGATGAGGCTTTTAAATGGCTTACTGAAAATATAGTTGCTAAAATATAATTTGGAAAGAACAAATCTCGCCTTGATACCTGTAACAGACAAATTATTAATTATTGTACATGATATTTTTTTATTTCTTAATACGTTTTACCTTGTTTATGAAAAACTTACTGGTATTAAGCAGAGGATATTATGGGCAGGAATATGAATAGCAATATTTTTTGAAATTTTACGGACAATTTCTGCTTTTGTCATGATAATTCAAAAATTTTTTCTGAGATTAAGGTACAGGCGGGTATAATATTCCCTGTCCTGTATGATCTCCTCACAATCAATTGAAAAGTACCATTTCTTGTTTGGATGATATGTCATGTCAACTTCTAAAATATTTTGTTGAAGCCGGGTATCAGATTTTACGTAGTTAAAATTCACATAACGGTATTGAGCCATAGCCTGCATTTTATCCCTTAGAAAATTTTTCAGTAACCTGCTTCCATAAATAGTCCCATCTAAATAGTCACTCTCCATTACATTAGCAGAAAGACTCAAATTTGATTGAATAACAGGCACATTTGAGTATGTTATGGTGCCATTGATAGTATTAGTGGCTTTTGATTCATTATTCTCTGTCCGATGGCCTGCAGTTATTCCGATACTGACAGGATTTACAGGCCTGTAATTAGCTCTTATCCTGAATCCCTGGCGACTGGCCCGTTGCATGATCTCGTCAGCATAATTACGGAATGTTTCGTAGTAAATAACATTTTTTCTGTTGTCGTAATATACAGATAGTGATAACCGACGGGAGAAAGTATACCGGGATGAGAGATAAAAACTGGTTAAACTAAATTTATTACGGGCTTTATTATTTTCTAATTCATATAAATCCAGTTCAATTGATGAGAGGATACTTAAATTGTTTATTACAGAATTTGTATGTTGAAAATAGATAAATCTCCGGTCTGTTTTAAAATTATTGAGATGTTCGAAAATACCCAATGTCGATTGTATGAAACCATTTTTTGCCTTTTTATTGAATCCCAGATATCCTCCATATTCCAGTAAATCAAAATTATACCCGTAATTTATATAGTCCGGACGTGAGCCAATAGCCACTCCTGCATAAATGTTCCTGAAAGTCTGGTGGTACTGGATGCCATCTATTGCACCGACATTAGCAATATTCGGATTAATTTTTCGTCCTGCCCAGATTGATGAAGATTCAGTAAACTGGTACTTTAATGCTAAATTGTATATTTTAAGTGAATAGTCAAAGGCAGCTCCCCCGGAAACTGTTTTATTATAATGTTGTTTAAGTAAGGTATAAGTCTCAAATGACAAGTTAGATTCTGAAATGTCCGGAGCATCAATTGAAAATGCATAACGTTGACGGTTGTTATTTTCAGCAGGTAAATTTACAATTGTTGAATATGAGGAGAGAGAAAGCCAACCTGAAGTTTTCTGTTCAGGTTTTGGTTCAGACTTGCTGATCTTTTCCTTTTCCTCCGGAGATGTCAGCGCCTCTTCATGAATTTCTTTGTCTGCTGATTCGCGATGTTCCATCTCAGTCCTGTTCTCATCAGATTTTTTTTTGATAATAGCTGTAATTCTATCTGAAATTTTAAGTTCTGTATCTGCTATTTTATTACAAAGACAAGAAATTGAGGATTTTTGAATTACTGTCACAACCGGAATCAGTTCCCCGTTTTTTTGTATGAATAGCGTATCTCCTGTTTCAATACCTTCAGTAGAATTAAATTTAACATATATATTGTTTCCTGTTATATAAGAGATATTTCCTTCTTTTAAATTTACCTGCTGCTGAGCATGTGAAGATGCATTAACTCCCATTATCAGGTAAATGAGAAAGAAAAATTCAATGGATATAAAATTTTTTCTAATCATTTTCATCACCATTTGGATGGCATATCAGACAGTTTACACTGTTATAAATATAACCACTGACTTCATGGTGTTTGTCATCCATTTCAGACCGGTTATGTTCGTGGCAGACAGTACATTCAAAGACTCCGTAATTTGCCGGTTGCGTGTGACAATCGGAACATTCATCCCATTTGCCCCGGTGTTCTCCTGAAAATACCGGGAAGAAGTAGGTGTCGTGAATATCAAATTTTGCAGGTTCCCAGTTAACATCAGTGGTGTGGCAATCCAGGCAGGATGTTGAAAATGCCGGACTTTGATGTGAGGGATTTGAAGCTGATGTAAAATCTTGTTTGTGACAGCTATAGCAATCAGCATCAAGGGTCTCAAAAATATCTGAAATGTGGCATGCCCGGCAATTGTTTAAAGCATGTCCTTTTGTCAATGGGAAAAAATCGTGATTGAAACCCCCGGCGCTCCATTGAAATGCTTCAAATTTATGGCATTCAATACAATCAGTTGAAATTCCTGCCTGAACATGACCAGGATTCTCTGCCGACTGATAATCATTCAGGTGGCAAGCTATGCATTCCACACTAAGAGGCTGAAATTCAAGGTCTGAAACGGAAACGTGGCAGTCTGAACAGTAAGCAGTATTATGAGCACCCAGTAATGGAAATCCAATATTTTGATGGAGTTCTGTTACATTTTTAATCAGCCATGAATCTGAATTATGGCAACGGTAACAATCCGGTCCGACCGTATTATTGTGCATGTCGCGATGGCAATCAATGCAATTTGTTTTAGCATCAGAAAAAACCAGGGTGATATGGCAATCCCGGCAATCTGTATATTTGTGTTGTCCTTCAAGCTTAAACCTGGTTGAGTTGTGATCAAAAGATTTCTTCTCATCAGAAAATTTCCATCCCTCTGTTGTATGGCAATTTATGCAATTGATTTTAAATTCATCGCCATGGGGATTTTGCTGGGCAAATAAGATGCACGCAGAAAAAAATAATCCAATAGTTAATGACAACTTTCGCATGAGATATCTTCGAATTTAAATACTATATAAGGCCTCTCAGTATCATCATTTGGTTTATGGCATTCACTACATGCCAGATTTTTATGCTGCCCGTCAAGTTTGAATCTGGTTTCATCATGACTGAATTTTTCAGGGATCCAGTTCTTATATGTGTGACAACGTTCGCAGTCATTTTTCCCATTTTCATTGAATTGTGCAAAATGAACATCTGTATGGCAGTTAGTGCATTCTTGCTGTTCCCATTTAAATTGTTGTTCCCTAAGATAATTATTCTCATGTTTAAAATGACAATCTCTGCAGGAAAGCTCTGCATGCCTGCCCTTCAATTCAAAATTTGTTGTATTATGGTCAAAATCAATATCGGACCATACTGAAACGTTATGACAGATTTTGCATCCGCCGTCAGAAACGAATTTATTGTCTAAATAATTCTCATGAACATTATCATGGCAGCCTGAACATTGTGATTGCAAGTTAATGAATTTCCATTTATTATTTTCTTTATGACATGAAAAACATGGGGTTGCCATGTGCGCACCCTCAAGGGGAAGGGCTGTAAGTGTATGTTTACCGATCCCGAATGAAGAGGGGGAGAATCCATTGACATCATGACATTCAACGCAGTCTGGTGACTTGCCGTTTCTCTGAAATTGCTTTTCATGATAATCCTCGTGGCAGTTTGTGCATCGGTTATGAACTAAAGGTTCGGTAAAACTTTTTGTATGGCATTGTTTGCATTCAACATATATGTGCATTCCATTCAATGGAAAATTTGTCAAATTATGGTCAAAGTTGTTTAATGTATTAACATTTTGAAATGAGAATTCATTATGGCATTTCCTGCAGTCATTCCCGAATTTATTCATATGCACATCATCATGGCAGTTGATGCAACCTGAAAATGGAATTCCGGCGAAGATTTGAAATTCCTTTCCGTTTCTGTTTTCAATTGCATGACAACCTGTGCAATCTGTTGTCTGATGCTTTCCAATCAGCGGGAATCCCGTTCTGTCATGATCAAATCCGGGTGCCGGACTGAAAGTCTCCTGACTATGACATGAGATACAATTTCCATTTAGAGTATTTTGGTGGTAATCTTCATGGCATGAAGTACATCCGGCCATTAATCCCAAATATGTATTTCCCTTTTTTTGAGAAATATTACTCCTGATTAGTTGAGGGTTATGGCACTCTTCACATTTTAATTCTTTATGCCTGCCCTCAAGTATATAACCTGTCAGATCATGGTTGAATTCATTTTGATCCAGGCGTACAATTTTAAAATCACGTCCGAAATGTTCCCCGTGACAGGTATGGCATTCTTTTCCCCTGACTTCTGATGAGGCGTGATAGCCTCTGTTTTTATCCATCAGGCCTTTGATCTCCTGGTGACATTCAAGGCATTTTTGGGTTGTATTTTTGTCACCTAAAACATGACATTTCGTGCAATTTGCAATTCCCTCCAGATGTTCATGGGCCGAAGTAAGTTTTCCGGGGGAAATTTGAGCAGTCAGGTTTAAAACTGCTCCCCCGATGCTAATTATTAAAAGGCATATTTTAAGGAGTTTAGTCATTCCTTTAGTTTAATTATCGTGTTTTAGAATTGCTTCACCATATTTCCGTGTAATTTCTATTCCGGCATTTTTAAGAAATTCAGAAGGTAGTTCCCCACCTGCGAAAATGAAAACAAGATCATTCTTCAGTTGTAATATTTCATTATTAGTGTCGATCCTGATATTTACATTTTCTTCATCTATTGAAATCAGGTTAGAGTTAAGGATCACCTCTATCTTATTTGCTTCAACGGCATCTTCTAATTTATTATTGTTTTTTGGCTTCAACCGCGAAAATTTATTTTGTCTGTAAGAGATAATCACCCGGTTATTATCTGCAAGAAGCAGTGCTGATTCAACAGCTGAATCACCCCCTCCGGCAATGGCAATATTTTTATCCGTAATCAATTCAGGCTCGATCAGTCGATAGGCTACTTTAGGCAGATTTTCCCCGGGTATATTAAGTTTTCTCGGTGAGCCGCGTCTGCCGATGGCCAGAAGCACTCTTTTTGCTGTGAATATATCTCCTTCTTTTGTATAAACTAAGAACCTGCCATTTCCCGGTTGGATTTTTTCTATTTTTTTATGTTCGCTTATTTTAATATTGTTTTTGCCAAGCACATGATCCCATAATTCCAGTAATTCCTTTTTGGATGTTTCCTGTAATTTGACTTTGCCGTACAGAGGTAACTCCATCGGTGATGTCATAACGATTTTTGAGCGGGGAAATGAAAATACTGTCCCTCCAAGTGAATCCTGTTCAAGCGTCAGGGCTTTCAGGTTAAGCTTTTTTGCTGTCAGTGATGCAGAAATACCTGCCGGACCGGCCCCTGCAATAATCACGTCATAATCAGCTTCTTCTGTTTGCATTATTGATTTTGCTAAATTCTCAGTAGCCTGCCGTCCCTGTTCCACGGCATTTTTGATCAGTCCCATACCCCCCAGTTCACCGGCAATATAAATTCCCTTCACGTTTGACTCGAAATACCTGCTGACGTGGGGAAGATCAACACCACGTTTTTCTGTACCGATACAAAGAGTAATAGCCTGTGTGGGGCAGGCATGAAAACATGCTCCATGGCCGACACACCGGCTGGCATTAATTGCGGTTGCTTTACCATTTCTTATACCAAGGATATCACTTTCAGGACATGCCAGAATGCATGCACCGGTTTGAATGCATGAATTTACATCGACAACGGGGTGAAGTGAAACAGGTTCATAAGTTCCCTCTTCCTTAGCAATTCTTATTTTATCTTCAACATTTTCTGATTCACGCCTGAGCTTTCTGATATAAATTAGCAATACCCCAATGACCAGTAGTCCTGCAGCACCATAAAAAACTATTTGTTCAATTATAATATTCATTCTTTGCTAAAAAATCCAGGTATATCCGAAAAGTACTACTACGATGATGTGCGTAAACATTATTATGAGCATTATCAGAGCAAAGGGAAGATGCAGGACATGCCAGTAACCAAAAAGCTTCTGCATAGTGAATAACCATGAAATCCTTCTGTTTAGTTTAATTTTTATTTTTAGCAACCTGACAATTCTTCTGTAGTCACCAGCTGAGATCCCCGCTTTTCTCAACTCTTTCTTAATTTTTTTCAATAGATTTCTTTCATAAATTAACCGTCTGATAACTCGTATCAGAAGATTTTGTGTTTCAGGCAATTTTTTAAAATTAAGCGATTCATTTATTTTAGAAATGATCTCATTTTCTGAATTATATTCATTATAAAGTTCAGTAACTATATTCCCTTCAAGTTCCATCAGTTCATTTAAACTAAGCTGCCTTCCCTGAATGTTTCTTGGGATCTGAAGATAAATGAACCGGCCGGTAATTCCGCTGATCACTACAATAACCATGCTCCAAAAACTTACAGCTACTATTCCTCCAAATTTGAATGTGGTATGGTAAAGTATCAGGATTGGTCCCAATACACAAAGGAAAATATGAAATTCCAGCCAGTGTTTTAGCAGTCCGATTCTGTATAATTTGCGGATTCGCTTTCTTGCCATATATCCAAAAACACCTGTTAAAATGAAGAATGATCCGGCTATCCCCAAGCCGTGCCCAACTGTTCCGGAGGGTTTAAGTTGTTCATATTTAATGTGATTGTGACGTTCTGCAAGTTTGCTGATATAATAATCTGATCCATAGAGTGCCAGTGAAACAAAAGTTATAACGGTAATTAATACAAAAAATGACAAATAAATTTTGTGTACTAATCTGTTCATAAAAATTCTGAGTTTAGTTTACCGTCTAAATATAACGAAATTTTGTGTTTGTACCTCACGATCTCCGTATCAGGATAAATTGAATTGCAGAAGCTAATTAACATCGTAATTTATCTTCTTTTGTTTTAACTTTGTTTGTTCACATAGGAGAAAATTACAAAGAATGAAACGAGCATAATTGTGAAATCACCCAAGAGAATGATTAAAATATATGCAAGTTCCCCCGATGTCCATCGGGGCAGGCTATTTGATACCTTTGAGAATTATTGATTTTAATCATATGAAAAAAATAAAATTTTACTACCTGTTTGTTTTAATCCCGGTTCTTCTGGTGGCCTTTTATAGTTGTGAAACCAGATATACATCAGGAGATGTTGTCTTTATTGAAAATGGTAAAATAAAACTGGGATTTGAAAAAAGAACAGGCAGGTTCGTTTCCTTTACTGATGTTGAAAACTCCTGTGAATTTATTGAAGGAACCCTGGTTGATGAGTTGCCATGGGAAATAAAATTTCATTCATCATCACCAGAGTCAGCACAGGATGATCCAATTATCCCGTCCAAATTCAGGTTTTCAAAGCCAGATCCATTGACACTTACATTAACATGGGAAGGTTTTGATGGAATTAAAGGTTTAAGAGTAGAAGCAAAAGTATCCCTTGGTCCCGAAAAGGCTTTGTCTTACTGGAGAATAGAGGTCGATGGCCTGGAAGGAACAATAGTGGAAAATGTATTATTCCCGGTCGTCAAGGGTATAAAAGAGATGGGGGATGAGAAATTAGCGACTGCCGGATGGATGGGTAGCCTGATGAAAAATCCCCGTGAAGTTCTTGCCGGCAGCAATGCATCTGTGAAAAGGCTTGTGTGGCCTTATCCCGGTTCATTGTCAATGCAGCTGATTGCTTTATATAATCCAGATAAAAAAGGTCTTTACCTTTCAGCCAATGACTCCCTGTCATATGTAAAAAATTTTTCACTAACTCTTGATACTCTGAATACTTTAGTATACAGGATTGAGAATTTTCCGCCGTTTGTTTCGGCTTTGGACAGTTACAGTCCTTCTTATGAGGCAGTTATTGGCTCTTTTACGGGTGACTGGATCACAGCTGCCGAACGGTACAGGGAATGGGGAATTCAGCAGCAGTGGTGCAAAGAGAGCAGGTTCCATAATAAACAGAATCCCTCCTGGCTGGATAGCACGGCTCTGTGGGTTTGGAACCGGAATGAATCTGATAATGTACTCAAACCGGCAGTGGCGTTGAAAAAAACATTGGGACTGCCGGTAAGTGTCTTCTGGCATTGGTGGCACAATTGTTTATACGATGACAACTTTCCGGAATACTTCCCGCCCAGAGAGGGAGGAAAATCATTTATCGACGCTGTTACATCAGCACAAAAAGAGGGCGTAAGATGCATTGTATACATGAATCATTTTCAGTGGGGGGATAAATCTGAAAGCTGGGAAAGAGAAAATGCAGAGCCCTTTACGGCCAGGGATATAAATGGTAAAATGAATTCCCATGTGTATAATATTTTTACAGGAAATTCACTTACAAACATGTGTATAGCAACAGATTTTTGGAGGAATAAATACTCTTCGTTGTGCGACAGTGCAGTGAATGTTTATCAGACAAATGGTGTCTATATGGATCAGGCCTGTCTGAGCAGGATGTGTTATGACAATGGACACGGACATGTTCCGGGTGGTGGAAATTATTGGGTTGACAGTTTTGGAAAGCTTACAAGTCAGATCAGGACTGTAATATCTGATAAAACGCAACCTGTCCTTGCAGGAGAAGGATCGGGAGAGAACTGGATTCCGTATCTTGATGCATTCCTGACCTTACCTGTTAGCAGGGAGAGATATTCAGGTATCGGAAACACAGAAGTAATTCCCTTGTTTCAGGCTGTTTACCATAAATATGCCGTTACTTATGGCAGTTACTCCTCTTTGGTTACCCCTCCGTATAATAATTTATGGCCTGAAGAGTACCGGCCGGAGAATACGGAAAAATTACTGGACGAAAAGTTCAACAAGCAGTTTTTTATGGAACAGGCAAGATCGTTTGTCTGGGGCATGCAGCCTACAATTGCAAATTATCACACTTTTCTGAATTCGGACAGAAAGCAGGAAATGAACTACCTCATGGATATTGTCCGAATAAGATACAAAAACCTTAAATATCTGTTATATGGAGATTTCTGCAGGAATCCGGAAATCCAATCGCCTGTGGAAAAGATAAATATTTCAAGATTGTCAATTTATGTTGGAAGAAAAGGAAACAGTGTTACAACATTTGAGAAAGAGGTGCCGGTTTTATATGCCGGAACATGGAAATCAGAAGATAATAATCTGGGAATAGCTATGGCAAGCATAAGCGATGATCCAATCCCTGTTGATTTTAGTTTTAAGTCAGGCGACTACGGCCTTGCCTCAAAAGGGGAGGTTTACATTACCACTAATAAGGGTAAGGAACTATTGACCTCATATACAAATGGATCGGTTAATGTGAAATTTTTGCTTGAAAGCAGGGGATTATGTGTGATAGAGGTAGTTCCCTCTATTCTTTAAAGGGTTGAATTACAATTTTTTTCAGGTTTGATGAATTGTGTTTCAGATGTCCGTCAATAAATACAGAGAATCCTTTGCCCTTGTTATATTTTGTCCCGTTTTGATCCCAGACAACAGTAATAAGTTTGTCATGATATTTAACCCTGTCAAGGCAAAACCAATCCCAGTGATCCTCCGGAACCAAAGGATTTATTGTTAAAATATTGTTCAGTGAAGGCCTGATCCCCGTCAAATCGCTGATAATAAAATCACAAAAAGCAGAATGATTGTAATCTTTGCCTCTTTCAACAGGTTTATGTCCCCTCGCTTTAAGCATTGTCCGCGATATCCAGTCACCCGTAAAAGGATTGAGGTTTTCATCAATCCAGCATATTTTTTCACCTTTCTCATCTATTCTCCGGTGACTATTTGAATAGGTATGGAGCAATTCCATGAAATCCTTTTTTGAAATAGTTGTTTGGTCGAAATCTCTGAGCAGGTTAGCCATTGCTTTCAATGTAACAGAGGTGGCAAACGGCCAGCCCGGACCGTTCCACTGACAGGCATGGCCTTCGTATGTTACCTTAAATCCCGGATGGCTTTGTTCAGCTGTTGTCGGGCCAAAAGGAGCCTTGAATCCCTCAGGGCTTGTAAGAAATTTCCAGGCTAAAGAATGATCCTCTTCCGGTATGCTGAAATACCATGGGGTATATCCATGCAGTTCGCGTACATCAACAAGTTCAGGGATATCTTTTGAATTACGTGTAAAAGTTTCCTGATTTGGCAGTTCACCTAATTCCTGAATCTCTTTTGTACTTAATGGCAACGTTTTAAAAAATTTATCCTTATCATCCCATAACTTCGTCAATATCAGGTTTTTCAAATGGTCTGCTTTATTTGCATATTCACTGGCCATGGTCATCTGGCCTGCCATTTCTGCAATCTTTGCAATTGCCTCCGCATCTCCGGCCATATATGAATTGATAGTAGCTCTTTTCCCTGATCCTCCAACAGAGACTTCCATTCCATCCCTGTCGTCAACCTGCCAGAACAGTCCGTCGTGACACAACCTCTCTTTTTCCCATGACTCATAATTCAGAACAAAATAAGGAAGCAGATCTTTCAGCAGTTCATGATCGTTGTGAACCAAGGCAAATGCCAAAATGG
>CAZBWK010000103.1:0-14074 GCA_964495655.1 uncultured Prolixibacteraceae bacterium | reverse complement strand
TCTGTTTGTTTTACAATCTGGGCCATACATTCACCTTCTGCCGCCACTTTATTGCCTACATAAGTTATACCTTTCATTGTTGCAATACCCCGTCTGATAGGTGAATTAAGGACTATTTTAAAAATAAGTGTATCTCCGGGGACGACTTTCCTGCGAAACTTAACATTATCTATTCGTATAAAATAGGTTGAATATTTTCCCTCGAGCCCGCAGAGGACAAGGAAACCTCCGGTTTGTGCCATTGCTTCGATCAACAAAACACCCGGCATAACCGGTTCGTTCGGGAAGTGCCCTCCAAAGAAAGGTTCATTATATGTCACATTTTTCATTCCTATCACCTCTTTATCGGTTATAGATAATATTTTATCAACCAACAAGAAGGGATAACGGTGAGGGAGCAACTCCTTTATCTGGTTAATATCAAGTAAAGGTGGGATGTTAGGGTCATACGCAGGGGGTAATGCCTGTTTCTGTTTCCAGCTTGATTTCAGGGCTTTTGCAAAGATCGTATTTGGCCTGTGACCGGGTTTAAAGGCAATTATCCTGCCCTTAATGTGTTTCCCGCAAAGTATAAGGTCACCGATAACATCGAGCAGTTTATGGCGGGCGCATTCGTTATCGAAATAGAGTTCAAGATTATTCAGAATTCCCTGCGGTTTAACAGCAACATGATCATGATGAAAAAGATCTGCCAGCCGGTCGAGCTCTTCCTGTTTAATTTCATTATCTATAATTACGATCGCATTATTTAATTCGCCTCCTTTAATGAGATTGTTGTTAAGTAAATATTCCAGTTCATGCAGGAAGACAAATGTCCTGCAATTAGCGATCTCCTCTTTGAAATCTTTTATTGAGTCAAGTGTGGCGAACTGGTTGTTAAGTACTCTCGATTTAAATGATATTAAAACATTAATGCTGTAATCATCATCAGGAAGTGCTATGATGTGCGATCCTGATTTTTCATCAAGTATTTCTATTTTTTCTTCTATTTCGAAGTATTCCCTTTCGGCGTTCTGTTCCCTGATGCCTGCCTCTTCAATAGCTTCTACAAAGTATCTGGAACTGCCGTCCATGATAGGGGCTTCTTCGTTGTCAACCTCAATGAGGACATTATCCAGGTCCATTCCTGCCATTGCTGCAAGAGCGTGTTCAATAGTTCCTATACGGGCACCGTCTTTCTCAAGCAGGGTGCCTCTGGATGTGTCAACCACCAGATCGACATCTGCATCAATAACAGGCTTGTTTTCGAGGTCTGTCCTTTTGAACTTAAAACCGTGGTCCTCAGGTGCTGGTATAAAGTTCATCGTTACATCAACACCTGTGTGTAATCCTTTCCCTTCTATTTTGAAGGACCGTGCTAAAGTTTTTTGCTTTACTGCCATTTTATTCACTTTGAAGAGGCCAATATATCCTGTTGAAGGGATTTTACATCTTTAAGCAGCTGGTTAATTTCTTTCCTCAAATTTGGCAGATTACGATAAACCGTATATGTTTTCAATGCATCTTTATAGTTAAAGGCCGGAGATGACAATACTATCTGGTCATCCTTGATAGATTTGGTTACTCCTGATTGTGCCCCTATCTGAACATTATCGCCAATGGAAAGATGTCCGGCAATGCCTACCTGTCCGGCAAATTTGCAATTTTTACCAACTTTTGTTGACCCTGCCAACCCGGTTTGTGCTGCAATTACGGTATTTTCCCCAATCTCACAATTGTGGGCTATCTGTACAAGGTTGTCAATTTTTGTTCCCCTGCGGATAATGGTTGAATCCATTGTCCCGCAATCAATAGTAGTGTTCGCTCCTATCTCTACATCATCTTCAATAATAACATTTCCGATCTGAGGTATCTTTTTATAAGTTCCGTCGGGATGTTGTGCAAATCCAAATCCGTCAGATCCGATTACAGAACCTGCGTGCAGAATGCAATTATTGCCGACGATGCTGTCTTCATAGATCCTGACACCCGGATAGAGGATGCAGTTATCTCCAATGGTAACATTATCTCCTACATAGACCTGCGGATACAGTTTTACTCCTGTGCCTATCTTTGCGTTTTTCCCGACATAGCTAAATGCCCCCGCATAGATATCTTCGCCGATAGTCGCAGATTTATCAATATAGCACGGCTGTTCAATACCCTTAAGCTCCTGTCTCCTGGCTCTGGTATATAGTTCAAGAAGAGAAGCAAACGCCTGATAGGCATCCTCTACTTTTATTAAGGTAGTTTTTACTTCTGCTTTTGGTTCAAAATTTTTATTTACCAGCACAATTGATGCCAGAGTTGAGTATAGATAATTTTCATATTTTGGATTGGCAAGAAAAGCCAGCGTGCCGGGTTTACCCTCTTCGATTTTAGATACAGCAGTGACTATGACATTGCCGTCACCAATAATTTGTCCGTTAAGATATGAAGCAATGTCTTTTGCTTTAAATTTCATTTATCTTTTTTTTAGGCGTTGCAAATATAGTTTTAAACTAATTAATGTCCAATTCTTTTATCTTTCTCATGCGATTTTAATGTCTCTTTTTTTTAATTTTGAAGAAGTATGCCACAGTTAGTGATTTTATTTGTTTGACCGCATAAATGTAAAAAACTTTAATTAATTCGAATTTAGGCATTTATCACATATTATATTTTTTGTGTTTTTGGCAGGAAATTATTATTTTTGCAATGATTTTTCAGATAACCTGAAATAGGGGGCCGTAGGTTCCCTATTTTGTTACCGGGAAATAATGGCAGATAAAGGAAAGATAACAGAACTGGTAAAGAAACTGCTTGAAGAGGATATGTTTCTGGCAGGAGTTGAGGTGAAGGCATCCAATGTCATCAGGGTGTATGTCGACAGCTTCAAAGGCCTGACTATTGAAGAGTGTGTTTTGTTTCACCGTAAGCTGGAGGAAGAACTTGACAGAGATAATGAAGATTTTGAATTGCAGGTTTCTTCACCCGGATTATCTGAAAGTTTCAGGGTAAGAGAGCAATATTTGAAGAATATTGGCCGTCCGGTGGAAATATTGACGAATGGAGGGGCCCGGATTAAAGGGACCCTGAAAAATGCAGGGAATGATGATTTTATAATTGAATACTCTGCAAGGGAGAAGGTTGAAGGGAAAAAGAAAAAACAGACGGTAATTAAGGAGATCAGGTTTGATTATAATGATATTAAGAGCGCTAAAGTAATTATTACTTTTAATAAACTGAAAAGAGATGGAAAATATTAGCCTTATCGATACTTTTGCTGAATTTAAGGAATTGAAAAACATAGACAGAGTAACCATGATGAGTGTTCTGGAAGATGTTTTTCGAAGTGTGCTCATTAAGCAGTATGGTACCGACGAAAATTTTGATGTAATTATTAACATCGATAAAGGTGATTTTGAGATCTGGAGAAACCGTGAGGTGGTGGATGATGATGAATTGGAGGATCCAAACTTACAGATCACATTGTCGGAGGCTCAAAAAATTGACAGTGATTATGAAGTGGGAGAGGAAGTGACAGATGAGGTTAAGCTTATAGATTTTGGGCGGCGTGCCATTTTAAATCTCAGGCAAAATCTGGCAAGCCGTATTCTTGAACTTGAAAAGGACTATGTATATGGCAAGTACAAAGATAAAATAGGGGATATTGTAACCGGAGAAGTATACCAGGTATGGAAAAAGGAGATTCTTATTCTTGATGATGAAGGCAATGAGTTGCTCCTCCCCAAATCTGAACAGATTCCATCTGATTTCTTCAGAAAAGGGGACACCGTTCGGGCAATTGTATACAAAGTGGAACTCAGGAATAATAATCCGATGATAATTTTGTCGCGCACCGCACCTGAGTTTCTTGAGAGGTTATTTGAACTTGAAATACCGGAAATATTTGACGGTTTGATCACCATCAAAAAGATAGTCAGGGTGCCCGGAGAACGAGCAAAGGTTGCAGTGGAATCTTACGATGAACGAGTCGATCCCGTCGGCGCCTGTGTTGGAATGAAAGGATCCAGAATTCACGGTATAGTCAGGGAGTTGAGGAATGAAAACATTGATGTAATAAATTACTCTTCAAACATTCAGCTTTTTATAAAGAGGGCCTTGAATCCCGCCAAGATCACCAATATTAAGATAATTGAGGATGAGAAGAGAGCTGAGGTTTACCTTAAACCAGAGGAGGTTTCTCTGGCTATAGGGAAAGGAGGCCTGAATATCAGACTGGCAAGTCAGCTTACCGGATACGAAATTGATGTTTACAGAGAGATGCAAGAGGATGATGAAGATGTCAATCTTGATGAATTTGCCGATGAAATTGACAGCTGGATTATTGATACTTTGAAGGGAATAGGTTGTGATACGGCTAAAAACGTACTCAATATTCCAAGAAATGAATTAATAAAACGTACAGACCTGGAGGAAGAGACGGTAGATGAGGTTTTGAAAATCCTCAAGTCGGAATTTGAGTAGGGAAAAATAATGGAAAATAATAATTTATGACAGCAGGCAAGACAATCAGACTTAGTAAACTTGCAAGAGAATTTAATGTAGGGATACATACAATTGT
Source organism: uncultured Prolixibacteraceae bacterium (assembly GCA_964495655.1). GTDB lineage: Bacteria > Bacteroidota > Bacteroidia > Bacteroidales > Prolixibacteraceae > JAAYJR01. The sequence continues at coordinate 9,528 of CAZBWK010000103.1, read as the reverse complement.
GGATTTTCTGCATAAAAAGGGTTTTGATATCGATTCAAATCCGAATACCAAGGTTACTGAAGACGCAGTTCAGCTTCTGGAAAAGGAATATAAGATCGACCTGAACTTAAAAAAAGAGTCTGAGAAAATTATTTTTAAAAGCCACAGGCCCAAACAGGAAGTGATCTCTATAGATGACAGGGAAGACGAAGTGGAGGTCGAAGAGGAACCTGAGGAAGAACCGGAAGAAGTGGTTGAAGAAAAGGTTATCATTCCTGTTAAGCCAAAACCGGAAACACCAAAGAAGAAGGTGCCTCCTGTTGTAAAAAAGGAAGAGAAAACAGAAATAGCAGAGAAAACTGAGAAGAAGGAGTTGACGGAAGAGAAGGAAGAGGTTAAAGAAGAGAAAGAGAAGGAACCTGTTGCAGCGGAGACTGAAAAGAAGGTTGAACCACCAGTTGAAAAAGAAAAAGTTATTGAAGCTAAAGAGGAGAAACCTGTTGCTGAGGAACCTGTTGAGGAAAAGCCTGTCAGGGAAGAACAACCCCTGGTTGCAGAAGAAAAGAGAGAGGAGCCTCCTGCTGAAGACAGTAAAGATGAAGTTAAACCTGAGGAGCCTCAAAAGGAGTCGGGAGAGGAAATTGAAACTGAAGTTCCCAGGGTAGACGATGTGAAAGTTGTTGGGAGAATAGATCTTGCAACCATCAATCAAAAGACCCGCCCCCCGAAAAAATCAAGAAAAGAAAAAGAAAAAGAGAGAAAAGAGCGGTTTAAGAAGAAAACTGTTGTTCACAAAACGGAAGGAGCTGTAAAAGAAGAGCCTGAAAGTGAAAAAGCAGAAGGTATTAGCCGGAAGGAATCAGATATCATTAAGGCTAAGTCTCAGCAACTTACAGGGCCCACCGTTGTTGGCAAAATAGATTTGCCCGAGAAAAAACAGAAAAAGCTTAAGATAAGTTCAGATTCTGACAGTCATAAGAAACGCAGAAAAAGGATTAAGGAAACAGGAAAGATTAAACTTGAAGATAAGCAGGCTGCTGAAAAGCCGAAAATAGAAAAGAAGACTCAAAAGCAGACGGGAAGAAAGAAAAAGGTACTTCTGAAGAAGGAGGTGAATGAAGAGGAAGTTCAGAAACAAATTAAAGATACTCTGGCCCGGTTGACATCAAAAGGGAAATCGAAAGGTTCCAAGCACAGGCGTGATAAGAGGGCTGCTATAAGTGAAAGGAAGCAGGCAGATATTGAAAAGCTCAATCAGGAGAAAAAAGTATTGAAGGTTACTGAGTTTGTCTCTGCCAATGAGCTTGCCAACATGATGAATGTTAATGTTACTGAGATCATTTCTACATGTATGAGCCTTGGATTGTTTGTCTCGATAAATCAAAGGCTTGATGCTGAAACGCTTTCTATTGTTGCTGAGGAATTTGGCTATTCGGTTGAATTTGTCAGTGTAGACATTCAGGAATCAATTGAGTCGCAGGAAGATTCTGAAGAAGACCTGGTTTCAAGGCCCCCGATAGTAACTGTGATGGGACACGTTGATCACGGCAAGACATCTTTACTCGACTACATACGAAGCACAAATGTGATTGCAGGTGAAGCAGGGGGTATCACACAGCACATTGGCGCTTATAATGTTCATCTTAAAGAGGGCAAGAAGATCACCTTCCTTGATACACCCGGGCATGAAGCCTTCACTGCGATGCGTGCAAGAGGCGCGCAGGTGACAGATATTGCAATTATTATTGTAGCTGCCGACGATAATGTTATGCCTCAGACTGTTGAAGCAATAAACCATGCTTCTGCTGCAGGTGTTCCTATTGTTTTCGCCATCAACAAGATTGATAAACCCGGCGCTAATCCGGAAAGGATCAAGGAGGAGCTTGCTAACATGAATTACCTGGTTGAGGAGTGGGGTGGCAAATATCAGTCGCACGATATTTCAGCAAAAATGGGCGACGGAGTATATGAACTGCTTGAAAAAGTTCTTCTTGAAGCTGAATTGCTGGAATTAAAGGCTAATCCCGACAGGCACGCATCAGGTACAATTATTGAATCTTCGCTTGATCGCGGAAGGGGATATGTGGCAACTGTGCTGGTCCAGAATGGTACCCTCAGAGCGGGAGATATTATTCTTGCAGGTAAGTACTTCGGACATGTTAAGGCTATGTTCAATGAACGTAATCAGAAGATTGAAAAAGCCGGTCCGGCAGAGCCTGCAATTATTCTCGGACTGGATGGGGCACCCCAGGCAGGAGACAATTTTAATGTACTTGAAAGTGAACGTGATGCAAGAAGCATTGCAAATAAACGTGAACAGCTTGCAAGGGAGCAGGGACTTCGTTCACAAAAACATATCACTCTTGATGAAATAGGCAGGAGAATTGCAATTGGCAACTTCCAGGAGTTGAACCTTATAATCAAAGGTGATGTGGATGGTTCGGTTGAAGCTCTCTCGGATGCGCTGATCAAATTATCCACAGAAGAAATCCAGGTAAATGTAAAACATAAAGCAGTAGGCCAGATCTCTGAGTCTGATATCCTTCTTGCCGCTGCTTCTGAAGCTATCGTAGTCGGGTTCCAGGTCAGACCCTCTCTGGGGGCACGTAAACTGGCAGAACGCGAGCAGATAGATATTCGTTTATATTCAATTATTTACGATGCAATTAATGAGATCAAAGCTGCTATGGAAGGGATGCTGTCACCTGATATCAAAGAGGAGATCACCGGTTCGGCTGAGGTGCTTGAGACATTTAAGATCACAAAAGTCGGTACTGTTGCAGGATGTATAGTTCGTGACGGTAAGATCAACAGGAATTCAAGAATAAGAGTTATACGCGATGGCATAGTTATTTATACCGGCAACCTGGGTTCTCTGAAACGTTTTAAGGAGGATGTCAAAGAGGTAAAAAACGGCTACGAATGCGGATTGAATATTGAAAATTTCAATGATATTAAGAACGGAGATTACATTGAGGCATTCCATGAAGTTGAAGTTGCAAAACAATTATAGTAGAAGTTATTAACAATCCTTCTTTCATTAATCTTTTGGAAAATTGTCTGTCAGAGCAGATCAATTTTGTAGTTTTGAAAAAATTTCGGGAAGGATGAAACGGATTATTATAACAATTGTAGTTATTTTAACAGCAGTAATTACCGGTTATTTCTATTTTTTCTCAACTAAGGAGGTATCGTTTTTTAAAGATACTTCTGTCTATAAGGCAGTTCCTGTATCAACCCCCTTTTTTACAGAAGTCAGATCTTTGAGTTCTGTACCGTTTGATAGCCCGCTTATGCGGGAACTGATCTCTATAGAGAAATTCCATACTGGTTTATTATTTCATCTGGATACAGTTATCCGGGATTCAAAAGATATTTCATCAAGTCTTCGAAATTCTCCTTTTATCCTGGCATTTTGTGTTACAGGCAGAAATCAGCTTGCGCCTCTGTTAATAGCCAAAGCTGACGGTAATAATCGAAAAGATGCTGTCCGTCAACTTTTTAATTATATATATCCACCCGAAAAATTCAGGCGCTCGGAGAAAGATTATGGGAAAAGTAAAATTATTGAGATAGATACCGGAGAAGGTACTAAGTCTGTGATATATTCATTTGCTGAAGGATTATTGCTTGTCAGCAGTGAATCATTACTGGTGGAACAGTCAATCAGGCAACTGGCCTCAAAAGGGATAGTTAATGACAGGTTTTTCCGGGATATTTACAGATCGGCCACCTCCGGAGGATCATCACTTTTTATTAATCACAACTATTTTCCCGGATTTATGAGTAACATCATGAACAGTGATGCCAAAGGGCGTTTTGACGAATTTGGCGATCCTGTGAAATCCACAACACGCTTACAGTCTGAGAAATTCAGGGATTATGCCTCATGGAGCTCGCTGGATCTCCTTTTTGGTAAAGATAACCTGACATTTAGTGGTTATTCAGCGGCTGACGATTCACTGAATCATTACCTCTCTGTTTTTGATGGCCAACAGCCTGTCCGCTTTAGTGCTGATGAATTTTTACCCCAAAACACCTCTTTTTTTGCTAACATCGCCGTGTCTGACAAAAAACTATTTTTTAAACGGCTGGAAGATTATTTTATACACTCAGGTTCTTATTATATGAGGGAAGAGAGGATCAAGAGGTTTGAACGGGGTTTCCGCAATAACATAAGGGAATCGTTCAGAGATATTGTTAAGGATCAAATTGTCATCGCGTCTGCTACTATCCCTGTAAATCCTGATAATAAGACGGTTTATTTTATATTGCATACAGAGAATCAGGCAGCAGCGGAAGATCAAATGAACAGTATGCTGTCCGGTTATGCTTCGCGAGCAGGATATCAGCCAGATTCACTGAAAGTGGAATATGAACTCAACAGCAGAGTGAGAGTTCCGATATATAAATTTCCTTACCCTTCCTTCCCGGGTATCTGGCTTGGAACACCATTTTTTATGGCTACAGCCGAATATGTCACTTTTTATAATAATTGCATGATATTTTGTAATACCAGCCAGGGGTTAAAGGAGTACTTGCATAGTATTGCCAACGGTACAGTGCTGGCAAGAGATGTGATTTATCAAAGGTCTATGCAGAAAAACGCGGGCAGAGCTAATCTGAATGTTTATATAGATATTAACAAGGCGTTTGGCTACGGACCTGAGATCTTTTCACCGGTATTTCTTAAGAAGGTGACTGACAATGAGGAGAACCTCAGGAAATTCCGCACTGCCAACTGGCAGGTTCAATACAATAAAGGTTCTTATCATAATTTAATTCGGCTGGTCTATGATCCTGAATTAGCTGAACAGCCGCAAACGACCTGGCAAAGTACAATAGGTAATGATATAATTAAAAAGCCCTGGTTGCTGACTAATGCCAATAATCCGGCTGACCGGGATATTATTGTCACTGACAGCAGGAATAATCTGCTCCTGTTAACCCGAGGAGGTAATATTCGATGGAGCCTGCCACTTCCGGGACCGGTCCTTAGCGAAATCCACCAGGTTGACTATTACAGGAACGGTAAGTTACAATACCTTTTTAACACAAAAGAAAAAATCTTTGTTATTGACCGGAACGGCAAAAATGTGGCAGATTTCCCCGTTACCCTTAAGTCACCCGCCACAAACGGAATAAATGTGTTTGATTATGACAAGAACCGTAATTACAGGTATGTAGTGGCCGGTGAGGACAGGAAGATTTATATGTATGATTACCAGGGGAAAATTGTATCGGGTTGGAATTTCGACCGGACCGGCGATGTGGTAACAACGCCGGTGCAGCATTTTAGAATTTCCGGTAAAGATTATATAGTTTTTAAAGATAAAAAACACATTTATATCCAGGACCGGAGGGGAGAAACCCGGGTGCCGGTCGATCTTTCCATAAGCTTTTCAGACAATCCACTAATGCTCAATACCGACGGAATTCCCAAGATCGTTGTATCCGATGATACAGGTAATGTCCATTACATATATTTTGACGGGAAACATGAAGAAAAGAGAACATCCCGTTTCAGCAAAGATCATTTCTTTGCAGTGGATGACCTGAATGGAAACAAAATCCCTGATTTTATTTTTGTTGATAAAAATGAGATAACAGTATTGGACGAAAATGGCAAAAAACTGTTCAGTAAAAAGATTGGAAGGTCAATTGCTTGTCCTCCAAATATATATACTTTTTCGCAAAACCTGAAAAAGATAGGTGTCGTTGATGCCGGATCAAATAAAATATACCTGTATAATCCTGATGGCAAGCTGCATGATGGATTTCCACTGCATGGCAGCAGTGAATTCAGCATCGGCCGGCTTACCGACAGCTCAGGAGCTTTGAACCTCATTGTAGGCAGCCGTGGAGGCAAGTTGTATAATTACACTTTGAAATGACCGGCAGGTAATCTGGTTAGACCGTTCTTTCTACCGGCCAGACAAAAGCCCTGACTCCTACCTCCTTATTTATATTATCCAGCTTTTCAACCGCATTAAGCAGATTGTCAACCTGGTCGTCAGGGATAATTGCAATGGCTGCAGAGTTCATCTCCGGCCAGGTATGTGTTCCCATGCGTGGCTCACCTGTTACCGAACCTCTGCCTTTTACATCATTAAACCAGGTATATCCTCTTATCCCAAGCTTGTCGAACATATATTCCACACGTTCGGTATTGGCCTGGTTGAATATTATCATCACAGCTTTCATTCGTTTAAAATTTTTAATTATAGTGAATTAATTGTCAAATATTAAGTTTTGTAAAATTTAAATAGTTTTTTTTATATCCGTTCGCTGAAGCGAACGGCAAAGGATAAGGTACTGATCCACATTCTGCTTAATCCGGCCTTATCCCTTGCCGTCGGTTTCAACCGACGGTCTGCAAAGCTCTGACTTTTATTTCAGAACTATTCCATAAATCTTATCTGTTTCAGCACACTTCTCTTTTTGCTGCGTTCTCCGTGATGAGCCATCAGTCCGTACATTACAGGAACAATAACCATGGTCACCAGCGTTGAAAATACTAATCCCCCGATTACAGTAATACCCATCGGGCGCCACAGTTCGGCTCCTTCTCCTGTGCTCAGGGCCAGCGGTAACATTCCCAAAATTGTTGTGGCGGCAGTCATTATTACAGGGCGTAAACGGGATTTTCCTGAAACAGCTATAGCCTCATAAAGTTCCAGTCCGCGATCGCGCATCAAATTGGTGAAGTCGATAAGCACTATACCGTTCTTGACTACAATGCCAATAAGGAGTACAGCCCCCAGGGCAGCTACCAGGCTCAGGGTTGTTCCCGTTAGCAGCAGACCGAGAATAACCCCGGTGAATGCAAAAGGTATTGAGAACATTATTATAAATGGCATTGTGAATGATTCAAACTGGGAGGCCATCACGATAAATACCAATATAAGGCTGATCACCATTAACAGGCCGAGATCCATGAACGATTCCTGCTGGTCTTCATAAGCCCCTCCAACATTTATTAATACCTCCTGAGGTATTTCAACATCAGCTATTGCCGACTTTATACGGTTTGCGAGCTCACCAAGTGCTATCCTGTCGGGTTTGGCAGTAACTGAAACTATACGCTCCCTTCTTTTATGCTGAATATTTGGAGGTGACCAGTACTCCTTTATCTCACCCAGCTCTTTCATTTTTATCCGTGCTCCCGCCGGGGTAATTATTGATATTTCTTCAAGGTCGGTTATTGAGTTCCTGAACTCTTCTTTCAGCCTTACCCTTATGTCATATTCTTCTCCTTCCTCTTTATATTGGGAAGCTACCATGCCGGTCACTCTGTTTCTTATGAATGTGGAGACCTGGGCAGTTGTTAATCCGTGCAATGCCAGTTTATCCCGGTCAAGTAAAAATTGCAGTTCAGGTTTATCATTTTTACGGCTTACCTGCACATCAATAGCTCCGTCAACATTTTCCAGTCTTTTCCTCATCTCCTCGGCTATTGCATTGGTGATATCAAAATCGTAACCAAAAATTTCAACATCAACAGTATTTGAAGCTCCCCCCATTCCGCTGCCGGCTGTTTCAACGCTGAAGTTTATGACTTCAGGCAATGCTCCTATCACTTCGCGGATCCCTGAAGCTATCTCCCAGACTGATCTTTCCCTTTCGTCAATATCGGAAAGCCTCATCATAAAGTTTATCATATTGGAGCCTGTTGTTGTAAAGAGAGAAAACATTCCACCTTCGTCATCCGAACCTGATGATGCTGAAAGTATCTGCACCTCAGGATACCTTTCTTTTATAACACTTTCAATATAGCGTGTTGTCCTGATGGTCTCTTCCACTCTGGTGCCGGTCTGTAACTCCACCGATGCGGTGATGCGGCTTTCGTCCGATTCAGGCATAAAGTCAGTTTGGATGAATTGGAGCAGAAGAATGGATCCGATAAATATTGACAGAGCCATTAACAGAGTAAACAATTTATGCCGCAGTGCCCACCGGAGAGTTTTTTCATAAAATCCGTCCAGCCGTCCCAGTCCCTTTTCAATTGTCTGCTCGTAGCTATACCATTTAGGTTGTTTGTTTTTTTCGCGGAGTCTCAGGAATTTTGAGGAAAGCATTGGTGTCAGAGAAATGGCTGCCACAGTTGAGGTTACAACTGTAATTGTAACTATCCATCCCAGTTCATTAAAGATAACACCTGTCATTCCGCCTACCAGCGTTAAGGGGAAAAATACTGCCACTACCACGAGGGTAGTGATTATGACCGCCAGCCAAACTTCATTGGTGGCATAAATAGCTGCCTCACGGGGTGTTGCACCTCTTTCGACATGACGGGTAATATTTTCCAGAACAACAATTGCATCATCAACCACCATACCGATGGCAATAGACAGCGAGGTAAGTGAGATTACATTGATTGAACTGCCTGAAACAAACAGGTAAAGGAATGCGACTATTAGAGATATCGGAATGGTGAGTACAATGATAAACGTAGCCCGCCATCTTCCCAGAAAGAAGAGTACAACCAGGATCACAAAGAGAAATGCCCACATCAGTGTCTCTGACAAGTTGTTTATAGACCCTTTAATAAAGTCTGATGTGTCCATTATCAGGTTAATCTCAACATCAGGAGGCAGCTCCTTCTGTAAATCAGCAAGGTTTTTACGCACTTCGCGGGCTACCTTCATTGTGTTGGCGCCAGACTGTTTCATTACAAACATCCTGAGGCCTTTCTCTCCGTTTATAGTTTCGTCAAGAGTTAGGTCTTTAATGGAATCGCGGACAGTTGCCACGTCGTGTATGTAGACAGGCTTGCCTGCCATATTGCTGACCACCAGGTCCCTTATCCTTTCACTTGTGTTAAATTCTCCCTGCACACGTAACTGGTAGTCAAGATTTCCCATCTTTACATTACCTGAAGGCAGGTTCATGTTTTCTCCTGCTATTGTGTTGCCAATCTGCTCTATAGTTAGGTTGTAAGCATCTAGCAAACGTGGATCGGCATCAACATATACAATACGGCGCGGCACACCCATAAGTCCGATAGAGCCAATACCTTCTATGCGGTTAAGCGGATTGATGATCTTCTCATCAAGAAGTTTTTCCAGTCCGGGATAATTCTCTTTTGCCGTTACAGCATAGAAGACAATAGGCATCATGCTGGTATTAAATTTAAAGATCATGGGCCGTTCCGCACCCTCCGGAAGATAATCTATTATCCGGTCAAGTACATCCCGGATATCATTGGTTGCTTCGTCAAGATTGCTCTCCCACTCAAATTCAAGAAAAATAACCGAAAGATTATCTGAAGAGGTGGAAGTGATCTCTTTCAGGTTGTCTACCGAGTTAAGTGCATCCTCCAGTGTACGTGTAACATTGGATTCAATATCACTTGCATTGGCCCCCGGATAGGTAGTCATCACTGATATATATGGCGGATCCATCTCCGGATAGAGGTCAACCGGTATCCTGACAAGGGAATAAATTCCCATTACCACAAGCGCCATAAAGATCATAAACGTGGTAATAGGCTTGTTAACAGCGTTTTTATATATACTCATACTATTTTCTTTTTTTCGATGATACTGC